>DAITPO010000048.1:3129-24729 GCA_036833535.1 Candidatus Acidiferrales bacterium | reverse complement strand
GGCAAGGATGGCGTCATCACCGTCGAGGAATCCAAGACGATGGAGACGACACTCGAAGTCGTGGAAGGTATGCAGTTCGACCGTGGCTATCTCTCGCCCTACTTTGTCACGGATCCGGAGCGGATGGAGTGCGCGCTCGAAGATGTCCGCATTCTGATTCACGAAAAGAAAATCAGCTCGATGAAGGATTTGCTTCCTTTGCTCGAGCAGATTGCCAAGACCGGCAAGCCGCTGCTGATCATCGCCGAGGACGTTGAGGGCGAAGCGCTCGCAACACTCGTGGTGAACAAGTTGCGCGGCACGCTGCAGTGTGCGGCCGTAAAGGCTCCGGGCTTTGGCGATCGCCGCAAGGCTATGCTCGAGGACATCGCGACATTGACGGGCGGCAAGGCCGTCACCGAGGACCTCGGCATCAAGCTCGAAAACGTCAAGATGGAAGACCTCGGTCGGGCGAAGAAGATCACCATTGACAAGGACAACACCACGATCGTCGAAGGCGGCGGCAAGCCTTCCGAGATCGAGGGCCGCGTCAAGCAGATCCGCGCTCAAGTCGAGGACACGACCTCGGATTACGATCGCGAGAAGCTCCAGGAGCGTTTGGCCAAGCTCGTGGGCGGCGTCGCGGTGATCAAGGTCGGCGCGGCTACCGAGACCGAACTGAAAGAGAAGAAGGCTCGCGTCGAAGATGCCATGCATGCTACGCGCGCGGCTGTCGAGGAAGGAATCGTTCCCGGCGGCGGCGTGGCGCTGGTGCGTTGCATCGCGGCGCTCGAGAAGCTAAAGCTGCACGATGATGAGGCCATTGGCGTCAACATCGTGAAGCGGGCGCTCGAGGAGCCGATGCGGCAGATTGCGTTCAATGCGGGACACGAAGGCGCCGTGGTGGTTGGCCGCGTCCGCGAGTCGAAGGAAGATACCTTCGGCTTCAACGCGGAATCGGGTGACTTCACGGATCTAGTCAAGGCCGGCGTAATCGATCCGGCCAAGGTGACTCGCCTGGCACTGCAGAATGCGGCTTCCATCGCCGCCTTGATGCTTACGACGGAAGCGCTCGTCGCGGAGATCAAGGAAGACGACAAGAAGGCTGCTGCAGGCGCGCCTGGCGCTGGCGGCATGGGCGGAATGTACTAGACCGCTCGACCGATAACCTTAATCGCTTCAGATACTTAAAGGGCGCCTCAGCCATTCCGGCCGAGGCGCCCTTTCCATTTTCTGCGGCTTGCGTCCGCCGGGTCGTTCCGATATAGTCTGGCCTTCCCTAAAAGTCTCACGGAGGATTTACCGGCATGCCCGGACTGTTGAGCAAGCTTCTGCCGCGCGACCCGACCTTCTTCCAGATGTTTCTCCGGCAGGCGGAGAATGTTCATGAGGCCGCGCAGGCCATGGTCGATTTGCTTGAGCACTACGACAATCCGGCGGCGGGAGCAGACCGCGTAGAACGATTCGAGCATGCCGGTGATACCATCGCGCACGACATCATCACTCGGCTGAATCAAACCTTCATTACGCCCTTCGATCGAGAAGATATCCACGAACTTTCAACCAAGATTGATGACGTGGTGGACTTGCTCGACGCGGCCGCGACGCGCCTGGTCACCTATCACGTGACGACCATCCGTCCTGGCGTTGCCGACCTGGCGCGAGTGGTGATGAAATCCAGCAAAGAGATCGTCGAGGCAATCCGCGTCTTGGAACATCAGGATCACATCCTCGATCACTGCATCGAGATCAACCGCCTGGAAAACGAAGCCGACCGCGTAAGCCGGAAACTCATCGCCGATCTCTTCGACCAGGAAAAAGATCCTCTCCAGATCATCAAATGGAAAGAGATTATCGAGCTGCTGGAATTCGCCGCGGACAAATCGGAGGACGTGGCGAACGTGATCGAAACGGTCACGCTGAAGAACGCATGAGCGCCTCCGCCGCCAGGCGCGCGAATGACGCTGCGATGTCTCGCAGGAAAGCATCCTGAGGGAGCCGCTGCGTGGATAACTTCCGCATCCTCGTCCTGATCGTATTCATCACGCTGGTCTTTGAATTTACAAACGGATGGCACGACGCGGCCAGTTCCATCGCGACGGTGGTATCGACGCGCGTCTTAAGGCCTACATGGGCGGTTGCCTGGGCTGCGTTCTGGAATTTCATCGCCGCGTTTGTATTCGGAACGGCTGTGGCCAAGACCATGGGAACCGGCCTGGTGAATCTGAAGTTCGTGGATGAACACGTCATACTGGCTGGCCTCTTCGGAGCGATCATCTGGAATTACGCAACGATCCGGCTCGGCATTCCGTGCAGTTCGTCGCACGCGCTGATGGGCGGATATGGCGGCGCGGCAGTCGCAGCCGCCGGAATCCGCGCGCTGCAGTTGCCCGGCTGGGTGCTGCCAGTAATATTCATTTTCGTTGCGCCGTTCATCGGGATGGCCGCGGGAGCGATTGTCACGGTGTTGACAAGTTGGGTGGTGCGACGCATGACGCCCCGCTACGTGGACCAGTGGTTCCGAAGATTGCAGTTGGTTTCTGCGGCAGCGTTCAGCTTCGGCCATGGAACGAGCGACGCGCAAAAGGGCATGGGAATTATCACCGCGGCGCTCGTGGCCGGACGCGTGCTCCCGGACTATCATGTCCCGTATTGGGTTATTATTTGTTGTCACCTCGCGATCGCCGGAGGAACCATGGCGGGCGGGTGGCGCGTCGTGAAAACGATGGGCCAGAGAATTACGAAGCTGAATCCCTTCGGCGGTTTTGCGGCGGAGACTTCGGCTGCGCTGACGATCATTGCTACTGCGCACGCGGGGATACCGGTTAGCACGACGCACGTGATTACCGGCGCGATCGCTGGTGTTGGGTCATCGCGCCGCCTTTCGGCGGTTCGTTGGGGCGTGACGCGGCGAATCGTTTGGGCCTGGGTTCTCACGATTCCTGGCGCCGGGTTTATGGGCGCCATATTCTTTCATTTATTTCGATATTGGGGCCACTGAGATGACAGAACAGGATGCTCGCTTCGCGACAGTCGAAGAAGCGGTAGAAGAAATCCGCCAGGGCCGCATGATCGTCCTCGTGGACGATGAAGACCGCGAAAACGAGGGCGACTTGACCATGGCGGCGGAGAAAGTTACGCCCGAGACGATCAATTTCATGGCAAAGTTCGGCCGCGGGCTCATTTGTCTGGCACTTACCGAAGAGCGCTGCGACGCTCTTCATCTCACCATGATGTCGCCGAAGAACACTTCAGCTTTCGGTACGCCTTTCTGCGAATCGATAGATGCGCGCCGCGGCACTACAACTGGAATCAGCGCCGCCGATCGCGCGACGACGATTCTCGCTGCCACCGACATCAATACGCGGCCCGAAGATCTCGCGCGGCCGGGACACATTTTCCCTCTGCGCGCGCGGCGCGGCGGCGTGCTTGTTCGCGCAGGACAGACCGAGGCGTCTGTCGATCTGGCGCGCATCGCGGGGCTCGATCCGGCGGGTGTCATCTGCGAGATCATGAACGACGATGGAACGATGGCGCGCACTCCGCAGCTTATCGAATTCTGCCGCGAGCATGGGCTGAAGCTTCTCACCATCGCTGATCTGATTCGCTACCGCATGCAGCATGAGCGCTACGTGCGGCGCATCGCTGAATCCGTGCTGCCCACACGCCATGGAACTTTCCGCATGATCGCATATTCGAGCGACGTGGATAGCGAAGTGCACGTAGCCCTGGTTCGCGGCGAACTTGCGGGCGATCAGGCGCCGCTCGTTCGCGTGCACTCCCACTGCTTGACCGGGGACGTGTTCGGATCCACAGACTGCGATTGCAATGAGATTATCGATCGCTCGCTCGAAAAGATTGCCCGCGAGGACCGCGGAGTCTTTGTTTATTTGCATCACACCGGACGCGGTTTCCGGATTGATTCCGCTGGCGAGGAGAGCGCGCTGCCAGCCATTCTCGTGCACTCGCGCCGTGACATCGATCGCGATTTGAACCGGCAACGGCTGATTCAGCGTGAGAGCGGAATCGGCGCGCAAATCCTCATCGATCTCGGGCTGCAGCGGATTCGCGTGCTGACCAACCATCCCAAAAAAGTCGTCGCGCTCGAAGGCTATGGATTGGAGATCGCGGACCAAGTGGCACTGGGCGCCGGCCCGGCACGCAAGTCGCATCAGACGACGTAACGACTGCCGCATGACCGGTAGTCGCAGCGTGGGCAGTTGCAAGGGCGCTAATTAGACACCGAAGCTTCAGGACCGTCAGCTTGGCTTTTTCGAATCGGGCGGCACGATCTTCACGTAAGGCCGAATCTTTTCCAGCCGCTGCTTCGTAATTCCCCGAATCGCCAACAACTCCTCGACGCGCCGAAACGGCCCGCTCTTCTGGCGAAAATCCACAATTGCTTTCGCCATTGCTGGGCCGACGCCAGGTAATTGCTGAAGTTCTTCCGCGGTTGCGGTATTCAGGTCCAGGGGTTCTGCCGGAGGATGCTTCTTGGCTTGGGCACGCGCGAGCAATCCGCTGGTCAAAACGAGCGCGACGCAAACCGCGGCCCAGAAACCCTTCCTGCGTTCACGCGTGGCGCTTGCGCTAGATTTCGTTACCCTGCGTGTCATATTGCGTCACTTCGCCGAAGAGCGCCGCCTGTTCGCCGATTTGCCCGCAGTCTCCTACGATCACGATCTGCGCGTTGGCCGAATCAAAATGCCGTCTCGCCGCAGCTAGCACATCCGCGCTCGTAAGTGAGCGGATGCGCTCGCGATACGTCTCGAGATAATCATCCGGCAAGCGATTCAGATAGACGGTCGACAGCTGGCCAATCATCCCGTCTTGCGTGGCCACGCCGAGCGAAAACACGCCGGTCATATAATTCCGCGCGTCGGCAAGTTCATCGTCGCCCACCGGAAGAGATCGCATGCGATCCATCTCGTAAAACATTTCGGTGAGCGTCGCCGCAACCACGTCGTTGCGCACGGCCGCATGCACCGTGAAGTAGCCGTGTTCGCGCAGAGCCGAGATTCCACTGCGGGGGCTGTACGTGTAGCCCTTCTGCTCGCGAATGTTCATGACAAGCCGCGAATTGAAAGCGCCGCCATAAATCGAGTTCGCCAGCCCCAGCCGGTACCAATCGGGATCGAGCCGGGTGATGGCGCGATTGCCGACGAGCACATCGGTCTGCACGCTTCCGGGAAGGTGCACGAGATGAACTTGCCGGCCGTGGAGCGCAGGCGGCACCGGATTCGACGGTTTCACCGGCGACGGCGCGCTCCATTGCCCGAAGGTCTTCTCGATCAATTCGAACATCGCCGGAGTGTTGAAATCTCCGACGATCACAAGCAACGCATCGGACGGCACGTAATGCCCGTCGTAATACTCCTGCAATTGCTCCCGCCGGTACGATTCGATCTGCGATTCGCTCGGCGCAACGATGGCGTAGGGATGCGCACCGAAAAGCACGTGCCGCAGCCGTTCGGCGGCGATGAATGCGGGAGTAGTACGTTCGATTCGCAGTTCCTCGAGTTTCTGGCGGCGCACACGCTCAAATTCGTCCGCGGGAAACGAAGCGTGGCGCGCGAGATCATCGAGCATCGCGAGTAAGCCGTCGGCCGATTCCGCGAGCCCAGAAATAGAGATTGCGCTGGTATCGGCGCCAGCGCTGGTGCCGAGATCCGCGCCCATGTGGCGAAGATTTTCCTCGATGGCTTGGCTATCCCGATTGGCCGTTCCCGTGCGCACAACGGACGCGGTGATTTCGGCAAGTCCCGGAGCGCGAGCCGCCGTAACCGCGTTGCCGCTGCGGAAAAAGAGCTCGGCCGTGATCTTCGGCACCCAGTGCGTCTCGACCAGCACCACCTGCATGCCATTCGCGAGCGTGCGCATAGCGCGTTTCGGCCAGGCGACAGGGCGCTCCGGGCCGAGCGGCGGCGCCTTCGTCGGGCCGGATTTTGGCGTCTCGATAAGTGTGGAACTCATTGTGCGCCTCCCTTGCCCACCGGGCGGCGGATGAGAACGGAGCGTTGCTGCGGCACAAGCATTTTGCCGGCGATTTCGCGCACCTGCTGCGGCGTGACCGCCAGGAAACGGTCGAGGACCGAGTTGATAAGTTGCGGATCGTTATCGAACAGCGTGAAGCAGGCCAGATAGTGCATCAATCCGAAGCGCGGCATGTGAGCGCCCATTCCGCCTTCAAGGTGGGAGTAAAAATCGGAGCGGAATTTCACCTGAATTTGGCGCAGTTCGTCCTCGTCGATGCCGCGATCGCGAATCTCTCCCATAATTTCTTCGAAGGCAGCGATTGTCTGTTCGGAGGAATACTCGGGCTTGTGATAAATGGTCGTGATCATCAGAGTCGGCCCGTTGTAATCGAAGAGATCGCCGGAGGAATGATTGATGCCGCCGGAGACTTCAACGGCGATCTGGCGCTCGAGAACCAGTCGGCGGTAAACGCGGCCAGCGCGTCCTCCATGCAGCATGCGATCGAGAATTCCCGCGGCGTACCAATCCGGCGTGCCGCGTGCCGGCGCGCGATAGCCGATGGCCATGGCGGGCAGCGGGCCAAATTTCTCGGGAACCTCGCCGCGCCGCTCTTCGGTTTGGAGCGGCTCGACTGCATCCACGTGCGGCGGAATCGGCCCCGCCGGGATGCTCTCGAAATAGCGTTTCGCCAGTGCGAAGGATTCTCCCGGCTCGACATCGCCGAGAATCAACAGCACCGCATTATTCGGCGCATAGTAAGTATGGAAAAAGGATCGCACATCGTCCAGATTCGCGGCATCGAGATCGGCGAAATCGCCGTAGAAATTGTGAGCGTTCGGCCAATTGCGAAACGCGACGGGCGGCAAATCAAGCCACGGGAATCCACCGTAAGGCTGATTCAAAACGTTTACGCGCACTTCCTCTTTCACGACGTCCCGCTGATTTCGCAGATTCTCATCGTCCACTTTGAGCGCGCGCATCCGATCAGCCTCGAGCCAGAGTACCCGCTCGAGCGCATTCGACGGCACCGCTTCGAAATAATTCGTAATGTCGTGATAGGTCGAGCCGTTCAGCAAACCGCCTGAAGCATTGATCAACTTGATGTGCTCCATCTTTCCGGCATTCTCCGAGCCTTGAAACATCATGTGCTCGAAAAGATGCGCAAAGCCGCTGCGTCCGCGAGGTTCAAGGCGAAATCCGATCTGATAGTAAACGCCGACGGTAGCTACTGGCGCCGAATGATCGGGCGAAACCACTACTCGGAGGCCGTTCGACAGCGTCGAGGTCTCCACAGGTATCCGAAGCGGGCTCAAACTCTTCCTCCTTGAAAATCTCGTCCTTGTTAATTCCGTCTTTAAGTATCCTTCGATGCGCGCTCGAGTGCTTTTTCTGCAGCGGCCGCATTTGCGGCCAGCACGCGGCCCGCGAGCAGTGTCAAAGCGCGATAGGCAGCGCCATATTCGCGCGGGAATTTCGTGAGCGCATCACGGTGCCGCCTGATCGTCGCGTAATCGCCGCGCGAATGAGGTCCTGTCCACGCCACGCGCGGCCCGTGCCGCTCGAAATTCGAAAGCATCTGCCGCATCAACGGCAGCAGCGCCTGGACTGCCTGCCGCCGCGTGAATCCCGATTTCATCAGGATGCGCGTGGCTGCCTCGACGAGAGCCAGTCCCTGCCCCGCGACCATCGCGCCCGCGGCGTGATACGCCGCTTTGTGCGCCCCTTCAACCACCACTGGAACGCCGCCGAGCGATCGCGCGATATTTCGTGCCGTCCGCAGCGCGCGTCGGTCGCCTTCGATTGCGAAAACGACGCCGTCCAGCTCGGGAACGCCCCGACCGCTAAACGTCTGCAGCGGATGAATCGAGCCGGTCGACGCGCCCAGTTCGGCCAGCGCCCCGAGTGCAGTTCGATCAAGCGCCCCGCTCGTGTGCAAAACGATTTTCCCGCGCCATTCACTGCCGCCAATCCCCGCCAAATCGCGCGCCACATTCTCGATTGCATCGTCGGGCGTGGCGATGAGAATGAGATCGGCGCCTACCGCCTGGCGCGTGAGTCCGCCATGAGCGACGCCCCCGCCGATCGCGAGCGCGGCCCGGCGCGCCGTCGCACGCGAGCGCGTCACGACCGCGCCAATCCGCCAGCCCAACTCCCTCATGCGGCGACCAAGACCGCATCCCACGCGCCCGCCGCCCACAATCGCCACAGTCAACGCCATCGCGCATGATAGGATAGCTGGTTCGGCTGTCCGCCGCTCAGGAAATTATTCAGCTTGCACACTTTCGCAACCGTATTCTTCAGTTTCATCGCTCTCGGCTGGCTCATTCAAGGCATTCGCGCATGGCGCGGCATGGCTAGCGTTCCGCGCCTTTCTGATGTAACGCCGGCGAGTAGCGAAAATCTCCCCCGCGTCTCAATTCTGGTTGGCGCTCGCGACGAAGCGGAAAAAATGCCCGCGGCGGTCGAGTCGTGGCTGGCCCTCGATTATCCGGATTTCGAAATCATCGCGGTGAACGATCGCTCGCAAGACGCTACGGGAAAGATCCTGGATGATCTCGCGCGGCGCGATGCCCGACTGAAAGTCGTTCACGTCACGGACTTGCCCGCGGGCTGGCTTGGAAAGCCGCACGCCCTGCAAACGGCTTACGAGCGCGCCTCCGGTGAGTGGCTGGTGTTCACGGATGCCGACGTCCGGTATTCGCCCGATTTGCTCCGCCGCACGCTCGCTCTGGCGATTGATAAGAAATGGGATCATCTGACTCTGCTCGCGGCGCTCGAGCTACGCGGGTTCTGGGAAGTTACCACCGTCGCATATCTCGGTTTGGGATTTGCGCTCGGCTTCCAGCCGTGGAGAGTCAGCGATCCCAAGAGCAAAACCTATTTCGGAGTCGGCGCCTTTCAACTTGTGCGACGTTCCGTCTATGAAGCGATCGGAATGCATCGCAAGCTCGCCTTGGAAGTCGTCGACGACATCAAGCTCGCGAAATTGATCAAGCTGGGAGGATTTCGCTCCGGCCTCGCAACCAGCCAGCAATACGTCCAGATTCGCTGGCACGATGGATTCCTCAACGTGGTTCGAGGGCTGATGAAAAACATATTCGCCGGATACGGTTTCAGCGTCTGGAATGTGCTGCTGTCAATTTCCGGCGTGTTCGTGCTGAGCATCTTGCCGTTCATCGCCGTGTGGTTTACGGCGGGAGGGGCGCGCGCTGCCTGCGCAGTCGCATGTGCCGTCGCGGTGTTAATCGAAGGGCGGTTCGTTCAGGACACTAATGAACCCGCGCTCTACGGACTCACTCACCCGATCGGCGCCGCCGTATTCATCTACATGAGCTTGCGCGCGATGATTGGCACGCTCTGGCGCGGCGGCATCGTATGGCGCGGGACTTTTTATCCGCTTCGCGAGCTGCGCAAAGGGATGGTCTGAGGCGTGACGCGCGCTACTTCCTCGCGCGCTTGGCGGCCTTCGGAGCAGGCGTGGGCGGCGCCACTGCTTCGTCGCCAACCGCCGCGGTAGAGGCAGCGCTTGGCGGTTTCGGGCCGCCCTCAGAGCCGGCAGGTTCAATTTCTATCGGCGACGCGCTGAAGATGGCCGTGAAATCGCGCTGGCGAAGCGCTCGAACGCGATCGCGTAGAGACGCGGCCCGCTCGAACTCGAATTTCTTCGCGGCCTCGCGCATTTGCCCTTCGAGCTGCTCGATCGCACGGCGCAGATCTTCTTCGCTGGCGAGAGCGTCAACCGCCACATCATCCGCCGACACAGTCAGATAATCCGCCTCCACAATCCTCGCCAATTGCATATCCACGCTCTTGATGATCGATTCGGGCGTGATGTTGTGCTCCACGTTGTAAGCCTGCTGCTTGGCGCGGCGACGATTCGTCTCGCCAATGGCGATGCGCATGGAATCCGTCATCCTGTCGGCATAGAGAATCGCTCGCGCTTCGAGATGACGTGCGCAGCGCCCGATCGTCTGCACCAAAGAAGTCGCGCTACGCAAATAGCCTTCTTTATCGGCGTCCAGTATTGCCACAAGCGAAACTTCGGGAAGATCGAGGCCTTCGCGCAGCAGGTTGATTCCAATCAGCACATCGAATTCTCCGCGTCGCAGATCCCGCAAGATTTTTACCCGCTCGAGCGTTTCGATCTCCGAATGCAAATACCGGCAGCGCACGCCCACTTCCGTAAAGTATTCGGCCAGGTCTTCCGACATGCGTTTCGTCAGCGTCGTAACCAGCACCCGCTGGTTTTTCTCAGCGCGCGCGCGAATCTGCTCGAGCAGATCGTCCACTTGGCCCTTGACCGGTCGCACTTCGACTTCAGGATCCACCAACCCCGTTGGCCGAATCACTTGCTCCGCGATCACTCCGCCCGCCTTCGTTAACTCGTAGGGCCCCGGCGTAGCTGAGACATAGATGGCCTGATTGATGCGATGCTCGAATTCCTCGAACGTCAGCGGCCGGTTGTCGAGCGCCGATGGGAGCCGGAAGCCGTAGTCCACCAGCGTTTGCTTTCGTGCGCGATCGCCGTGGAACATGCCACGCACCTGGGGAATCGTCTGGTGCGACTCATCGACGAACAGCAGGTAATCCGAGGGCACGTAATCGAGCAGCGTTGGCGGTGCCTCGCCGGGCAGCCGGCCCGACAAATGGCGCGAGTAGTTCTCGATGCCGTGGCAATAGCCGATCGTGCGCATCATCTCGATGTCGAAGTGAGTGCGCTGCTGCACCCGCTGCGACTCGACGATTCTTCCCTTTCGTTCAAGTTCGCCCTGCCACCACTCGAGCTCTTCGAGAATTGTTTGGATCGCGCGCTCTTTTTGCTCGGCGGGCAGAACGTAGTGCGTCTTCGGGTAAATCGGCATGCGCGTGATATCCGATTCGCGCGACACGATTTCGCCCGTCAGTGGATCGATCCGGCGGATGGCCTCGATCTGGCTGCCCCAAAGCTCGATACGTACGGCTGAATCCTCGTAGGGTGGGTGGATCTCGATAATATCGCCACGAACGCGGAACGTGCCGCGGCGCAAGTCTTCGGAACGGTCATACTGAATGTCCACAAACTTGCGAAGCATCGCTTCGCGCGCGATCGACTGGCCTTTCTCGAGCATCACGAGCATGCCGTAGTAGGCTTCGGGCGATCCGAGACCATAAATACAGGAGACGGAAGCGACGATCACCACATCGCGGCGCTCGAACAGAGAGCGCGTGGCGCTCATGCGCAGCTTGTCGAGCTCCTCATTCGTGGTGGCCTCTTTTTCAATGTAAACGTCGCTCGACGGTACGTAAGCCTCGGGCTGGTAATAATCGTAGTAGCTCACGAAATACTCGACGGCGTTCTGCGGAAAGAACGACTTGAACTCGTGGTAGAGCTGGGCGGCCAGCGTCTTATTGTGCGCTAGCACGAGCGCCGGGCGATTCATCTGCGCGATGACTTTGGCCATCGTAAATGTCTTGCCCGAGCCAGTGACGCCCAACAGCACCTGGTGCTTGTCGCCGGAAGAGATCCCCTCCGTAAGCTGTGAGATAGCCTGGGGCTGATCGCCGCGCGGCTCGTAGTCGCTTGAAAGCTTGAAGTCCGTGCCCACAGTCACTCCCGACGTTTAGAAACGCATTATGCCAAGCCGTCCATTATACCGCAGCGGTCAAATCGCGTGGCGAGATGAAAACGGGTGCCAAATCGGAGGTCAACCAAAGCCGGGAGTCTAATTCTTGATCGCGGACGGCAGCAGGGTTATCTGTGACTGGCTCTTCACGTTTCCAGTGTAGTTCAGCCGCGAACTCGAACTAGCGCTCGCGATCGTAAAATTCAAGTCCTGATCGACGGTTTGAGTGGCGCTGACGACGAAGCCCGTATGCAATGAAACAAAATTCATGCTCTCGCCCGAGCCAGTCCAGACCCCCGAAGTCCGAAGACCATTGTGAAGGTAGTCCGCCGGAGTCAGATCGCCGTGTGGATTCGCCTGGAGAATCTTGAATTGCGTCAGAATGACGGCGCAGTTCTCGCCCTGTTCCGAGGCCTCCGCCGGGTCAGTGCGCGGCGACGTCGACTCGCCGGTCGCGCTCCCAGCCTGGCCGCCCGCGGCCCGGCACTGTTCGTTTCGAAGATAGGTAGACTCTGCGCGCCACACTGTCTCTCGAAGCGGTGCACCGGGAACCGGTTCTTCCGAATGCCACTTCTCGCCGATGACGATTCCCTTCTTCGGAAATCGCGCGCCGGCAGAAATATTCGCGAGCCATCCGCGAACACTCGCCAGCGCCGATGGATCCTGCAACACACCTTCGAGCCCCGTGACCTCCGAGACATGTCCTTCGGGGTCGAGGCCAAATTCGAGCGAATGGCCCTCGAGCTTGCGATATTGATCGGCCATCGCCTCAGCCTGAGCATCGTAGGCGTCAGACTCATTCGTAACTACCGCTCTCTGGCAAGTGGCACGAATTCGCACTTTGGGAATGTCGCTCCCCGCAGAGGACTCTAAGTGCAGCACCTCAAGACGCACCACGAGCGTCGTTGACTGCGAAAGCTGCGACGCCGCCTCCGGATCTTCGACGAGACCCGTCGCGCGTCCCTTCGTCACATTTCTCATCTCGATCTGATAATCCAGAATCTGCCCGACGGCAAATCGCGGTGAAAGCCGCACCCGGTCATGATCGGCGCCGGGCATAAACCCAAATATGCCCGCTGAACAAGTGATCGCAAGCGCAGCGGTAAGGTAGCGCCGGCTCGCATGCTTCCTATTCAGTTTTCTCGACGGATTCGCAGCCATTTCTCGCTGAATCTTGCTCCAAAGTGATTCTGCAATAGAGCAGCCGAATGTTGTGAGATTCCGTTTCACTCGCGCGGGGTTGTTTCTGCACGCTCGATGCGAGGCGAGAAAAGAGGGCCGCGAAGAAAATACGCGGCCGCATCGGCGGGAGAATCGCCTTCGGCGCGGACCTGGTTTCTCGCGCGTGGCAGCCACTGAAGGTGAATGTCGGCATTCCGGGCAAAATCAACCGTGCCTGATGCGCCGATCGAGACGTCGCCGCTACGAAGCCGCACGCCGGACATCTGTATCTGTTCGTCGCGGCAAGAGAAGGTGCCGCTCACTTCTGAAAACGAGCTCGTTCCACCGCGCCGTGCGCCCGCCCGCAAAGACTCGACTAGATCGAATCCTTGAAGCGATGCCGGCTGGATAGTCGCGCGCCCGCGGCACCCCAATGACGCGACCAGCGCATCCCGCCCGACGCCGTGCATTTCGGCATCAATCTCGCCCGATGCGATTCCTGAAAATTGCCGCGCCAGCGTCGGAGATCCCGCTGTCAATGATGCGAGATTGATTCCTGCCAGGCGCGCGCTAACGTTGTAAGCGGGCAACCCGCGAAGATCAGCCTTCAGGCTGCCGGTGACTTTCCCGCCGCTGAAATCAGCCTCCACGTCCTGAAAATCAATCTGCCGCTGGTCCAGCTCCAAGTTGCCGCTCAGATGCTCCATTACAAATCGCGAAAACGCAAAATCGTCCACGCTCAGGCGTCCGGAAGCGCGCAAGGTGGAAGGAATCTTCTCCGGGCCGTTCGAGCTGAGGAACGGAAGCACGCTTCCCAGAAATCCCTGGCGCCAGCGCGGATTGAGCCAGCGATCCAAATCTTCAGCGTTGAGCCGATCCGTTCTCAGCGAGAATCGAGTGTCTCCAGCGAGCGGTGACAATGTAAGTGTGCCGCTCCATCGGCCGCCAAAGGCCTCCGCAGAATTGATAGTGAGTTCTTCCGCACTCCCGATGAGATTCAAGGCTCCACGCACTTGTGAGATGGGATGGTTCAGGAACGCCGCCCGAACCTCGTCGCCCTCCAGCCCAATCTCGCCGAATATTTGCGCCGGCTGAGTTCCGGCTGAACTATTCCACATGAGATCGAAGCTCGCAGGCCCCTGGACGCTCCAATCCCCGGACAACTTCGATCCCAACGCTGAAATCGCGTCCGTTACATCCTCGAGTTTAGTCGTCCGTCCGGTGAGCCTTCCGGAAAGTGCGATCGGATCGCGCTCTTCCCCGAACCCGCTAAATTGCAGGACACCATCTTCGCCCCCCAAGTCGATTTTGACTGGCGAAAGTCGCGCGAATTCCCGGTCGAAATCAATCGAGCCCGGCCCCGTTCGCATCGCCGACCGAAGGCTGCCGCCTTCCAGCGAAAGGCCCGCGGTATGAAGTGAACCGCCGACAGGACGCAACGGCCATCCGGCCAAAGTAACTCTCGCGCCGACTCGACCCCGCAACTCCAGCGCTTCGGAGACATTGGGATGGAACGCGCGAATCCACGCCAGAAGATCTTCCATTTCAATTCCCGGCGAAGTGATCACAAACGCGGGCCGCTCGCCGGCATCTATCCCCGTCCGCGCCGGATCCCACGTGACGATCCCCGTTCCCCGCACGCTCGAGCGCGGCGAATCCAGCGACGCATCCGCGAAATCAATCTCTGAACTCTCAGGCAGCCAATCGGCGCGAACTTGCAGGTTCAACGCGGGATTATCCCCACGCAGTGGCAAATCCCACCGATGCAGACGCCGGATTTCCGCGCGCCCTCCAAGAGTCCAGGTCGGCCCGAGCGTGTGCGCATCAAGCGTCATCGAAAGAGATCCACGAATTCCGTGATCGTAGCCCCCGATGAGCCGCAATGCGTCCGCCACAGCCGCGTTCTGCCACTGCATCGTGAGGTCAGCAGGCCGCAGCCGGGAAGAAGTGCCTCCGAGCTGCCCTTCCACGTGCAACGTGCCGGCCTGTTGCAGCACTACCGCCGCGCGCGACGGACTTGCATCGAGGTTCACCTGCCACCGGCCGGGCGACTGCTGCTCCACCGAGCCCGTCACGCCGACGAACGCGAACGGGAGCTTTTCATCGCCGCGCTTGAAATTCACCCGGCCCGAGTCCACCTCGATGCGGCGAATTCGCAGCCGCGCGGTGTTGCGCGCAACGACCGGAGCGTCAGCGCCCGTCAACCCCGATGGCATCGGCAGCCATTCCTCGATATTCCAGCGTCCGTCCGCAGCCCGCACCAGATTGAGGCTAGGCCGGGACAGTGACAGCGTGCCCAGCTCGAAGCGACCGGCCAAAAGCGAGAGCCAGCGAATCCGGATCGTCAAAGAATCGGCGCGCAGAAAGTATTCATTGCCGAACCGGGGATCATCAAAAACTACGACCGGCGAGGCCTCAAGTTCAGGCCTTCCGAAAAGATTCAGCGAATAGCGCGCAACTTCAATGCGGCGCCCAAACGCCGCCTCCAAACGCGCATTGAGAATATTCCGTATTCGCGTGTGCCGGACTAAGGCCGACCCGAGCACCTGAGCCGCCACCCACGCAATAAGCAAAATCACAACCCAGCGCAATCGCCGCAACATCACCGGCCGCCGCGCGCGCTCCGCCGCAGGTGTCAGTTCTTCCAGCGTACTTTCGGGCGAGATCGAAACGGGTGTCACGAGGCTCTCAATCAATGCACTTCGTGTAGCATGCGGCTCCATCGCGCCCGGCTGGGAAGATGCAGCAAAGTCCGCACCATCCCCCGCACGCCGCTGATGAAATCGTCATTCGCGTAATCGCCGCTATTCGCTTCCACCGACCAATAGATAATCACGGGACGGCCCATGATAGCGTCGCGCCGCACAAACCCCCAATAGCGGCAATCCCAGCTATAGTCGCGATTGTCTCCCATTGCGAAGTATTCGTCCGGCGGCACCACAAGCTCTCCCTCCTCCACGTGATTCAGAATGTCCGCCGCCCATTCGGGACGCAGCCGTCCCTCGAGAAAATCGTGGCTCGTCGGCGGAAAATCATCGCCGAAAAGATCAGCCGCAGCCGGATCGTGTACCACGTAGGGCTCGTTGAGCAGCGCTCCGTTCACGTAAACTTTCGCATCCACGATGCGCACGCGGTCGCCGGGAAGCCCGATCACGCGCTTCACGTAATGCGGATGATCATCGAAAGGAAATTTGAACACGATAATGTCGCCGCGCCGGATTGCCCGATACGGTAGCAAGTGCTCGTACCACGCACCGCGGCCTTCAAAAATGAATTTATTCACCAAAAGATAGTCGCCGACGAGCAGCGTCCGCTCCATCGATGGCGAAGGAATCTTGAAAGTCTGCACCACAAACGTCGTGCCATACAGCACGATCAAAATTGTCACCAGGAGAGATTCCAGGTACTCGCGAAAGGTCGTTTGTTGGGGAACGCTTCTGGAGGGCAGCGCCGCCTCGGACGGACTTTCCGCCTGCACATCCGAAGGCATCGCGCCGCTCACTTCCGATTGCTCGTAGCCAATAAGCTGGCGAGCGCCTGCCTCGCGGCAGATTGTTCGGCTTCCTTCTTGCTCCGTCCTTCGGAGGCCGCTAATCGCTCGCCGTTCAACCACGCCTCGACTTCAAACAATTTGCGATGGTCGGGCCCGCTCTCGCGCTCGATGCGATACTCCACTCGCCCTCGCGCGTGCTGCTGTACCCATTCCTGCAGTGCGGACTTGTAATCGGAGAGATGCAAAGGCTGGTCGGAATGAAGAATGGCAGGATCGAGCAGCGAGCGGCGAATGAAAGACCTCGCCGCTTCGATTCCGCCATCCAAATAGATCGCCGCGATCACCGCCTCATAAGCATCGGCGAGCAGGCTCTGCTTCTCGCGCCCTCCCGTCATTTCCTCGCCGCGGCCCAATCGCAGATAGCGGCCCAGGTCCAGCGCTTGCGCCGCCGAGCGCACCGCGGCCCCGCTCACAAGCCGCGAATGAGCCTTCGATAGCTTGCCCGCGTCCCAATCCGGGTAAGTTTGCACCAGGTATTCGCTGGCGATCAGGCCCAGCACTCTATCGCCGAAGAACTCCAGCCGCTCGTTATCCTCCGCGGGCGCATCCAAATCCCGCTGCCTCGCCGAACGGTGCGTCAACGCCAGCTCCAGCAACTCGGGCCGCCCGAACTGATACCCCAGCGTTTCTTCCAAGCGGGCGAGCTTCTCCCCCGTTTTCGAGGCCGTCCCGAGTTCCTTGCTCACTCCGATATCTGCTTACGGCTTGGCGGCCGGCTGCGCGGCGGCCTGCTGTTTAGTCTGATCGGCGCGCTGCTTACACCGCGTCTGCAGCGGTCCGCTGATTTCGGCGCACTTCGAGTACGCAGTAGAAGCGTCGCCAAATTTCTTCAGCGCCTCGTAATCTCGCCCAAGAACGTACAAATCGGCCGGATCCGGCATCGTTCCCTTTGTGCTCAACTCCAATTCCGCCGCTGACTCCGTCGGCTTCTGCTCGCGGAAATAGACGAGGCCCAAGCCGCTGTGCGCTTGCTCCGTCGCGCTGGCCTTCGACTTCGCGAAAACGTCGTCGGTCATTGCCGCTGGCTTCGCCATCTTATCCAGCACTTCGAGCCCGTGCTTCAGTTCCTCCTCGGCTTTTTGCAGCTTCTTCGCCGCGTCTATGTCGTTTGGATCGTAATTGTGCGGCGTAACCCATCCCAGCTGCACCAGCACCGATACATCATCGGGATTCAAAGCCAGCGCTTTGTCCCCATTCTCATACATCTTCGCAAAGTCCTGCTTCTGGAAATAGGCATGCATCAGCTCGGCGTACACGGACTCTCTGTATTTGCTCTCCACCCATTTGTGCACGAATGATTCGCCGAGCGTGATTTGCTGATCGTAGTCCGTCGCCTTCACCGCCGCGAGGGCCTTGTAGTCTGTTTCTTCCGCCGGATCGGTCTTGGCAACATCGCCGAGCCCCGGGACGCCTGGTTGAATCGGCCCCATATCCGGCGTGGTTTCGTTCTTGCCTCCGCTCGGCGCGTTGGCCCCCGGAGACCCTGCACTCCCACCACCTCCTCCGCCATGTCCCTGCGCGAACACCGGACTCGCGAAATTCAGTCCAACCACGAGTCCCCAAATCGCGGCCGCAATCCCCAGCTTCCTCGAACTCTTCATGGTTTCCCCCTTCGATCGAAAGTCTACTTCGAAGTTCCCATCGTACAAATCACGAATCCCTCATGGCTGCGACGGCGGCTTGGCTTCGCCCGAGCCTCCTCCGCCCCCGGACGGATTATAGGGCGAAGTCTGCCCGCGCTGCGCGGCCGCGCGAGCCGTATCGGGTGCATCCGCAATGGCGAGCGCAGCACTATACTCCGTCAGCGCCATATCCCGGTCGCCTTGCATATCGAGTATCCGTCCAAGGTAAACGTACGACCATGCCAGGATCGACGGCTCGACGGCCGTACCGCGCTTCGCGTTCGCCACCACTTTTTCGAACAGCTCCTGAGCTCGATCTCCCTTTCCCTGCAGGATCGACGCGATCGCCAGTCCATACTGCGCCCGCGGCAAGTCCGGATGGCTCGCAAGAACCGCCGTGAAGATTGCCTCCGCCGCGGTGCCATTCTTCAATGCAATCTGGCGATCGCCTTCCGCAAGATCGTGATCGAGTGACGACTCGGCCGGCGCCGCTGCCTTCTCGTCTGCTTTCGGCTTCGCGGACTCCGCAGTTGCAAACTTCACGTTTTGCAGCCGCTGCTTTTCCGCGTCAACGTCCAGATTCTTGACGATGTCCGGGAAATAATACTGCATGGCCGGACCGTCTTTCTCGAATAACTTCAATTGCGCCACCAGCGGCCGCACCAGAATAAGCCCTTCCCCGTCGTCTTCGGCCAGCGCGCTTTCAAGGTCCGCCGCGGAAATCCGGTTCAATCTCAATTCCACAGCCTTTACGAAGCACTCGTCAAATAAGCCGAAGAAATCCTCCCGGTAAGCACGGGGCAATAGCGGCGCCTTCGCCGCAATACCCAGAAGAGCGCTCTTAGCGTCCAATTCCTTGCGCGACCGAAGAACCATCGGATCGACCAAGAAATGTATGTAGGCGTGGCGGATATCGTCGATAGGAAGCTCTGCGCCCGATCCCACCACAATCGAGTAGTGATCCTGATAGGTTCGAAAATTCAGGCGGTTGCCGGCGAGCGGCTCGACCACAACTGTAAACTCGCGGCCGTTCGATTGGCGTTGAACTTCGCGAAGATACGCAGCGGTGAGAAAGGTCGTCCGGCGCACGGGGCTTTCGTAACGCCCCACTTCGCGATCGTAGTCCTTCGACATTCGCGCCCACTCCGCCGACAATTGCGCTTCCTTGTAAAAATTGCGGAGGATTTGATCGAAGTTCTCGATGCTCAATACGTCGGGTGGCAGCACGTCGTGGTCAATCTGATAAGTGAAATTGGGAGGCAGGCCAACCACCAATGCGAAGGAAATGAAGCGCGACATCGTCTCGCCCGGGTCGGCCAGAGCGTGCTCGCGATAGAATTGCCGCAGCGCCTCTGTCGCCGGGCCCTGCATGTGCCGCAAGCGGTCATGCAGCGCCGCCCAATCTCCGGCGTTCGACGACACGCTGGGATTGACCTCGAGACCCGCGGCATCCAGCGCGCACATCACGGAGAAAAGTTGCGCGCTGTTCTCCACCGAAACGCCGCCCGCTGCAGCCGATTGCGGCGCGCTCGCCACCGGAGACACGAACACCATCGCGAGGGAAGCCGCTGCCGCCCAACTCAGCAGGGTTCTAGGACGTAGCCTGCGGATTTTCCTGCTCCTTCTGGGCTGCCAATCCTGACGCACCTTGGCGGGGGATTCCTGAAGCTGGGCTGGGACCCGTTCTGCGGACAACCCTCGCCGAACTCAGCCACACAAACTCTATCCACTCACTCACACTGAGTCAAGAATGCAGCCCGGAGAATTGATGGTTGCGCTGACGTACGATTAATCTGCGGAAAAGACCTGCGAGTTGTCGTCCCGAACGAATTGAGGAATCTGTTCTTCGTGAGATTGTACGCTAGTTGCTGATTCTTCGTCGCCGCGAAATCTTCAGCCACGCACGCGCACTTCGCTGAAATTCAAAATCACGCGCCCGCCCGGCATCGGCCGTCCGAAACTAATCTGGGGGCGAAAACGCGAAAATAGAAGCACCTGATCCAACTGGTGGCGCACCGCCGCATCATTCGGCCCGGCCAAAATGTTGTAGCTCACCACCTGGCCCAGCTCGTTCAAGGTCGCGTCCACGATCAGCAGGCCGGCATCCGGCGTTTCTCCGCTGTCCGCAATTCCCGCCACCGGAAACGGCGCAAGGCTTTCCAGCCGCGCCGGCTGAATCAAATTCCCCGGCCAATCGTTGGCGCCGGCTACTGGAACTCCCACCAGGATGCCCTGCACCACAAACAAAAACGCAAAGATGGCCGTCAGCACGCCCCCGGTCGCAGGCAGAGCAAGCGGCTCAAGAATGTTTTCCGAAATAATCGCGGCTCGCTGCACCAAGCGCCGCAGCCACGGCTCGCGCGTCCGCGCGTGCACGGCGGCAAGCCGTATTCTCATGGCAAGATCTTCGGGAGGCGCGGCAGCTTCCACATTCGCCAGGCACCGCGCCAGACGCCGGTAGCGCTCCAGCTGCTCGCGGCACACCGCGCAAGAATTCAAATGCTCGCGCAGTTGCGCGCGGTCGCGCGTATACAACGCTCCATCCACATATCCCGGAAGGCGCCGGCTAGCCTGACGGCAATTCATCGCGCGCCTCCCCGATTCCGCTGCGCCGCAAGATTCGGCAGCCCTTCAAATGTCAGCGCGTTCGCCGGCGTCAAACTTGAATGGGCACCATCCGGCATGCTCGCGGCGGCCGCGCGCTCGACGCCGGATATTTCGGGCGCCTCATTGTTGCCAACCCGTTCGCCATGCAGCAACGGATCGAGAATTTCGCGCAGCGCCCTCCGCCCTCTCAGAATCCGCGACTTCACCGTTCCCACGGATATCTCAAGAATTTCCGCCACTTCTTCGTAAGACAATCCTTCGAGATCCCGCAAAATCACCGCACCGCGGAACACATCAGGCACTTGCGACAGCGCCTTGCGCACAGCCGACTGCGTCTCGCGCGTCGCCAATCGATCGTACGGCGTCGCATCCAAATCCTCGAGCTCCAGCGCCGCAGCCGTCCCGTTCGAATCATCATCGATCGAAATTTGCTGCCGGTGATGCCGCCAGCACCAGCGCCGGTGATTCAGCGCTTCACGCACCGAAATTCGATAGAGCCAGGTCTTCAATGAGCTTCCGCGCCGGAATCCGCGAATCCCGCGAAACGCGCGCAGAAAAACTTCCTGAGTCACGTCGGCAGCGTCAGCCGAATCGGAGAGAATTCCGTAAACGAGGTTGTACACCGAGGCGTGGTAGTAAGTGACCAGCCACTCGAAAGCCGCGTCCGAGCCGGCTTGCAGCTCGTTCACCAGCTCCGCTTCGTCGCGGCCCCACGTTAAGCTTTGCGCCAAATCCGACATCGCCTCTCCGGCACTACGTCGCATCGTCGCGCGCTGCAGTTCAAGCCGCCGAACCCTTTCTACGTTAGACACCGCTGCGGCTCGCCCGGTTCCTATTATACCAGCCATCAGCTTCCAGTGGATTCTCACTCTGACGGTTCAGCCTGGCAATAGCTCTTCCGTCCTGAGAATACCCGCCCGCCCCGCAGGAACTCTCAATAACCTCTGTAAGTGCCCTACCCTCTTTAGTTTACGAGCTAGCTTGCTTCGGCGAGCCCTCTCGTTTAGGATGGCCTGCTGCCCGGAGGCTCGCTCTTGATCGGCGAGACATTCTCGCATTATCGCGTCATCGAACCGCTCGGCAGCGGCGGCATGGGCCA
>DAITPO010000048.1:0-3029 GCA_036833535.1 Candidatus Acidiferrales bacterium | reverse complement strand
GCTCACTCCCGCGGCATAATTCATCGCGATATCAAGCCCGCGAATATCTTCATCACCCCGCGCGGCCAGGCGAAAATTCTCGACTTCGGCCTGGCCAAACACGCCGCAAAGCCCCGCGCCTACGAATCCATGGGCGCCACCGCCAGCGTCGACGCCTTTCCGCAGCACGAATCAATGATCACCAGCCCGGGCTCGGCCATCGGAACTGTCGTCTACATGTCGCCCGAGCAAGCCCGCGGCGAAGATCTCGACGCCCGCACCGATATTTTCAGCCTCGGCACCGTGCTCTACGAAATGACCACCGGCCGCCCACCCTTCGGCGGCAACACCACCGCGGTAATCTTCGACGCCATTCTCAATCGCGCCCCCGCTCCGCCGTCTCATCTGAATCCCGAAACGCCGCTGCGCCTCGAAGAAATCCTCGGCAAGACGCTGGAAAAAGATCGCGAGCTCCGCTATCAAACCGCATCCGAGCTGCGCGCCGATCTCAAACGCCTCCGCCGCGACACCGAATCCGCCCGCACAACTCCCGCAGCCGGCGCTTGGTCATCTTCTACCGTTCGCGCCGCTGGCCCCGCCCCAGCAAGCGGCAGCTCCGCGCCTCTAAGCGTAGGCGTTCCGCTATCCTCCACTTCAGTAAGCTACGATTCCGCCCCGCAAATTCCGCCCACAGTTCCAGCCGAAATCCCGCCATCAAAATCGCGCCGCAGCTTAATCGTTTGGAACGTCCTCGCAATCGTTATTCTCGCCGGCGCATTCGTCGCCTGGACGATGTTCCACCGCCATTCCGAACAAACCGCTCCCCAAAGTTTTCAAGAAGGCATGTCCATCACTCAACTCACCAGCAGCGGCGACATAGGCGCTGCCACAATTTCCCCCGATGGCAAATGGCTCGCCTACGTTCAGGATCGCAACGGCCAGCAAAGCATCTGGGTCCGCCAGGTAGCCACGGGCAGCATCGCCCAAGTGCTTCCTCCCTCCCAACTAAATCCCGATGGTCTCACCTTCACCCGCGATGGAAATTATCTCTACTTCAACACCAGACACACCAGCGAGACAATGAGCCATTTGCAGAAAATGGCCTCGCTCGGCGGCCCTCCCCAACTAATTCTCGACGACATCGACAGCCCCATCACCTTCTCTCCCGACGGCAGCCAAATCGCCTTCGTCCGAAATTCCTCCACGGAACAAAATTCAAAACTCATGGTCGCCGCGGCCGACGGCTCCGGACAACACGCGCTCTCAACTCTCAGCGGCCTCAGTAGCTTCAGCTTGAACGGTCCCGCATGGTCTCCCGACGGCGCAAGAATCGCCGTAGGTGCAATCGAAGGCCAGGGCAGTTCGTATCATTGGCACATCCACCTGGTTGACACAAAATCCGGCGCCATCACTCATCTCGGCGACGACATCTGGGTGAATCCGCGCCAACTCGCATGGCTTCCGGACGGCAGCGGCCTGGTGTTCCCCAGCGCGCGAAAAGACTCCGGCGCGCTAAATTCGCAACTCTGGTTTCTGTCTTATCCCTCAGGCGAACCGCGCCGCATCACCAACGATTTGAATCTCTACACCGGCGCCAAAATCACCGCCGACGGCTCCGCTCTCGTCACCTCGCAAGCCACATTGATTTCGCGCCTCTGGCTCGCTCAATCCGGCGCCGCCGCTCTCCCGGAATCCGAAGGCAAAGCCGTCACCACCGGCATCGGCCGCGCCGACGGCTATCTAGGCATCTCCTGGCTTCCCGATGGGCGCATCGTCCAATCGTATTACGCCAGCGGTAAGATCGGCCTCTCCATCACCAATCTCACTGACAATTCCTCGCGCGATCTTCCTCTCGGCAAAGGCATCAGCGAACATCCCTCCGCTTGCGGCCCAACTGGCATGTTTGTCTATGGCGAACAAGGCGCTGAAGGCTCCCAAATTTTTCGCGCCATGCCCGACGGCAGCGCCGCCGTTCCCGCCACTAAAAATGGCATTGATAGCGAACCTGTCTGCTCCCCCGACGGCAAGTGGCTCATCTTCCGCCGCCAGGACAATGGCGATGGCGAACTTTGGCGCGCCTCCATGGACGGCGGCGAACCAACTCGCCTCAACATCAAGGGCGCCCGCTTCCCCGCGTTCTCCCATGACGGTAAATGGCTCGCCGCAGGCCAGCGCTCCCGCGATCTGAGCCTCAAGTTGGCGGTATTCGCGAGTGACACCGGCGAGGTCCGCGCACTCTACGACGTGCCTCCCGGCGCCGGCCCCGCAGGCGAAGGCGGCCCGCAATTGAATTGGACTTCCGACGATCGCGGCATAGCCTACGTAGTCACCAAGGACGCCGTATCAAACATCTGGGTCCAATCGGTCAACGTTGCCAACCCGGATCCTCACGCCTCTCCCCGCCAACTTACCCATTTCACTTCCGACCTCATCTTCGGCTTCGCCTGGTCCCAAGACGCCAAGCAGCTAGCCCTAGCCCGCGGCCGCTACGCCACCGACGTAGTCCAAGTCTCCCACTTCCACTAACCACAAGCACTCGCGCTCCCGCGACAATCCGCATCGGAAAACACTCTGATCGTCAAATTGGTTTTGCCGGTCGTAGGGGCGCGGCTTGCTGCGCCCGCCGATGTAACCCCTTCCACCACGTCTGCCATCTGCCACGCCGTATCGCAACCCTCCGCTTTGTGTCCGCCCTTCTGCTAAAATCCCACAATGCAAATCAGCCGCCGCACCTTCGTAAAATCCACGGCCGCCGCATGCGCGGCCACCACGCTCGCCTCCACCGCCCTAGCCCAAGAAACCAAACTCCCCCCCGCGTTCGATTCTCTCCGCCCGCTAGGCGACCGCGTCCACCCCATCACCACCAACGAATTCCAATCCCGCATCGCAAAAGCCCAGCAATTAATGACCGACGCCAAGCCCGACTTCGCCGCTCTCTACGTAACCCCAGGCTCCTCCATGCTCTATTTCACCGGCATCCACTGGTGGCCCAGTGAACGAATCCTGGCGTTGCTTATTCCCCGGGAAGGCGATCCGCTCCTGATCTGCCC
>DAITPO010000047.1:1901-24933 GCA_036833535.1 Candidatus Acidiferrales bacterium | reverse complement strand
GGGCGGGATACGAGTACATCGGAATGGATCATTTCGCGCGGCCTGCGGATGAATTAGCCGTCGCGCAACGCAATCGAACGCTGCACCGGAATTTTCAGGGGTACACGACCAAGGCTGGCGCGGATCTCTACGGGATGGGCGTGAGCGCGATCAGCGGCTTCGATGCTGCGTATGCGCAGAGTTATCGCGAGGTTCCGGCGTATTCGGACGCGGTGGTGCGCCGCGGGATCGGAACGATGCGCGGCTACCGCATGACCGCGGACGATCGCCTGCGGCGCGCGGTGATTTCAAGGCTGCTTTGCCACACGGTGATTGATAAAGGCGAGATCGAACGCGAATTCGGGATTTCGTTCGATGAATATTTCGCGCCGGAACTCCGGCAGCTTGAGGAGTTTCGCAGCGACGGACTAGTGGAGACGAGCGCGAATGAAATTCGTGTTACGCCGCTTGGCCGCGTTTTCATTCGCAATCTGGGAATGATCTTCGATCGTTACCTGCGCGAGCAGCAGATGGACGCTCGCCCGCTATTCTCCAAGACGCTGTGATCTAACGCGCCACATGCCCAATTCAATTCAAGTCGCGATTGTCGGCGGAGGAATTTCCGGGCTGGGTTGCGCTCACCGGCTTCGTGCGCTCGGAGTTTCGGCGGTGGTCCTTGAAGCCGGAGAGAACGCGGGCGGCGTTATCGGAACGGTGGAGCGGAACGGATTTCTCTTCGAAGCCGGGCCGCAGAGCTTTCTGGGAACGGCGCCTGCTCTCGATCTGATTCGCGAGTTAAAGCTCGACGGCGAGATGATTCAGGCCGATCCGAAAGCGCCTCGCTACGTTTACGTGAAAGGGCAGCTGCAGGCGGTGCCGATGTCGCCGGTGGCGTTGTTCACCACTTCCCTGCTGAGCGTGGGATCGCGTTATCGCGTTCTGACTGAACCGCTGCGCAGGACGAGACCCGCGCAGCACGAAGAATCGGTGGCGGATTTTGTGCGGCGAAAGTTCGGGCACGAGATTTTGGAATATCTCGTGGCGCCGTTTGTGTCTGGCGTTTATGCCGGCGATCCGGAGACGCTTAGCCTACGCGCCGCCTTTCCTTCGCTCGATGAGTGGGAACGCGAGTACGGCAGCGTGTTGCGCGGTGCGATGAATTCGCGCAAGCAGCAGCCGGGCCCGCGTCCTGGACTGTGCACTTTTCGCGGCGGACTCAGGAGTTTGCTCCAGGCGCTGGAGTCAGAGCTGGGAGATGGTTTGGTTAAGGGCGCGCGGGTGGAGGCGATTGAAAAGGTTGAGCCCTCCGGATTCACCGTGCGATTCTCCGAGGGCAAGCAGCACGAGTCGATCCCGGTCAGAGCTGTCGTCATGGCCGCGCCGGCTTACATTGCCGGGAATTTATTGGCGGGGCTCTCGCAACGAGCCGCCGATGGACTGCGCGGCGTGATTTACGCTCCGGTGGCAGTGATTGCGGCGGGATACAAACAACAACAAGTTGGAAACAAACTCGACGGGTTCGGCGTGCTGATTCCGCGCAAGGCTGGGCTGCACACGCTGGGCACGGTGTGGAATTCTTCGCTCTATCCGGGCCGGGCGCCGAATGGCTCCGTAACTTTGACAAGTTTCGCCGGTGGCGCAACCGATACCGAGATTGTTTCGCGCGAGCCGAGCGAGATCGCGGCGCTAGTCGAGGCCGAGCTCGAAGATTTGCTGGAGATCAGCGGTCCGCCGGTGGCGCGGGAGATCTGGCGCCATCCGAAAGCGCTTCCCCAATACAACCTCGGGCACGCGCACGTATTGGCGAATGTGCGCGGAGCTTTGGCGGACGTGCCGGGAATTCATTTGGCGGGAAATTACCTCAGCGGGCCTTCCATTGGGAATTGCATCGAGCAGAGCAATCGGACTGCGGAGGATGTGCAGGCATTCTTGCAAGGTAAACCCGCGGGCTCGCCAGGCGCGGGTGGCACTGGATAAGCAGTCGGCACGCGATGCATCGGACCCACTCTCCTGCTAGCAAAATTTCTGAATTCGAGTGACGTCGCATAAAAACGCCGGCTTGTCCTGAGTTTCGAAGGACTGGCAGCACTTCGCAGCTCAGTGTTATAACCGGCGCCACGAGGTGCCTTTAGCTTTCGATGACTGGGCGCTTGTAGCGATGCGCTAAGCGAATCTTGCGGCGACCGGCGGCTTCGCGGAAGCGGCGGCGGTCGTCGTCGGTTTCGAGGATTAGAGGCGGAACTTGCTGCGGATTGCGTTCGGCATCGATGGAGACGAACGTTAGATAGGCGCTGCTGGTGTGCAGGCGCTTGCCGGTGATGAAATTTTCCGAGAATACCTTTACGCCTACCTCCATCGAAGTATGGAAGACGCGATTCACGCTGGACTTGAGGATAATCAGTTCGCCGACGCGCACGGGATTGCGGAAATCAACATAGTCGACCGAAGCGGTGACGACGTGGCTGTGCGCATGGCGGTGCGCGGCGATGGCCCCGGCGATATCAACGAGGTGCATCACGCGGCCGCCGAGAATGTAGCCGAGCGGGTTTGCGTCGTTGGGAAGCACCGCCTCGACCATTTCTGAACGCGAAGCGCTGACCGGCCGGCCCTTCGATTCATCGGAACCGAAGCCCTCGATTTGCGCCGCCGTCCCCTTCGATCCCGGCTTTCCTGACTTCTTCGGCATTTTTCGGCTTGCTCCCGCGATTCGCCGTGTGCGTCGCAAAACAGCTCTTGCGGCGTCTGCTTGGCGCGAATGGCTGCGCCCGATATAATACGCACTTACGATAATGACCCAAACAACGAAGTCCCGGCGCGAAATTCTCGAAGGATTTGTGCAATCAAACCCGAGTGATGCTTTTGCGCGCTACGGCCTAGCGCTAGAGTGCGCGAAGCTGGGCGACGATTCTGCTGCTTCGGAGCACTTTCGCCAGCTTCTCGCCGCGCATCCGGAATACGTCGCCGGTTATTTTCAGTTTGGCCAACTCCTCGCGCAGCTCGGCCAGATTCCTCAGGCAAAGCAAATTCTCGCGGCGGGTATTGCGACGGCGGCGAAGACGGGCGATACGCACGCGCGCGATGAAATGCAGTCGGCACTCTCCGCGCTCGGATGAGAACCGCGAGTCCAGCACGGATGGGATTCTAGAAATTGGCCCCCGAACGCATCACGCTCTTTCCACTGCAATTGGTGCTCTTTCCGCACGGCGCGGTGCCTTTGCACATTTTTGAGCCGCGCTACCGTGAATTGATCCGCCACTGCATCGACACGGAATCGGAATTTGGAATCGTGCTCGAGCGCGACGGCGGCGTGGCGAAAGTCGGCTGCAGCGCGCAGGTTGTCGAAATCACTCAGGAATATGAAAACGGCAGGATGGATATCGCCGTCGAAGGCCGGCGCGTGTTTGAGATTCTGGAATTGTTTCAAGACAAGCCGTGCCTCGAGGCGACCGCGAAGTTCCTGGTCGACGATCCGGACCCGAAGACGATCGTAGCGCCGCCCGAAGTGATGCAAGCGTACGACAAGTGCCACGAATTGCTTTATGGCTCGACGCCGGATGAGATCGATCGCGACGAGCATCCTTCGCTTGCTTATGCCATCGCCGAGGATTTGCCGATCGACCTCGACGACAAGCAGGCCTTACTGGCATTGCGCGATGAGAACGAACGGCTCGCGCAACTCCTTCCTATGATTCAGCAGCTCGTGCCGCGCGCAGAGATGCGCCAGCGCATGAGGCAGAAAGCCGGCGGCAACGGCCACGCCAAGGTCTGATCTCCAGGGCAACTATCGGCGCCTTGCGGCATCATCTATAATGAAGGGGTGCCGCGCAATTGTGCGGCGTTTGGATTCATTTCATTGAGGCACTCATGAGCAATCGTCCCAGGAATCTCGGCGAGCTTCGCCGCAGCGCTTGGTCGGAGGAAAAGGTCGCGAAGCGCAGCGTGAAGCAGGAGCTGCGCGAAAATCTTTTGGCGCGGCTCGGCAAGGGCGAACCGCTCTTTCCGGGGATTCATGGCTACGAAGAATCGGTGATCCCACAGATCGTGAATGCGCTGCTCTCGCGGCACAATTTCATCTTGCTGGGACTGCGCGGACAGGCGAAGACGCGCATTCTGCGCGGGCTGGCGGCGCTGTTGGATGCCGAGATTCCCGCGATTGCCGGCTGCGAGATCAACGACAATCCCTATGCGCCGATCTGCCGCTCGTGCCGCGAGCGCGTGAAGAGCGAAGGCGACGCGACGCCGATCATGTGGATCGAGCGCGATTTGCGATACGTCGAGAAGCTGGCTACGCCCGACGTGACGATCGCCGACATGATTGGCGACGTCGACCCGATCAAAGCGGCGCGCGGCGGGCGCGACCTTTCGGACGAGCTGACCATTCATTACGGATTGCTGCCGCGGGCGAATCGCGGCATTTTTGCGATCAATGAACTTCCCGATCTTGCCGGAAAGATTCAGGTAGGGCTTTTCAACATCATGCAGGAAGGAGACGTCCAGATTAAGGGTTATCCGGTGCGGCTGCCGCTCGATGTGCTGCTGGTGTTCACGGCGAATCCGGAGGATTACACCGCGCGCGGGAAGATTATTACGCCTCTGAAAGATCGCATCGGCTCGGAGATCCGCACCCACTACCCGGCGACCGTAGAAGAGGGAATGTCGATCACGGCACAGGAGTCGTGGACTTCGCGCGATTCGCATTTGCGCGTGGATGTGCCCGTTTATCTTACTGAGGTGATTGAAGAGATTGCGTTTCTCGCGCGAGAGGATAAGCGCGTGGACCGCCGCTCGGGAGTGAGCCAGAGGCTGCCGATCAGCGCGCTCGAAAATGTGGCCAGCAGCGCCGAGCAGCGCGCGGTCCGCAATGGCGAGAGGCACGCAGTCGCGCGCGTGGCAGATATTTACTCGGCGATCCCCGCGATGACCGGGAAGTTCGAGCTGGAGTACGAAGGCGAACTGCGCGGCGCCGACAATATCGCGCGGGAATTG
Organism: Candidatus Acidiferrales bacterium; assembly: GCA_036833535.1. Lineage (GTDB taxonomy): Bacteria > Acidobacteriota > Terriglobia > Acidiferrales > UBA7541 > Palsa-147. The sequence goes on along the minus strand of DAITPO010000047.1, from coordinate 19,968 downwards.
ATACGCGCGGCCGTGGGGAAAGTATTTACGCGCTATTTTTCGGATGCCAATTTGCAGCCCGTGGTGCAATGGTTCGAAATGGGCGGTGATTTGAAAGTCGCGACGAATGCGCCTGCGGCGGAGCATCTCGCGCAATTGAAGAAGATTCAGGGCCTCTTCGACAATCTCTCGCCGCTTGGCGTCCGGCCGAAAGATGAAGCTGGGGTGGCGGCAGCCGCAGCGGAATTTGTTCTCGAAGGGCTTTGGGCCCACAAACGGATCAGCCGCAGCGAGGAGCGCGGTTTTTTTGCCGAGGCTCGAAAGGCTCCCGAAGCACGGGAGCAGCAGCCCGGCCGCATGCCGCGGCGGCAGTTCAATTGAGGATGGCTTAGCTCGGACGATGCGCTACATCCGCTATTCGCGATACACCGGAGAGGCCGCGGACGACGTGGACCTCCAGGAACTGATGAACAAGCTCTCCGATTTTCTGCTGCAAAGCGGATTCGAGTCGCAGTACGGGATTTACGAGATGGATCCGCAGATGTCCACCGAGCGGATGATGGACGAATTGCGCGAGGCGATTCTGCGGGCGCTCGAAGAAGGCGATCTCGTTCCGCCAGAGCTGATGGAGCAGCTTTTGCAGAATCCCGACCTCTCGAAAAATCAGGAATTGCGGGAGATGATTGACCGCTTGATCGAGCGGCTGCAGGAAGAAGGATTCATCTCGCAGCAGCCGCCGCAAGTGACTCCAACCCCTAGCGAGACCCCCGGCGGGCAAATCGGCCGCGATCAGCCCGACGCGCAGGCGCGATTTGAAATCACTGATAAGGCCATCGATTTTCTGGGCTTCAAGACGCTGAAGGATTTGCTGGCGTCGCTCGGGAAATCGAGTTTCGGCCGGCACGATACCCGCGATCTTGCCACCGGCGTGGAATCGGGCGGGATTTCCCGGCCCTACGAGTTCGGCGACACTTTGAATTTGGATATAGGCGAAACTTTGTTTCGGGCGGTGCGGCGGCAGGGCGCCAAAGTACCCATTGAGATCGATTACTCGGATTTGATGGTGCACCAGTGCGAGTATCAGAGCTCGTGCGCCACCGTGCTGATGCTCGATTGCAGCCACAGCATGATCCTTTACGGCGAGGATCGCTTCACGCCGGCGAAGCGCGTGGCTTTGGCTTTAGCGCAGTTGATCAAGACGCAATATCCGGGAGATTCGCTGCACTGCGTGCTGTTCCACGATTCGGCGGAGGAGATTCCGCTCGGCAAGCTGGCGCGCGTGCAAGTTGGCCCTTATTACACGAACACGCGCGAAGGATTGCGGCTCGCCCAGAGGATTTTGAACAAGCAGAAGAAAGATATGCGCCAGATTGTGATGATCACCGACGGAAAGCCTTCAGCGCTGACTCTTGAGGATGGCCGGATTTACAAAAATGCGTTCGGACTCGATCCGCTGGTCGTAACGCAAACCCTCGAAGAAGTAACCAAATGCCGGCGCGCGGGGATTTTGATCAATACATTTATGCTGGCGAGCGATTACAGCCTGGTGCATTTCGTGCAGAAGGTCACCGAGCTTTGCCGCGGCAAGGCTTACTTCACGACTCCGTACACGCTCGGCCAGTATCTGCTGATGGATTACGTTCAGAAGAAAACCCGCAATATTCACTAGCCCGCGCCCCGCAGATGTATCCAATCGGAAATTCAGAAGCTTTCGGGTGCGGCGAGCATCAGATACCTTGCGGTAGAATTGTGCTTACCGCGCACGCGGATCGTTCGATGATTGACGAAGAGGCATAGAATCTCGATGCTTGCTGCAGGAAAATCAGCGCCTGATTTTAAGCTCACAGGGATCGACGGAAAGACGCATTCGCTTTCGGAAGCGTTGAAAAAGGGCCCCGTACTTCTTGCCTTCTTCAAGGTTTGCTGCCCCATTTGCCAATTCACATTTCCCTTTCTCGAGCGTCTGCATGAGACGTACGGCGACTCCAAGGTCACGCTATGGGGCATCTCGCAGGATGACGCGCCGGATACGCGAGATTTCAATCGTGAGTTCGAGATTTCGTTTCCCGAACTCATCGATGACAACGGATACCCCGTATCGAATCGCTACGGCATTACCAACGTTCCCACGCTTTTTCTAGTTGGGACGGACGGAAAAATTCGCGCGAGCGAGACGGGATTCTCTAAGAAGGACCTGGAGTACGCAGCCAAGGAATTCGCGGCCGCGAGCGGCAAGTCGGCGGCGGCGCTATTCAAGCCCAGCGATATCGTCCCTGATTACAAGCCGGGTTGAGGATCGAAAAACTAGGTTCCGGCGGAACCTTTCAACGACCACCTGAGGGCCAACGCTCATTCGAGCGCTTCTTCGATTAGTTCCTTCTTGTGCTTCGGCGGCTTCTTGCGCTTGTCTGGGATTACGCGCTCGGTTTGCGGCGTTCCGATAGCGATTCGAGCGCGCCGGCGCGCTTCCTTTGCCGCGCGGAATTTTTTTGGCTTGCGTAACGGGCTCACTGGCACAATCTCCGAGATGAAACACTCAAAGGCAAAGTATACACTCGCCGGACTTTCAGCGTACCGCTGTGGGATACTTCTTCATGCTCCGACGGCTGCGCGCGTTTGCGACTTCCCTGCCGCTGATAGTGATTGTCGCGGCGATACTGCGCCTCGGATTTTTCTGGGATTACGCGAGCCAGAATCCGCATCACGCACTGGGCGTGCTGCCCTTCCTATTCGAGCCCGGAAATATCGCGGCATCGATGGTGTCCGGCCACGGCTATGCATCGCCGTTCCGCGTGCCGAGCGGGCCGACCGCCTGGATGGCGCCTGTCTATCCGCTACTTCTTTCCGCCGTCTTCAAGATCTTTGGCGCCTACACGTTTGGTGCGTTCGTCGCGGCCACCGTACTCAACATTGCTTTCTCGACGCTCACTTGTGTTCCCATTTTTGGGGCCGGGCGGCGAGTCGCAGGCCTCGGCGTCGCCGCCGGGGCGGCGTGGCTCTGGGCGTTTTTTCCGAATGCGATATTAATTCCGTTTGAGTGCATGTGGGACGCGTCGCTTGCGGCGTTGCTCGCCGCAGCCATTTTGTGGGCGACGCTGGAGCTCGAGAAATCGCGCCGGATGCGCGAGTGGTGCGGCTACGGCGCGCTGTGGGGACTCGCGCTGATGACGAATCCTACGTTGATCTCGCTGCTGCCGTTTCTACTCGGCTGGCTGGCATGGCGGCTGCGCAAACACGGGCAGGAGTGGCTGAAGCCCGCGGGCATCGCACTGGGAGTGATGGTGCTTTGCTGTGTGCCGTGGACAATACGCAATTACTTGGCGTTCGATGCATTTGTCCCGTTGCGCGCAAATCTCGGCGTGCAACTCTGGTGCGGCAACAATGATGGTACCCGCGACCTCTGGCTCGGCGAAGGGCATCCTATCCATGATTCGGGAGAGCGCGCCCGCTATCTCGAGCTGGGCGAGATTGCCTACGAGCACGAGAAGCGCAACGAGGCACTGAATTACATGCTGACGCACCCGCGGCGCGAAGTGCACCTCACCTGGGCGCGATTCCTCACGTTTTGGAGCGGAGGAACGCCTACGCCGCTCGCGGATTTCATCCGCAACGGTTCGCTTTGGTTCCGCTACGTGCTGATGTTCAATCTTCTGACGGCAGTCGGAGCGCTCGCCGGAATCATTGTTCTCGTCGCTCGGAGAAGCGCCTATGCGTTTCCCTTGGCGATCTTCCCGCTTGTACTTCCGTGGGCCTACTACCTCACCATCGTCGAGCCGCGCTACCGGCAGCCAGTGGATCCGGTTGTCATGCTTCTTACTGCAATTGTGTTTTCGCGCCCGCTGTCGCGATCAGATACCCAATCACGAGCGTAGCGGATGTACCTCACCATCTGGTGCGCAAATGCCGGAAACTCTCACGTTCAATTCAAACCCGTTTGCGGGGGCTGCTAAATTCGCTTGTATCCGGGCCGCCGCCGGCGGGTACCACGAGTCACGGAATATTGTGATTGACGTCACATCATATTCCGCGATAGTTAGCTACAACAGCGGCAGCGGAGGGAGTCAAACGCAGGCGGCTCTGCGCCTCGACGAGTCGAGAGCAACACGCAGCAGCCGGGAAGGAGTTCTCCGATGGTTCATCGTGGAGTTGCAAGTATAGCCCTGGCTCTGGCGACGTGCTTTTTGCTGTTGAGCCATTTCGATCCGCAGTTCTTTCTGGTTCACTTCTACGAATCGCTGATTTATCTGGCGATCGTGCTGATGCTGTTCTACTTCGAAGATCGCTGGGCCTACATGCTGGGGATTCTGGCGCCGGCGGCCTGGCTGGTCTTATTTACGCTCATAGGCGGCATGACGGGAATTCTGCATCAAGTGATGCTGGTTCTCACCCTGCAGCAGCCGGATTTTGCGGCGCATTTTCTTGCAGCCATTACGCTGATTCTGGCGGTGTTGCTTATGATTTTCTGCGCGTACCGCTGGCGGCGCGAATTTGCGGATGCGCATAAGGGATGGAGCACATTCCTGGTGTGTCTCGGAGTGGTGATCGTATATTACGGCGCGATGGTGATCTGGATTCTGAAGTGGCCCGCAGCGGTGGCCTGAGAGCGGAGGACACCATGAAGATCTTACTTGGTATGGATAGCTCGAAGTTCTCGGACGCGGCGCTGAAGGCAGTGATGAGCCAGTTCCGGCCTCAAGGCACGGAGGTGCGCGTCGTTCATGTCGTTCAGCCGGTTACCGTCGCGACGCCGCCGCAGATGGCGGCGGCGTATGCACCCGAGCTGGAGGATCAAGTCAAGCTGGGAAAAGAATTGGTGGCGCAGGCGGCAAAGTCGCTGCAGGCAGCAGGCTTCAAGGCAGATACGGCGGTGGAGACGGGCGATATCCGCGTGCGGCTGATCGATTCGGCGGCGGAGTGGAATGCGGACTTAATCGTGATAGGCTCGCATGGACACGGAGCGATTCGGCGATTCCTGCTGGGCAGCGTAGCGGAATTTGTAGCGCGGAATGCCTTTTGTTCCGTGGAAATCGTGCGCATCCCCGATGGCAAGTGAGCGCCGGGCGTAAGCGTCGTGGGAACCAAGCGAGAACTGGGCCTGCAGGACGCGCTGATTGAAGTTTGGCGGCAGACTCTGGTGGAAGAGAGCCGCGAAGTAGAGTTGAATGGGTTGCGCTTTCCTGTACGGCTAACGGCCAAGAAGCATTTGCGCGAAGTGGATTTCCGCGTGGGCGATGAAGGAGTCCGCGGAATCGAGCAGAATCCGCAGACGACGTCGCGGTGGGCGCAGTTGGCTCGCAAAGGGCACAAGGTGATGCAATTTCTTGTGCGCGGGCGCTACTTTGCGAACGTCGTGGACGGCAAGCTGATGCTGTACGGGAAAAAATGAAGAACGAAAAATGCCATCCGGGGCCTAGTTTGCGCGCGGATGGCATTTTTCGCTTGGCCTGCCTGCGACCATTTGCAGATTGTGGAATCTAACTCAACGGACAGGCCTGCACGCCTGACAAAGGAGGGTTCGATTTATGGCGACATCAAACTTCTCCTCGGCTGAAAAGTGGCTGGTAAAGAAAATCCAGCGCTCCATCGGACACGCTCCGGTGCGAATGGTTCTCGGGCGAGACGATGAGATTCCCCTGCCCGGCGTTGATTCGAAGCCTCGAGTGATTATTCGCGACCGCAAGGCGCTCCTCAGAATGCTCCTCGATCCCGAAGTCGGATTCGGCGATAGCTATATGGAAGGGCGTGTGGAAGTTGACGGCGACCTCGTTCGTTGCCTCGAGGAAGTGTTCCGCTCGATGCACAAAGCCAAAGCGGCGACGTGGTACGGGGAGCTGCTTTCGCGCTGGCTGGCGTGGGCGCAGGCGAATACACCGCGTGGATCGGCGAAAAATATTCACCGGCACTACGACCTCACAACCGATTTTTACAAGCTCTGGCTCGATTCGCGCATGGTCTATACCTGCGCCTATTTCCCCACCCCACAAACGAGTCTCGAGGACGCGCAACTCGCGAAGATGGACCACGTATGCCGGAAAGTTCAGCTCGGCGCGGGAGAAAAAGTGATCGAGGCCGGCTGTGGCTGGGGCGCGCTGGCGATTCACATGGCGAAGGAGTACGGCGCAAATGTCCGCGCTTTCAATATCTCGAAGGAGCAGATTGCCTTTGCGCGCGAGCGGGCGCGGCGCGAAGGCGTGGAACACCAGGTGGAATTCATTCAGGATGATTACCGCAATATCTCTGGCAAATGCGACGTTTTCATGTCGGTGGGGATGCTCGAGCATGTCGGAGCGGAGCATTACACGCAACTCGGCCGTGTGATCCATCGCACCATGGGAAATTCCGGGCGAGGATTGCTGCACTTCATCGGCCGGAATCAAATCCGGCCGTTCAGCACGTGGATCAGAAAGCAGATATTCCCCGGAGCGCACGCGCCGGCGCTGCGGGAAGTGATGGATATATTCGAGCCGTCGAATATGACCGTGCTGGACGTCGAAAATATACGCATGCACTATGCGCTGACATTGGAGCATTGGCTGGCGCGCTTTGAAAAATCGACGCAGCGGGTTCAAGAAATGTTCGGTGCTGATTTTGTCCGCGCGTGGAGGCTGTATCTGGCCGGATCGATCGCCGCCTTTACGACCGGCTCTATACAATTGTTCCAAGTCGTGTTCGCCGGCTCGGAGTGTAAGCGCATTCCCTGGACTCGCGCTTACCTGTATCAAGATCAGCAAGAAATTGCCGCCGAGAAAGAGCCGCGATGGATTCGTGCGATGTCCTGATCGTCGGCGGCGGACCGGCAGGCTCGTCCTGCGCTTGGAGCCTGCGGCGTGCGTCTCTCGACACCGCGATTTTGGATCGCTGCTCTTTCCCACGCGATAAAGTCTGCGGCGGGTGGATCACTCCCGCCGTTCTCGAAGAACTCCAGATTGACATTGAAGAATACCGCCGCGGCCGCGTGCTGCAGCCGATCACCGGTTTCCGTACGAGCAGCATCGGAGGCCCGGAAATTGAGACGGACTATGCGACACCGATCAGCTACGGCATTCGCCGCTGCGAATTCGACGAGTATCTGCTAGCGCGCAGCGGAGCGCGCCTGCTGCCGAGTCAGCCGATCAAAACCATCGAGCGAACGGGCGATTCGTGGCTGGTGAACTCGCAGATCAAGACGCGCCTGATCGTCGGCGCCGCAGGGCATTTCTGTCCGGTGGCGCGACTCCTCGGGGCGGGAGCGCGAAGCGAGGTGGCGGTAGCAGCACAAGAAATTGAATTCGAAATGGACGCCGCTCAACGTGAGCGTTGCACCGTGCGCGCAGAATTGCCGGAATTATTCTTCTGCGCGGATATGAAAGGATATGGCTGGTGTTTTCGCAAGCAGAACTTCCTCAACATCGGCCTGGGCCGCCTCGATCAACAGGGCCTGCCGAAACATGTTTCTAGCTTCCTCGAGTTTCTGAAGAAAACCGGAAAAGTCGAATTTGAGTTGCCCCCCGGAATGAAAGGTCACGCGTATCTAATCTATCGCGAAGCGCACCGCAAAGTGATCGGCGATGGCGTGCTGCTTGTAGGCGACGCCGCCGGGCTGGCGTATTCGCAAAGCGGCGAAGGAATCCGCCCCGCGATTGAGTCGGGCCTGCTGGCCGCCAAATCGATCGTCGCGGCAAACACAGACTACTCCGAGAACACCCTCACAAGTTATCGGAGGCTCCTCGAGTCGCACTTCGGAAGCGCGAAAGACGATTGGTCCACCGCGATCGGCCGCAGGCTTCCCACCAGCGTGATGAGCGCAATTGCCCAGCTGCTACTGACGAGCGGTTGGTTCTCCCGCCACGTCGTCCTCGACCGCTGGTTCCTGCATCGCGATGTGCCTGCCTTAGTCTGACAACTCTTCTCAGCCTCCCGGGCAAAGGCGCAATTCTCGCCTACAGATCACTCCGCCTCAGACGATTCCATAGAAGTAATCAGACCTGTTGCAACCCTCGAAGTCCGCGGCTTATGATGAGGGCCGCAGGGCCGCAAACGCGTACCCAGCAGTGACGAATGTGCGTGCCGCGCCCGGATTCCAGCGCGGGGCAAGGGCATGCCGGACACAAGCAGCACCCTAAGACCCGGAGAACGGGTTGGCAATTATCAGATCCTGGCCATGGCCGGCGCCGGTGGTATGGGTGTGGTTTACAAGGCGCTGGACATCAAGCTCGAGCGCACCGTAGCCCTGAAGTTCCTTCCTCCCGAACTGAACTCCAGCGAAAAAGACAAAGAGCGCTTTTTGAAGGAAGCGCGCACGGCCTCCTCGCTCGATCATCCGAATATTGGCGTCATCCATGGCGTGGAAGAAACGCCAGACGGCCACGCCTTCATCGTGATGGCGTTTTACGAAGGCGAATCGCTCACGCAGAAAATTCGCCGCGGCCCGCTTCCCGTGCGCGACGCCGTGGACATCGCCATTCAAATGGCCAAGGGCCTGGAAGCCGCACACGCACGCAATATCGTCCATCGTGACGTGAAACCCTCGAACGTCCTGATCACCCAGCACGGCCTGGCAAAGATTGTGGATTTCGGTCTCGCCCGCGTGGTCACGTCCCCCACGATGACGCAGACCGGCGGCACTTCCGGCACGGTCGGCTATATGTCCCCCGAGCAGTCCCTCGGCAAGCCCATTGATCTGCGCACCGATATTTGGGCGCTCGGCGTGGTTCTCGCCGAAATGCTGGCTGGTCAGAATCCGTTCTGGCGCGACAGCGTTCCGTCGACCGTCGTCGCGATCCTGAACGATCCTCCGCGCCCGATGGAAGGAGTTCCTCTAGAACTTCAGCAAATCGTTTATCGCGCTCTCTCGAAGGATCCCGCTCATCGCTACCAAAGTTGTACGCAGCTGCGCACCGATCTCGAGAGCATCCGCAATTCTGTCGCGCCGAAATCAGGCGTAGACCTATCGGCGCCCACGATCTCCCTCAAATCGGCGCAATTCCAGAAGTATCTGAGCAACGCGTCGCAATCGACCTTGGGTCACGCCGCTCCACCGAAAAGCCGCGCCTGGCGATGGTGGCTCGCAGCAGGCGCTGCCGTCACGATTGCCGTGCTCGGCTGGCTAGTCCTTCCTTCGCTGCGGAGCCGCCTGAATGGCGGGCTACTCGCGCCGAGCGAGGAACACATCGCGGTACTTCCCTTCGACAATATCGGGAACGATCCCGCGAATGAGCCGCTCGCTGAAGGATTAATGGACAGCCTTACGGGGAAGCTCTCCGATCTCGACGTCGGAGGCAAGTCGCTCTGGGTGGTCCCGTCCAGCGAAGTGCGCCGACGAAAAATCTCCGACCCGGCATCGGCATTGCGCGAGTGGGGCGCCACCGTAGTCGTGAAAGGCAGCATCGCCCGCGACGGCCAAGCCGTTCAACTCACCGTCAATCTAATCGACGCCAAAAATCTGCGCCAGATCGGCTTCGCCAGCTTCGAAGATCGGGCCGGCGATCTGGCCACGCTTCAGGATGAGGCCGTCGCCAAACTCGCCAAGCTGATGCACATAGACGTTTCCGCCGACATGATTCGCAGCACAAACGGCTCCGCCAATCCCGCCGCTTACGAGTCTTATCTCAAAGGCCTCGGCTACGCGGAGCGTTACGACACGCCCGGCAATCTCGATCTCGCCATCAACGCGCTCAATAGCGCCGTAACCACCGATCCGCAATTCGCGCTGGGTTTCGCCGAACTTGGCGAAGCCTATCGCCTGAAAAATTCCATGGATCCGAATCTCAAATGGCTCGAGGAAGCCTCCGCCAACTGCAGCCACGCGCTGCAGCTCAACGATCGTCTCGCCGCCGCCTACGTCACCCTCGGCCGCGTGCACGCCGCCACCGGCAAGCTCGACCTCGCTCTCGGCGAATACCAGCACGCCCTGCAGCTTGAGCCGCACAACGCCGACGCGGTGATGGGCGAAGGCAACGTTTACCAGAGAATGGGCCGCATTGCGGACGCCGAAGCAGCCATCAAGAAGGGCGTCGCTCTACGCCCTGATTATTGGGATGGGTACAACACCTTGGGCCAGTTCTACGACGCGCAGCATCGCTACGACGACGCCATCGCGCAATATCAGCACGCCGCGCAGCTCACGCCCGACAACGCCATCGTTTACATCAACCTCGCGGCCGCCTATCTGGACCGCTCTGCTCCTAGCGACGGGCCGCTCGCCGAAGCCGCGCTGAAAAAATCCATTCAGCTCGGCCCAAGCTATCCGGCCTATGCCAATCTCGCGTTGCTTTACATGAACGAAAAGCGCTACGCCGAATCCGTAACCATGAGCCAGAAGGCGCTGCAGTTCAACGACAAGAACTACCTGGTGTGGGCCAATTTAATGAGCGCTTACGAGCTGCTGGGCCAGAAAGACGATGCCAAACCCGCCCGCGGCCATGCCATCGCCTTGCTCGAGGAACAACTGAAAGCCGATCCCCAAGACGCCACCAGCCAGGCCTCCCTTGCCGCTCTCTACGCCGAAGACGGCCAGCGCGACAAAGCCCTCACGCGCCTCCAGGCCGCTCTGGTCCGCTCTCCCGACGACTCGAATATTCTTGAATTGGCCGGCGAAACATACGAGAATCTCGGCGACCGTCGTCAGGCCTTGGATTACATCGAGAGAGCCTTACGAAAAGGGTATTCTCTCGACGATCTCAAGAGCAACCCCGACCTCCAGAATTTGTTGTCCGACCCGAATTTCAGGCCGAACGGAAAAAAGTAGCACCCTAAAAAGGAGACATCATGGCTGAAGCAGTAAGAGCAAAAGCTGGAGCTCCAGCAACCGACCCAATCACCATAACCTGGAGCCAAGGGAGTGGATTCGGAATCACGCCACCAGTGGACTCCGCAGTCGAAGTGAGCGGAACGGTCATTTTCACTACTGCCCATGCCTGCAAGGTTTGGACTTGCGTGAACGGTTCCCCCACCAACGTCTTTCTGAATCAAACAGGCTACTACGTGCTTTGCAACGCAGGACCGAACAGCTTTACGATGAACCAGCCGTTAGACACGGTTGTTGTCTACCAGCCGACGCTCACCAGCGTCGTAGTGACACCCGCGTGCCCCACTAACCAGGAATTGATCGTGAAGGGCTCGATTAAGGTCGGATCGATGGGCGAGGGGAAAAAAGAGAGAGAATAAGTCCCGTGGAAATGTTCGCGCTGGCGTCTGGCTCGCCGCTCGACCCGTCGAGCCAGACGTCCTTCTCTCCGCCAAGTCTCGTCCGCTGTTCTCCGCGACCTCAGCCTCTCTGCGGAAGGCCTTCCGTTCATGCCCGCCGCGCGGGCGTCGCGCATCCCGTTCAAGCGTAATTCCCGCTGATCTTCCTTTCGACCTAAAGTCAGTACTAGCCCGGATATTGACAACTCTAGCCACGAAGACAATAATGCGCGCGCACAACCCAGAGTTTTCGAACCTTCCTCAACGCGCCGCCCCGCCACGAAGGAAGAGGAGCCATCCATGCACCCAGCCGCATTTCGCACGAAAATCGCTGCCAATCTACTAGTCGCGGCGGCTCTCCTCCTCCTAGCCGCGCCGCTCTGCGCGCAGTCCGACAAGCCCGCCCCATTCAAGGACATTCCCGGCTATGTCGCATGGATGAAGGCGAACCACAAAGCGCCCTTCAACCTAATCGGCGCAAACATGCCGACCGGCAGCGCCAAAGCGCTGCTCGAACCGCGAGCCAAGGCCAATTCGCTCAATGCTCGCCCCGCCGCCAACTCCCAGCGCGCCTATCAGAACATCCAAGTCAACCAGGATCGGAATCCCTGGCCCAAAGCGGGCATCTCCTCCGCCGTGAATCCCGCCGATCCGCGCAACTGGGTCGTCATCACCAATGACTTCCGCGTCAACGCCACGCGCCTCTTCTATCACGTCTCCACCGATCACGGCCGAACCTTCACCGACGATTTGCTCGTCGGCGGCACCGATTCTTTAATCGGGGGAGTCCCGTTCACGTTTAATGTGAACCCGTCGGTGTCCTTCGACAATGCCGGCAACAGCTCATTTTCGGTGCTCAGCGGCAACGAAATTATCGATGTCAACAACAACTACTTTAATTTGGACAACGAAATCGACGAAGTGCAGGGCTTCGCCGACGGAACCTATTCGAATGTGTTTCCGACGCTGATTGACGCGCAGCAGTGCAGCGGCGGGCTGTTCAGCGGTCCTTTCACCTGCCCCGGAAACGTAAGCCAGCCGCTGAACACGACCGATTCCAACCCCGGCAGTCCAAATGTTGGAACCACCTACGTCTATTACACTTTCTTCTGCAATCTAAATCCCGGCACGTGCACCGATGGCACCGCCACAATCCCAAGCTTCGGCTCGGTAATTCTGGAATCGCATTCACCGAACGCCGAAACGCCCTTCAGCCCTCCGGCGCTGGTCAGCGGCCCGCTCATAAACGCGCAATTCTCGACGATGGTCATCGATGCCGCGGGCACGCCGCACATTTTCTTCGACGACTTCACCAACGCTCCGGTCATCACCATGTGGGAATCCACTCTGATCGGCGGAGTCTGGACGGTCTCAACGAGTCCCGTCGCGACCTTCACCTACAACGGCCTCGGCAACGTCAACTGGGCTTTCACCGACAGCGGCGCCGTGCAGCCCGGCTGCGGAATCCATCAGTACACGGCGTATTGCGCCTTCTCCGCTGTGCAAGTCGCAGGAGGCAGCCTCGAAAGTTCCCCCAGCGTTTACGTCGCCGCAGTCAACGTGAATACGGGCGCGTCAAGAGTGGCGCGCGTGAACAACGATGCTTTCAACGCCGGCAAGCACCATTTCTTCGCCTGGGCAACAACCACGCCCGGCGGCGCTGTCTACGTCGGTTGGTACGACGACCGGCACGATCCGCTTGATACCAACGTGGAATACTTCGTCGGAAAGTCCTTCGATGGCGGACGCACCTTCCCGATTCAAAAGGCCGTGAACGACGTCCCCTTCAACCCGTGCAATGGCTTCCAGGGCTGCGGGTATTTCGGCGACTACACGCAACTAGTCTCCGGCCCCGGTGGGCAAGTCCACGCCGCCTGGGCCGACACCCGCGACGGTGTAAGCATGCAGATCTGGTCGCAAACCGTCCCGTTCTAGACGACGGCGTAGTCTCCCATCCTGGGGCTTGCTCGCCGTTGCTGCGAGAATTGTGTCCGTCCGAGCCTGATCTACGTACCTTTGGCGCCCTTCACCGATCATCCGAGCATCGCCGCCTCGTTTACTTACGCCCTCAGGAATCTAGCCCTCAAGCGCCCACTACTCTTTCACACCATTGAGGTTAGCGTTTTCTCTCCCCTGCTGCTTTCGCGCCCAGACAGGCCGGAAGAACCACCGAGTACTAGTAAAAAATAGGACTTTAGTCAGCTAAATTTGCGCCCGCCGCTCCATTGTGGTGCACATTCCGGAATATCACACTTTGAGTACCTGAGTGGACCCTGCGATGGGTCCCAGGATGACCTTTGAACCAATTTATTTTTTGACAGCGTCAGTTTCGTTTTCGAAAGCTTATGGAATCGCTCGGCAAATACAAGATTGAAGCCAAGCTCGGCCAAGGGGCCATGGGGTGTGTCTACAAAGCATGGCACCCCGGCTTTCATGATTACGTAGCGCTGAAGACCATTCAGGACACCCGCCTCGAAGGCGCAACGCTGCTGGAACGCTTCAAGCGCGAAGGTCAGGCGCTGGCCAAGCTGAAGCATCAAAACATCGTTCAAATCTATGACGCTGATCAAGCCGAGGGAATGCACTTCATCGTCATGGAGTATATGAACGGCGGAAGCCTGGATCGGATCATCGAAAAACGGGACGCCAGCCCGCTGGCAAAGCGCCTGGGCTACATCCTCGCAGCTGGCCTGGCGTTAAGTTACGCGCATCGCCGCGGTTTGTTTCACCGCGACATCAAGCCCGCGAATATCATGCTGCACAACGACGGCAACGATGAAGTCGTCAAGGTCGTCGATTTCGGAATCGCCCGCCTCGTGAATCTCTCCGACACGCAGAATTTCTCGATGTCCCAGACCAATATGCTGATCGGGTCTCCCGCGTATATGGCGCCCGAGCTATTGACCGGAACCGACCGCGCGAACGAGCGCACCGACATTTGGGCCTTGGGAGTGACCCTGTACGAGCTGATAGCGTTCGAGCGCCCGTTTCAGGGCAAAGATTTTGACGACCTGCGAAGAAGCATCATTCGCGCCAAGGCCAAGCCGTTGCGCCAGCTTGCGCCCGAATGTCCAAGCGACTTGGACGCTGTAGTGCAGCGAATGATCGAAAAAGACGCCTCACACCGCTACGCCACAGTTGAAGATTTATTGCTCGATCTCGAGCCCATCGCCAAGCGCCTGCGCTCCGAGACAGCCGCAAGCCTGATTCACCGCGCCAACGACCTCTGTGAAATCGGCGAATTGGAAGATGCAAAATCCGTCTTAACCGAAGCCCGAAAGTACGACGCATCGAACTCGCAGCTTCGAGAACTTATGCAAAAGGTGGATCAAGAGCTGCAGCGCAGAGAGTTGCTGCCTCGCTTGCACACTCATCTGAAACGCGCTCGCGATTTCGCGCACATGGAAGAGTATCAAAGCGCCAGAGAAGAAATCGCATCCGCACTTTCGCTGGATGCGGCTTTTGAGCCCGCGCGTAAGTTTCTGGATGAGATCGAGGACGAGGTAAAGAAAAAAGAATGTGTGCAGGATAAGCTGCGCCTAATCCGGCTGCGCATCTCCGAAGGCGAACTGACCCAGGCAGAAGTGCTCCTCAAGGAACTCGAAGAAACCGGCAGCGGCAATACGCAATCCCTGGAATTGCGCCGCGAACTCGAGCAGGAAAAACAACACAGGCTCAAGCGCAAGCGAATCAACGAGATTGTCAGCCGCGCCCGCGTGCTTATGGCCGCGCTCCAAGAGGACGAATGCCTGGCTTTGCTAAGCCAAGGATTACTGGAATATCCCGAAGATGCCGAGCTGCTGCAATTACAGGAGATGGTACGCAAAGATCTCGCCGAAGCCCTAACGCAGCAGGAACGCCAACGAGGTATCGAAGAACTCCGCGCGCTAGTGGGAAAGGGCAACTTTCCAGCCGCGCAGGAAAAGGCGCAGCAACTGCTGCAAAAGTTTCCCAATGACGCCGTAGTCTGCAATTTGAAGTCATTCATGGCCGAGGAGATTCGCAAGGCCGAGGCGCGCAAACAAAATGGCGCGAGCGAAGCCGGACTCCGCACCATCCGCAAGAAACTTCGTTCCAAGAAACCCGCCGATGCCGCCGCCGTAGCCGAGAAGACATTCTCGGAAACAAGAAGCCTGCTGGCAAACGGCAAAAAGAATGAAGCGTTAGCACTAGCGCAGGACGCGATCGAGTCGCGCGTATTCAAAAAGAACGATCCGCGCGTCGCCGCTCTGATGAACGAGATCAAGAATTGCGAAAGTTCCGGCAGCGATACCCTAGCGGCAACCGTTGGAGGAAGCACGGCGGCGGTCCACGAAGCGCCCGAAGCAGAATTGCAGCAGCAGCCGATTGTCCCAAATGAAGCAGCGACGGAAGTGGCATCCGATTGGCGCTGCGCCGTCCGGCCGGACGAGACTGCGCGTGTCACCAGCTCCGATGCAACTCCGCTCGAATACAGAATTGAAGCGTCGATCGCGCGCGTAGAAGAGGCGCAGGGATCGAAAATTCCTACACCCGCAGCAGCGGGACCAAGTATCGATCTCGAACAGCCAATTCCCTCCTCCAAAATGCCTCGGACGAAAACCAAACTAATTGGCATTCTGGCCGGGGGGGTTGCGGTGGCCGCGATTGCGTTGTTAATCGCGTGGAGAATGACGAGCGAATCGGCAAACCGGGAAAGCTCCGCGTTCCACCGGGCCACGCAGGATGAACAGAATAAGAAATGGCCGGATGCCGCGGCCGAATATCAAACGCTGGCAGCAGGAAATGGATCACTCGCGGCTCAAGCCGGCCAGGAATACACGAGACTCTCGGCACTCCTTGAACAGGAGAAAGACCTCAAGCAAAACGCCGAACAGGCACGAACGGCCAAGAGCTTCGACCAAGCCGGGACCCTGCTGACGCAATTGGCAGATCTTCACGGAGACATGGAAGAAGCTGCGCTTAAGGAAAAGATTGACGTGGCGCAAGAAGCTCAACTCGAAGCAGACGCGCTCCAGGCAAAAGTGGCGCCGCCAAATCTGCCCCGAACCAAGCGTACAGACGACAAGCCCAGCGGAAAAAAGAGCGCTCCGGCAAATCCTGAAGTCACAGCGCAACAAAATCCCGGATGCGAGCTATCGGCAAGCGACTTGCCGGTTCGCCTGAACCGCGCAGACAGAAACAGCGCCCAAGGAAACTACGACAGCGCCGAGCGCGAGTATCTCGCCGTGCTCGCCTGCCAACCCAACAACGAACAGGCGCGCATCGGCCTCGAGCGCACTCGCAAAGCGAAATCGATGTAGGCAGCCCGCAGTTCGCAAGCGGATTTGAGCAGGGTGTTCACGGAATCTTTTTTCAGCAGAAAGGTGAGCCATGCAATGCCGGCGGTCAGTGCGTAACTTCCTGCATTCGCGGCGACACCTAGCGGTTGCACGGGAGACATTCTAAACATGAAGACCAACTTTTCGAATCATTCCGTCGCGAGGGCTATTTCTCGCTGGGCGCTAGTCCTAATTGCCCTCTGCGTTTTTCAATCCACCTCGCCCTTCCGTCTGCCGGCCAAAGAACTGCCCCTCAACGTCATCGTCGTCTATCAGAACGCCTCAGCCTGGACCTACGTGCAGGCGACCGACGTCCAACTCAACGCCAAGATCGAAATGAAAGACTGCGGCAACGAGCAGACCATCGACAAATCCATTTACGGCAAGCTCCCCAAAATCCGCCTCTCTGCTCCGGCAACTCTAGAAGTTCTCGCGAATGGCAGCCTACGCTACACGAAGGATAATTCCTCCACGTGCGTCGTTCCCGACAATCTAAAATTCGAAAAGAACGCCACTTTTACGCCCGCCCAATTGGCCAGTCGATCCTCTCTCGACGGAAAACTCGCCGGCGCAGCCTCTTCTCTACCCGCTTTCAAACCCGGCATGTTAATCGTCTTCGTTCCGGCTCCGGATGCCGAATACGCCGAGTTCTTGTTGGCCTCCCGCGCGTCGGCAATTCCCACTTGGGATGCCTACCTGGCGAAATATCCCTCGGCTCCCCACACCAAGGAAGCCAAGCTTCTATTCACACATTTTCTGGCGAAGCAAAGCCGCGCTCATCTCGATCTCTACAAGACCTCCGAATCGCTAGCCTCGCCCGCCTACCCGGAACTCAAAATCGCGACTCAATTGGCGTTCAAAGCGAATTCCATCTTGCCGGCCGATCCGGACGCTAAGACCATCAACGAAGAAGTCGCCGCCGCCACGGACACGATCGCAAAGAAGGGCAACGCAGAACTCGCCAGCTACCGTGAGGCTCTTTCAGCCAAAACCGCCGGCTATGAGCATCTGCGCACCGCCAATCAGCTCCTCCAGGAACTCCGCGAAATCGATCCGCAGAATCCGTCGGTCGTGAAATTCGATACGGACACGACCAAGGAAACCAATACCTACGAATCAACAATCCATACCGCCCAGAATCTGATTTCGACGCATCACGTTGACGATGCCCTGAAGACCGTCTCCCCTTATCTCTCGTTCCTTGCTGAAGATCCCCGAATCGCAGAAGTCGTTAATTCTTCCTACAGCGCACACTTCAATAAGGGCAAGTCCCTAGCGGATTCCAACAATTGGGCGGAAGCCTCGCGCGAATTCGATCTCGCCAACAACATCAAGCCCTCTCCCGAAGCCACCTCGGCCCTCGCAAATGCCAAGAAAGAATTAGAGAAGGCCAACAACATCGCCGCCGCCGAAGCCGCTCTTCGTCAAAGCAAGGAATATGCAAGTCAAAGCGACTTTATCTCCGCCTACGAAGTTCTGGACAATCTACCGGCCGATCAACGAATTCTGGTCGATGCCGACCGCACCACATTGGGCCCCGCATACGTCACCAGCGCCTCCCAAGCGGCCCAACAGATCCAGAAAGCCCATGACCCAATTCGCGGCGTCCCCGACGAAAAGGAAAT
>DAITPO010000047.1:0-1801 GCA_036833535.1 Candidatus Acidiferrales bacterium | reverse complement strand
TACCAGATGCGCTCGCGCCTCTCCGTCCGCGTCGAGTTTCGCGACCAGACTTCCCGCCGCGACAGCATCGGTTTCGCCGAACAACTCGCCGACGCCATCGCCACTGGCCTTGAAAATTCCGGCCTGCCGGTAAAAATCGTCCGCCCCGGCGACAATCCCGTCGTCGAGCCGAATTTCAGCCTGATCGGAGATGTGGTAGACCATCGCAAGAACAGTTCCACGCATTCCGATCCCAAAGATTCCAAATACCGCGCCGGCGAAGAGCAAGTTCCCAATGACCAATGGAACGCCGCCAATCGCGAGTATGAAGCCGCAAAACTGGAACTCGAAAGCGCCCGTTCCGTTGTGCAGGGAGCCACCGCTCGCGGCAAGAAGAAGGAAATTGCGGATGCCGAAGAGAAGGTCAAGGCCGCAGAGAAAAAGGTGAATGCCGATCTAGAAAAGCTCGATTCGATTCCCAAAACTACGATCCGCGACATCGTCAAGCCGTATTCCTATACCGAGAAAAAACTGCAACTCTCCGCCACCGTCGAACTCCGCTACCGCATTCTTGATTCCAGCGGACAAATCATCGAAACCAGCCAACCGATCAAAGGCGCCAACGCCGAGACCGTTACGATCCTGGATAACGTAAAGCCAGAAGACACCGAGAACATAAAAGAGCAGGGCAACATCCCCGACGAAAACGAATTTCTAATTGATGTGGAGAACGGCACGCGCGATTCTCTAATTAAAGCAGCCCGCGCCAGCGTTCAACGCCTCCCCGAACAAATTCTCGCCCGCGCACAATCGCAAGAGCGCGAAGGCAACCCCGACGCCGCCGCCGAAAGCTACATCCTCTATCTGAACTCAACTCCGTCCACGTCGACGCCAGAAAGAATCAAGGCCGAATCCTTCCTCTATCAACAATTCAACATTCGCCTAAAATACGGCGCCTCCTTCTAAGTCACGAAGGAGCCCTCTGCTTCAGCAAAGCAGCTCGGTCAACCATGTCCCCGATCTGCACCCCCGGTGGGAGCCCCCTGCTTCAGCAGGCGGAAGGTGGACTTCAGTCCAGCGGAAATATCCCACGCCCCTAAAACCGGCTTGAGCCGCGGGCCTCAGCCCGTCTTCGCCGAAAGCGTCGCCGCCGCGATCAAAAAAACTGTAATCAGGACTGAGAAAACGAGCGGTGTAGTGAAGGCATATCGAAAGCTCAAACCCGTGATCGCCACATAGCAAATCGCGAGCGCCCACGCAATACTCCGCACGCGGACCAAAGTCTCTGCCGGAAGTCCTCCCAGCAACCACGCCAACACCGCCGAGAACAAAAGAAACACCGAGAAAAACAGCCCAAACGCGCTGAAGAAGTCCCAATAAGTCCGCGTAAACCCCTGCGCATCAAAATGCACGGAGCGCATTAACGCAATAACGGCCTCCGCCCCCCATTCCGGATTATTCTGCCGAAACCCAAACGTATGCCCCGCGGCAAATAACAACAGAAGTACAGACGCGCTGCGATAAAGAATTCGCGCTTTCACGACCTGCCTCCTCAACGATTGCGGTCGCAGCTTACCACATCAGCCAACATGACCTCGCTCCCGCCGCCTGTCCGCCGTAGGGGCGGGGGCCAATCGCTATGCGATTGCAAACCAATCGACCCGCCCGCGGGCGTAACCCCTTCGAAACCGCCAGCCATTAGCCTTCGCGCCCCCCACCGCGATCACCAACCCACTTCTCGCATCCGCTCCAGTATGAGTCCGCTATAACGATTCATATGCTCAGGCCGTCGCTTCAAGGGCAACGGCAGCACCGCAGCCAG
>DAITPO010000046.1:0-25469 GCA_036833535.1 Candidatus Acidiferrales bacterium | reverse complement strand
CGCACTTTCACATTCACAATCGTCTGCGGATAAATCTTCAGATCGGCAACCAGCGAATCCAGCGGCCCTTCCGCAGCAACGAGTGCAGCAATCTTCACCGCCGTCAACATTCCGTCCCCAGTCGTCGCATCATCAAGAAACAAAATATGCCCCGACTGCTCGCCTCCCAGATTCGCCCCGATTCTCTGCATCTCCTCGAGCACGTAGCGATCGCCCACCGCCGCGCGCGCCAGCTTCAGCCCCGATTTTTCGAGCGCCCGCTCCAGCCCCAAATTCGCCATGGTCGTCCCGACAATCGTTGCGCCCTTCAGCGTCCCCCGCGCCTTCATGTACCGTCCCATCGAGAGAATCACGCCGTCGCCATCCACCAATTTGCCGCTCGCGCTAGAAAAAATCGCCCGATCGGCATCGCCATCAAAGGCCACGCCCAGCGCCGCACGCGTCTCCACAACTTTCTTCTGCATCACTTCCGGATGCAACGATCCGCAGCCGGCATTAATATTCTTCCCATCCGGCCGGTCGTTCATGGCCAGCACATCCGCGCCTAGCGAACGAAATAACCGCGGCGCCAAAGCGCTAGCTGCCCCATTCGCACAATCCAGCACAATCTTCATCCCGGCCAGCTTCACGCCGCCCGGTACCAGCGCCCGCAGCGAAGCCAGATAATCCTCTTCCAGCTTCGGATCGCTCTCGATCCGCGCCGAAGCACTCACCTGCTCGTGCTCCTCCGGCGAAAGGATCTCCTGCTCGATCTCCAACTCAATCGCATCCGGGAATTTCATCCCGCTGGAAGAAACCAGCTTCACGCCATTATCGTGATAAGGATTATGCGAAGCCGAAATCACCACGCCCGCCGCAAATCCCTCGTTGCGCACCACCCAGGCCACGCCCGGCGTAGTCAGCACTCCGCTCGAAAATGCCTGCGTACTAGCGGCCGCGAGCCCTCGCGCGATGCACTCTTCGATATGCGGCCCCGACTCGCGCGTATCGCGGCCGATCAGCACGCGATTCCGCGAATCGCTCTCCGCAATCACCCTGCGCAAATAATGTCCCAGCGCCGCGCCCACACGCACCAGTGTCGAGTCATCGAGCGGAAACTCGCCCGGGACACCTCGGATTCCATCCGTGCCAAATAGCTGCTTGCTCATGGAGTGCACTTTCGCGGGAAGCGCGCGATGAATTTCGAGTCTAGCACAGCACCGCGCGGGCTCATCTCGCCTCCCGCGCTCTGTAGTCGAATTCGTAACGCCGCGCTGCGCGGAATCCGGCCTAGCGCGCAGACTATGCTATCGTAGGCAGATTATATGGAAACGCAGACGCCCATCGTGTCCGTCGCCAACGCGACCTTTCGCCTGCCCAACTCGGCGAGCGCGCGCATTATCGCTGCCGGCATCGTCATCGCGTTCCTGCATTTTGCGTCCAGCGTCGTGGTCACTCTCCTCGTGGCTGTCCTGCTGGCCTATTTCCTCGATCCCATCGTCACCTGGCTCGAGGACTGGCACATTCCGCGCGCGTTGGGCTCGTTTCTGATCGTCATGGCGGTCATTGGCGGAATGTTTGCGATTGGTTGGGTCCTGGTCAGCAAGATCGACAGCTTTTCCGCCGACTGGCCGAAATACCGCGAGCCCCTGCGCGCCGCCACCGCAGCGGTCGAGAAGCGCCTCGAAGGAATCGAAGCGCACGTCTCCGAAATTGCGCCCGGCGAAACTGGTCCGAAGGTCTTGCAAGTCACGGAATCACATCCGTTCCGGAGCGCGGTGGTGTCGCGCCTGAGCGGACTCTACGAGGTAGTTCTCGGCGCAACTTTTATTCCCTTTCTGCTTTTCTTCATGCTCGCGGCGAAACGCCAGGTCTGGCACGCCACGATGCAATTGTTTCCCTCGGGGCAGCGCACGCAGGTGAAGCAGACGCTTACAGACGTCAGCGCGGTCCTGCGCAGCTACGTGATCGGCACTTCGATGGTGGCGATCACGCTGGTGATCACCAGTTGGCTTTTCTTCTGGGCCATCGGCCTCGATTACGCATTTCTCACCGGCCTGGTCGCCGGCCTTCTCAATCTCGTGCCCTATCTCGGCGTGGTGATGTCCTTCGTTCCTCCGACGCTGATCGGCCTGAAACATTTCCATACCGTCGGGCCGTTCCTAGGCATCTATGCGATGCTGATGTTCCTGCATTTGATTACTGCCAACCTTCTATTTCCCGCGATGGTGGGCCGCCGCGTTCACCTGAACGCGCTGGCGGTGACAGTAGCGTTGCTATTCTGGGGCTGGATCTGGGGCGGCGCCGGACTGATCTTGGCGATCCCAATCACCGCGACGATCAAAGTTCTCTGCGACAACATCGAGAATCTCCAACCGGTCGGCCGCTGGCTCGGTGCCTAGTAGCGCCGGCGTCCCGCCGGCATCCGACGACCTGGCGGTTCAATCTTGGGAAATCCAAGCGCGGACTACAAACTTTAAATTCAAGATTTCGTTTCGATTCTACGAAGGGGTCCGCGCGTGACTCTTAGAGTTGCCGAGGTCAGTGGTCGTAAGATGCCGCCAGGGACGGCGGCACTACAACTGCCGTAACGTTTCCGCCATTCCGCGCAATTCGTCCAGGTTCGCAGCATCCTGAAACAACCGGATCGCCGCGATTCCGGCTGCTCCCGCCTCGAAACACTGCGCCGCGTTCGCCATGCTGATTCCGCCAATCGCCAGAACTCGAATCCGCATCTCGCTACAAGCTTCCCTTAATTTCTCAATTCCAAGCGGTGCTCCAAATTGCATTTTGGACGGCGTCTCAAATACCGGACCGAAAATAATGTAATCCGCACCGTCCTCAGCCGCAGCGCGCGCCTCCGCCAAACTGTGGCACGACGCCCCTATCAAAAAATCGGCCACCTCAGCTCTCGCGGTTTTCTCTTTCTCCCGCCAAGCCGCAACTTCGCGCACAGGCAAGGATTCGCGCCCAAGATGAACTCCACCCGCGCCAGCAGCCACGGCAACATCAAGTCGATCATTCACGATCACTCGCGTTTGCCGTCCCGCCGCAGCCGCCACAGTGTCGCGGACCAATTCCGTAAGCTGCTTCCCACTCAAATCTTTCTCGCGAACCTGAATCCAATCCACTCCGGCGTCGATCGCATCGCGAATCCGCGCACTGAGCCGCGCTACGCGCGCAGCCTCCGCATCGCCGGCATCCGCACCAAGACCCTTACGATCGGTGATGTAGCAAAGAATCCGCGGCTCAGTGGCGCTCGACAATGGCCGTCGCCCGCCGCCGGAACGTCTCCGCAGCCAGGATAGCGTCCACCAATCCCAGCCCGGAAATCGCCCCGCGCAGATACGGATTCAAAAGGTAGGGAATCAATCCAGGAAAGCGGTTGAGGAAGTAATTCATCTCCCAGTAGTCAGACCAGGGCACCAACACGAGTAGCAACCCGAGTTCCAGCCACAGGAGTAGCAGGATAACGCGAAGTACGCGATTCATTCAGTAGTAGTAGTCAGCGTCAGCGCTTTTGTAGCGTGGCGATGCGCTCGGCGACGTCGCGGTAATCTATATTCACCGCGTAGACCT
Organism: Candidatus Acidiferrales bacterium; assembly: GCA_036833535.1. Lineage (GTDB taxonomy): Bacteria > Acidobacteriota > Terriglobia > Acidiferrales > UBA7541 > Palsa-147. The sequence goes on along the minus strand of DAITPO010000046.1, from coordinate 21,911 downwards.
GGCGGAAACTGTTGAGCGCCGCGGGGGAATCTCCAGCCTGTTCCTGAGCGAGGCCGAGATCGTACCGCAGCGCCAGCACCGTTTCCTGATCGATGCCGGGCGTTTCAAGCGCACGAGAATACCACAGCGCTGCGATTTGCGGCTCGCCCTTGTCGATAAACGTCAGACCGAGAAGTGTGGAGCACTGCATGGCATAGCGGAAAGGTTTGCCGCGCTGGATCGCCTTGGCCACTTTCTGAAATTCTCCGATGGCCTCGTCGAGCAGCCCCATTTCGCGGTAGGCAATTCCGAGATTGTAGTGAGTTTCGAGATCTTCGTCCTCGTCGCTCATCTCCCCGAGTTCGTTGCGGAATTCCTGGAAGACTTCTTCCAACTCGTTGAGATTCGCTCCCGCCTCGAGAGTTTCGGTTGCGGTAGCCACGGTGCCGGGCTGTTGCGACGCCCGCGCTCCGGTTTCGAGCGGAACCGATGAAGCCAGCGCGGAGATCGGCGCCGCAGCAGGAACGTGCGGCGGAACTTGATAGGCCGGCGGCGCGCTCACCGCGTGCGTATCCGTCGAACCGGGCGCATGGGGTGAGGCGGGAATAGGCGTTCGCGGATGTGACGGCTCGCCATCCGTGCCTAGCTCCGCACTCAATTCACTTAGGAATTGGTCTGAAGTCATCGGCGACTTCGGCGCAGCCGCAGCAGGCTCCTCGGAATCTCCGCCCGCAGGCACCAGTTCGAACTCAAATTCGTCTGCGGCCTCTGTGACTGGCTCGACCGCCGCTGGTTCGGCCGCTGCCTCCGCGTTCGCGGACGCGGGGGCCGGCTCAGGTTCTGGCACGTGCTCCGCTACTACTGCTGCGGGAGGTGCAGCTTCAGCGGGCGCTACTTGCGCCTCGTCCTCGAACAGGAGTGTCTCGTCCGCGGCCTCGCTCGCGACCGGCTCAGCGTGAATTTCTGCCGGAACTTCTGCCGTCACCACGTCCTGCGCATCACTCGCGACCGGCTCTTCGATCTCGAAGAATTCTTCCGCCGTTGCGTCTGCCGGTTTCGCTGCCGTCTTGCTCGCCGCGTCAACCACTTCCTGCGAGAGCGATTCCCATTCATCGGACAGATCGACTTCTTCTTCGGCTGCCGGTGCTGCGCCAGCTTGAACCTCAACGACCGTCTCGGCCTCCGGCTCAGTCACGCTCAAATCGAATTCCGCGATTTCGGGTTCCGGAGCAGCGGCTACGGATTGGGGCGCTCGCGCCTCGACAGTTGGCTGATGAGCAGGCGGTGCTGCTGGCGGTGCTTCGGCAGGCGCAGGCTTTGCCGCCTGGGCCGCGCCGGACTGCACCGCCGCTCCCTGGTATCTCTGTCGCAGCTCCGCGAATCTCTCCGCGCTAGCCTGGTCTCCGCGCGACAGATGAATCTGCTCGAGCTGCGCCGCAAGCTGCGCCGTGCGCAATTCGTCCCCTGCGCCCAGCGTGATATCCAGCAGCCGCTCCAGCGCCGGAGTATGCCGCGGCGCCTTCTGCAGCACGCTCTCTAGCAGATGCATCGCCTTCTGCGTCAGCCCATAGCTCGAAAACAAATCCACATCCGTCAGCGCCTGCGCCACGTACTTCTGCGTTTCTTCATCCAGCACCGGCTCGACCTGCACCTTGGCCTGCTGCGCCGCTTTCTCTTCCTCAGCCGGCGCATCGAAATCGCTCTTCGGTGCCTCTGGGAACGCTTGCACCGGAGAGCTCACCGTTGGCGAAGCTGCTTCCAGAGTTCCAGCCGGACTGCCTGCAACTTTGGCGCGAGCCTGTTCGAGACGCGCAATCAGTTTGTCGTCGTCGGGTTTCTTCTCGAGCAGTTCCTGCAACAGCCCTTCAGCGCGCTCGAATTGCCCCGCATCCGAGTAGGCCTGCGCGAGCTGGCTCACCGCATCCGGCAGGCGGAACGAATTGCTCGTCTCGCGGCAGAAGCCCACCAGCGCCTCAAGCGGCTCAATCTCCCCGGGCAAGCCGTTCACGACTGACGTCAAAGCTTCGAGCAGCTTGTCCTGCTCGCCCGCTTCAATCATTGCCTCGCGAATTTCTTTGAGCAGCCCCAGCGCATCCGCCGGCTCGGCCGCTTGCAGCAGCGACGTCGCCACGTGCAGCGGGAACGGATAGAACTGGTTCCCGCGCTCGAAGACGCGCCGCGACAGCTCCATCGCTTGCGGATACTTTTCATCGCGCAGCAGGTGATTGATGATCTGCGAAGTCGTTTCTCCGCCGGCTTCAGCGTCGGGCTGCGCGCGCAATAATTCCACTGCTTTGCCGGTGTTCCCCGACATTCCGAACGCCTGCGCCTTCATCGCCACCGCGGCCGTATTCGCCGGGTCCACTTCCAACGCCCGGTCGCACAACTTCTCCACTTCCGTCAGGTCGCCGCGCTCGATCAATCGCTGCGCGTAATTCAAATAGGTCTTCGCCGCCTCGGTTTTCTGCCCGATGACGTTGTAAAGCTCCGCCAGCCGCATCTGCACGCGCAGATTTTCCGGCTCGACTTCCAGCAGCCGCCGCAGCACTTCCACCGCCCTCGGCGCGCGATTCCCCTTCAGGTGCCCTTCCGCAATCTGCAAATAAAGCGGCCGCGCCTCGCTCAACACCCCCTGCTGCACGTAGAGATCGGCCAGCCGTTCGAGCGGATCCAATTCATTTGGCGCCAGCTTGGCAATCTTTTTGTAAATCGCGATGGCCTTGCTGTTGAATCCATCGGTCAAATACACCTGCGCCAGCCGCTCGAAATATTGCGTCGCCGAGTGCATATCGCCCTGGCGCACAAACAGATCCCCGAGCGTCATCAGGGTGACCTGATCCTTCGCATCCTGCCGCAGGATTTGCTGGTATTCGCGGATGGCGTCGGGCACGCGTCCCTGGTTCAGGGACTTCAGCGCCGACTCGAGTGCTTTGCTCTTGTTAAATGCCATGGTCCGTTGGCCGCTAACCGCAATCTCCCGATCCTGCTCTCAGCAGGGACACGAGCTTCATGCGGCCCTCAGCAGCAGCCCGCAAAAAGCCCGCCGGAATGCGGAAACTCAAACGTAGCACGCGATGAAAAGCATGGTCAACGAACGGTAAGAGGTGTTGTTTGGTAGCCGACAACAGTAGCCAGAAGGGGTTTGAGGGGTCTGGAGCGGTGTTCTTTTAGTTTTCGGGCCTCTAAGTAGCGCCGGCGTCCCCGCCGGCATCTTACGATCGCATGCTACGCCAACTCCGACACACAACCGCGTACCGCCCTGTTCAATGGATTCGTGTGCGTCAGAGTCTGCGCGGGATATTCGACTGTGGCGGATCCTTGCTCGTCGGATGCCGTCAGGCACGCCGGCGCTACTCTGCCCCCGCAACCACCGGCAGTGGCAAACTCTCCTGCGTTGCTCCCGCTGCCCAACATCGCGCCTCTCTCACCGGCGCAAACGAAAACCGGTGCAACTTCGTCGGCCCGTGAATCCGCAAAGCCTCCAAATGATCCGGCGTCCCATAACCCTTGTTACTCGCCAATCCATACTGCGGATAAACCTGATCCCACTCCGTCATGATCCGGTCGCGCTCCACCTTCGCCAAAATCGACGCCGCCGCAATCGAGATCGACCGCGCATCTCCGTGTATCAATGATAGCTGCTCGCAACAAACATCCAGTTGCATCGCATCAATCAACAAATAATCCGGCGCCATCGCCAGCGCCTCAAACGCCGCGGTCATGGCCTGGCGGCTGGCCTGATAAATATTCCACGCGTCAATCCGCGCCGCATCTATTTCGGCGACAGCCCACGCCAAAGCATGTTCGCGAATGCGCGGCGCCAATTCTTCGCGCCGGTCCGCTGCAAGTTTTTTGGAATCGTCCAACCCAACGATGCGCCGCCGCGGATTCAAAATCACCGCCGCAGCGACTACAGGTCCAAAGAGAGAGCCTCGCCCCGCTTCATCAATTCCAGCGATACGTTGCCATCCACGCTGCCGCGCAATCCGTTCGTACCGCGACGAACAAAGCCGTCCCATCGGCCGCAGATTCTACCACGGCCACCGTAGCGCCGGCGTCCCCGCCGGCATCTTTCGACCACAATCCCCCGCCAAGGGCAGCGCCCATGCGCGGACCTACACCGCCATACTCATGCGCGTTGTTTAATGTTGGGCCACCAAAAAACAAAAAGGGCCGAAACCCTCTCGGCCCTTCTCAATCCTTATTATTTTCTCGCGACTACGCTTCCGCCTTCGCCACCTCAGCAACTTCCACCCTCTCCACTCTCTTAATCCTCGCCGCCTTACCCTTCCGCCCGCGCAAATAATTCAACTTGGCGCGCCGCACGCGTCCCTGCCTCACCACCTCAATCGTGCTGATCATCGGCGAATGCAGCGGAAAAATCCTCTCCACGCCAATCCCGAAACTCACGCGCCGCACCGTGAAACTCGCGCCGGCCAACTCGCCGCGCCGCTGCATCACCACTCCCTCAAACGGCTGGACGCGCTCTTTGTCGCCTTCCTTCAATCGCACGTTTACCCGCACCGTATCGCCCGGGCGGAAGTGCGGCAAGTCTTTGCGCAATTGCGCATGTTGTGCTTTCGCAAGTATAGGGTTCATATTCGCATTTCCCGGCAGACCCGCTCAGGTGGGGCCAGCTCTATCAGGACAATCGTTAATTTTACGGGATTTTCACAATTTTTGCCACCTCAAGTTGCCGGCCCAGGTAGGCTAAGTAAGAATTAAACCGGCACAACCATGGCTAATTCCCGGTAGGAATAATCCCAGCATTCTCAAACATCAAAACCACCGTCCGTTGCGGCGCCCGCGTCCGGTGCACAACGCCCTTCGGCACCACAAATCCCTGCCGCGGCGCCAATTCCACCGTCCGCCCCTCGAGATCAATCAAGAGCTGCCCCTCGACCACATAGAAAAATTCATCATCCGCGTCATGCTTGTGCCAATGGTATTCGCCCTGAAACACGCCGATGCGCACCACCGACGCGTTCACCTGGCACAAAGTCTGGTTGTACCACTTGTACTCGCAAGCATCCGCGAGCGCCTTTTCATCCACAATTTCCAGCGGCTTATACAAAATATTCAATCGAGTCTCGTAAGGAAAATCAGCCACATCACTCATCCCATCCTCCAGGAACCAATCTGCTCCGCAATAATTTTAATGTGCAATGCATGTAGCTCACCTTTTCAGAGGTGAGGCCTCAACATGCCAATTTTCCTCCCACCAAACCAAAAACTCCATCCCGTAGGGGCGCCGGTCAATCGCTATGCGATTGCGAAGCAATCGACGCGCCCTCCGACGACCTCGGTGCCCAACCAACGCTCCCACTGAACCGCGGAAGATCATCACATTAAAACCAGGTCTTCTTCCGATACTCGCGGTAATCCTCCCCAAACGCATTTTCCAGCACCCGCGCCTCATTCCGCGCCCGAAAAATCTGCATGGGAATCAACGCCAGAAAAACCAACAATAACCAAGGCCTCTGCAAGAACAAAAAGATCCCGGCGATGCCAATCGACCCAAACACATAAATCGGATTCCGAATCCGCGAATAAAGCCCGTGCGTAACAAGCTTCCGCGCCTGCGCTCTCGCCGAAAACGACGCCCCAAGCTGCACATGCGCAACGGTCCAAAACGCGAACCCGGCAACAATCATCCCCGCGCCAATCCATCGCATCCGCGACCAAGGCTCGCGCCAAAAATAAATGATCATCATCGTCAACGCGAAAAACGGCGGCACGAGAATCAAAAGATGCTTGTCTTTCATTCCCAACCTTTTCGCGTCGCTACGAACGCCCCGAATCGCTCGCCAATAAATCCGGCCGGTTGCGCATCGTCTTCTCCAGCGCCTTCTCCCGCCGCCAGCGCCGAATCTCCTCGTGGTTCCCGCCGATAAGCACTTCCGGCACTTCCCACCCGCGAAACGATTGCGGCCGCGTGTAATGCGGGCAATCCAAAATCCCCCGCGATGCGTAGGGCGCCCCACCCGCCGAATTTGCGGGTGGGGATTTTGAGATACCCTCGCGAGCAGATCGATCCGCCATCTCCGAAAACGATTCATTCACTGTCGAATCTTCATTTCCCAACGCCCCCGGAATCAGCCGCGTCACCGCATCCAGAATCATCGCCGCCGGCAATTCGCCGCCCGAAAGCACAAAATCCCCGATCGAAATTTCATGCGTAGCCAAGTGCTCCGCCACGCGCTCGTCTACGCCTTCATAGCGCCCGCAAAGCAGCACGATTCTTTCGAGTTGCGCGAACTCCCGCGCCAACTCCTGCCGGAAAAGCTCGCCCGACGCCGACAGCAGCACAATCGCCGTCCGCGGCGGCGCCACCGTCGAGCCCACCAGCGACTCCACCGCCTCAAACAGCGGCTCCGGCTTCAGCACCATCCCCTCGCCGCCGCCAAAAGGACGATCGTCCACAGTCCGGTGCCGGTCGTGCGCAAACTCTCGCAAATCCCGCACCGCCGTTTCGATAAGCTTCGCTTCCCGCGCCCGCCGCACAATTCCATAATCCAGCGGCCCGGCGAAGAACTCCGGAAATATCGTCACGATATCAAAGCGCATTTTTTGCACGCCTCGGCGCAAACCGCGGAATCCACCGCGGCACTTCCCGGCAGTACTGCTCATAGGCCGGGCCCATCTTTCTCCGCAGCACCGGCTCTTCATAGAACAGCACGAATAGGTGAAATCCCAGCGCGACCAGCACCGCATATTCGACGAAGATCGGCGATTTCAACAGCACGCATTCGCCCACCAGCACCGTCAGCACGCTGATGTACATCGGATTTCGCACGAACCTGTAGAGCCCCTGCACCACCAGCATTTTCGGCGGTTCAATCGGCGCAGGTGTGCCCTGGCCGCGAAACGCAAAATCGAGCGCGCACCAGGCGTAGCCCGCCGCTCCCGCTGCAATGAGAACCACCGCGATCACTTCCAAGCCGCGATTTGGCGTCACCTCGCCGCGCAGCCACGGAAATAGCCAATAAAGGGGAATCCACGCCGTCACCGAAGCCGGCACGACCACAGTGAAAATCGCCACCCTCAGCAGCAGAAATACAAGGCTGGCTTTGTTGGTAGACGGCTGCGTCATGCACTGAGCCTCGTGCGTTTCCGCGCCAAATAATTTCGCCTCAGTGTACGTCAACCGTAGCAGCTTAGGAATCGAGGTTCAGGTCGAGCAGGCCCTCAGGCGGGAGAATCTCAATGCTTCGCGTAACGAGGTCAATCTTCGCGCAAATTTCCAGCGCCAGCGGAATCAGCAATTCGCCCCGCGGCGAATTCACCACCAGCAGCGGCGTCCCGACGGTGGCGTCTCCTGTCGGTTGCACATCGCGAACCACTCCAAGCCGGTTTCCCGTCTCACGCTCTCGCACTTCGCAGCCAATCAGATCGGTGATGAAATAACTTCCCGCCGGCAACTCCACGCGCTCGCTGATCGGCAACTGCACTTCTAGCCCCACTAAATTCCCGGCATCGCTGATGGAATCGAATCCTTCGAAATGAAAGACAGCCTGCCCGCCGTGGCTCTGGCTCAACCAGCAAGCACGAACCGCGACCTTCCGCGGATCGCTCTTGCCATCCCATAAGTAAACGGAACTCAAGCGGGTTAGCCGTTCAGGAAAATCGGTGAGGATCTCAGCCGCAACTTCCCCGCGACGCCCCTGCGGCCGGACGATGCGCGCGAGCGTCACGTAGTTTTTATTTTCAGCGCTCACTACTCAAGTATTTCCAGCGTGTACCGTTTCCTGAGCTTCATCCCGGCTGCGCCCAGGATCGTTCGTATCGATTTAGCTGTGCGCCCTTGCCGTCCGATCACTTTCCCGAGATCTTCCGGGTGAACCTTCAATTCCAGCACCGTCACCTGCTCACCATCGACGGCGCGAACGGAAACTTGATCGGAGTGGTCAACGAGTGCCTTCGCAATAGCCTCAACGAGATCTTTCATATAGCGCCCCTCCACAGGTCGCTAGGGCGAGCGGGATAAGTCGCTCGAGCTAGAAAATGGAAAGACTACCCCTGTGGAATCGGACGTGTCAGGCTATCTTCTGGTTACGTAAAAAACTGCGGACGGTGTCGCTCGGCTGCGCCCCGACCCCCAGCCAGTACTTGATGCGCTCGGCGTCGAGCTTGATCTCGGCAGGCTTCTTCAGCGGGTCATACGTCCCGACAATTTCCACAAACCGCCCATTGCGCGGCCGCGTCTTCTCCATAATCACCACGCGGTAAAACGGCCGCTTCTTCTTCCCCATACGTGCCAAACGAATAGTTACCACTAGCGATTTCCTCCCATTTGAGTCCCACAATTATAGCGAACCCAGCCAATTCCCCCTAGCGCTTTGGTACCGCCGGCCTCTTACGACCACAAACCCAGCCAGTGCCAACCGTCGTGCGCGGCCCGATCCCCGCCAAGCCGGCGTTACTTCAACCCCGCAAATTTGCCAATCCCGCGCATCTTGCCCTTGGCCATGCCCCCGAATCTCTTCAACATCCGCCGCATATCCGCATACTGCTTCAAAACCTGATTCACTTCCTGCACCGCCGTCCCGCTCCCTCGCGCGATGCGCTTGCGCCTCTTGCCGTCAATAATGTCAGCATCCGCCCGCTCCGCCGCGGTCATCGAATTGATGATCGCCTCAATCTGCCGCAATTGCTTTTCATCCACCGAAACATCCTTCGGCAAATTCGCAAACGGCCCAATCTTCGGCAACATGCCCATCAATTGCTCGAGCGAGCCCATCTTGCGCACCTGCTGCAACTGATCGCGGAAGTCGTCCAAGGTAAACTCATTCTCCCGCAGCTTGCGCTGCATCTCCCGCGCCTTCTTTTCATCAATGGTCTTCTCGGCCTTCTCGATCAGCGTCAGCACGTCGCCCATGCCAAGAATCCGCGACACAATGCGGTCGGGATAAAACGCCTCGAGCGCATCGTACTTCTCGCCGACGCCCGCAAATTTCACCGGCGCGCCGGTCACTTTGCGGATCGAAAGCGCCGCACCGCCGCGCGCATCGCCGTCGAGCTTCGTCAAAATTACGCCCGTCACCGCCAGCCGCTTGTGAAATTCTCCCGCCGAGCGCACCGCGTCCTGCCCAATCATCGCGTCCGCCACAAACAAAATCTCCGACGGCGCAAGCTCCTTCTTCAATGTCGAAAGCTCGCTCATCAATTCATCGTCAATGTGCAACCGCCCCGCGGTATCCACCAAAATCACGTCGTAAGCCGAAAGCTTCGCCTCGCGCACCGCTCCGCGCACAATCTCAACCGGCTTATCAGTCCCAATCCCCGGCCAAATCGGCGTCCCGGTAGCCTTCGCCACCTGCGCCAACTGCTCGCGCGCCGCCGGCCGGTAAACGTCAGTCGAAACCACAATCGGCCGATGCCCATGCTCGCCCAGCCATTTCCCCAATTTCCCCGTAGTAGTAGTTTTGCCCGAGCCTTGCAATCCCACGATCAGCCACACCGAAGGCGGCCGCGAAGCAAACTGCATCTTCGCCTCGCGCCCCAGCAAAATCGAAAGCTCGTCGCGCACAATCTTCACCACCTGCTGATCCGGCGAAAGCGTCAGCAGCACCTCGGCCCCCAGCGCCCTCTCGCGGATATGCGCGATCAATTCGTCCACAACGCCAACATTGACGTCGCCCTCAAGCAACGCCTCGCGAATCTCCCCCAGCGCCGAATCCAAATGCTCTTCGGTGAGCTTCCCCTGCCCCCGCAGGTTCTTGAAAGCCCTCTGCAATTTTTCAGTTAAGGTCTCAAACATTCGCAATTTCCCCGGACCATCAAGTTAACACGACACACAAGCAAGGTCGAAGCGGAGCAACGAGTGGCCATGTCCCAATTTGATATCGATCGAAGTTCTTTGGGTGGTGGCAGCCCTCGCATTTATGCGGGGGAGGAGCGCTTCAGTGCTCCGGGAAACGCCTCGCCTCTAAAGATGCGCTTTAGCGCTGGAGAACTCGAGGCTTTCCGTCGAGACTGACGATCGCTATTTGCTCTGAGTGGAAGTCTTCGCTGCTTTCGGGGTGGGGTGCTGCTCGGCGGCCCGCTCGCGCATCCGCGCGCTGCGATCCTTGGCTTTTTCCTGGCGCGCGAGCAATTTATCGGAACCTCGCTCGGGGTGCTTGGGCGTTTTCTGTTGGAGATGAAATACGTTTTTGAACCAATGGTGGTTGCCGCTGTTGGCGCCGGCCTGTGGCGCGGCGAAGATGAGAAACGCGGCGAGGATCAACACCGCCTTGCAACAATTCCTCATTTCAAGTCTCCTCCCCGCAATTTCCAGACGCGCGAATGCAAATGGCCGAACCAACCCGTAAAGTCCAAGTGCAGCTAAACGGCCAAATTGCGCAATGATTTGCGATTGAAAACACAGCGCTTGTGGAACGAGAATTCCCGCATCGCAATAAAAGTGTCACCTTTCGGTGACTAAATTCCGCCCTCGGACGCCCGCGCTGAGGACACTTGATGCACGCCCTTCCACACCTCACGAAGCGATGGAAGCACGCACCCGAAAGCGATTTGCTTCAAAACCCACGCTATCCGCCGTGTGATATGCTAACCCGCACCTGCGGAGTAAAAGCTCAATGCCAGAAACACGCGAGGCCGCCTGGACAGCCGGAGATCTCCTGGAAAAGCTGCACCAGCGCGCCAAATTCTTCGTCCTCGACGTGCGCAATCGCGATGAATTCGAGCGCTTCCGCCTCGAAGGCCGCGAACCGCTACCGGCCATCAATCTTCCGTACTTCGAAATGCTCGAACTCGGCGGCCAGGATGAAATGGTGGACTCCGTCGTCGCCTGCGTCGAAAAAGAACTAGCCGACCAACTGCCGCGCGATCAATTGATTCTCAGCGTCTGCGCCAAAGGCGACACTTCTGAATACGTCGCGCAAGGATTGCGCCGCCTCGGCTACAACACCGTCGATCTAGCTGGTGGAATGAGAGCCTGGGGCGAATACTACGCGACACGCACCGTGATCGAAACTCCGGCGCTCGCGATTTATCAAGTGAGCCGGCCCGCCCGCGGATGCCTGAGTTATGTCTTAGCCAGCGAAGGCAAAGCCATCGTCATCGATCCGCTGCGCCACCTCCAGCCTTATCGCAATCTTCTGCGCGAAAAAAATCTCGCGCTCGAAGCCGTAATCGACACGCACGGCCACGCCGACCACATCAGCGGCGGCGTCGCACTGGCCGCCGAAACCGGCTGCCGCTACTGGCTACATCCCTACGACGCAATTCATCCCATGGACATGCTGCCCGCAACAATCGCCTACGAACCGCTCCACGACGGCCAGATTTTTCACGTAGGCAACCAGCAGCTAGAAGTTTTGCACATTCCCGGCCACACGCTAGGCCTCGTCGCACTGCGCCTCGCCGACAACTATCTCTTCACCGGCGACAGCATCTTCATCCGCTCCATCGCCCGGCCCGATCTCGGCGGCAAAGCCGACGCCTGGGCCCCGCTGCACGCGCATTCTCTGCAAAAGCTATCGAAGCTGCCCGATTCAATGATCATTCTGCCCGGCCATTTCAGCGGTCTCGATGAAGCGGACGCAACCGGCCTCTTCGCCGCCTCTCTCGGCGATCTGAAGCGTCGCAACGACGGCCTACGCGTCCTGCAGCAAGAGAACGAAAGCGGTTTCGTCCGCTATTTGCTAGAAAGCCTGCCAAAATTCATCCCCGAATACGTAGACATCAAGCGCGTAAACGCCGGCCTCCTCGCCCCCGACGAAGACGCCGCCTCCACGCTCGAATTGGGCAAAAACGTCTGCGCCCTCGCCCAGGCCTACGAAGCAAAGTCCGGAGCCGTCCGATGAGCCAACCATTCGACAAGGAACTCGACGCCCGCGGCATGAATTGCCCGATGCCGCTGGTGAACGCCCGGAAAGAAATCGGCAAGCTCCAGCCCGGCCAAGTGCTGAAAATCATGGCCACAGATCGCGGTTCAGTCGCCGATTTTCAAGGCTGGGCCAAGATTGCAAAAAATGTCGAGCTGCTCAGCCAGGAAACGGAAACTATCGAAGGCGCAAGCATCTACGTCCACTACGTGAAGCGCACCACCTGAGGAGACCCACCCATGGAAGCCAGCGCCGGAATGCAAGCGAGCATCGAAACATCGCGCGTGCAAGCTCTCGAGCAGCAGGTGCAAGCTCTCGAAAAGCGCCTAGCCGATCTCGAAGAGCGCGCCCCCGAAGATCGCGTCGCCATCATCATTTTCTCCGGCGATCTCGATCGCGCCCTCGCCGCGTTCATCATCGCCACCGGCGCCGCCTCCATGGGCCAGCAGGTCAGCATGTTTTTCACTTTCTGGGGTCTGGCCGTGCTGCGGAAGGGAACGCAATTCTCAGGAAAAACGATCCCGCAGAAAATGATGGCGCTGATGTCGCCCGGCTCGAGCAAATCTCTGCCCGTCTCGAAAATGAACTATTTCGGCGCCGGCGCAAAAATGCTCCGCGGCATGATGAAGGACAAGAATGTCAATTCGCTCGAAGAAATGATCGCGCTAGCCCGCGAACTAGGCGTCCGCATGATCGCCTGCGAAATGTCCCGCGACCTGATGGGCATCCGCGAAGAAGAAATGGCCGCAGGCCTGGAATGTGGCGGCGTCGCAACATACCTAGCCGACGCCCTAAAATCCCGCACCAGCCTATTTATTTAAGCCGTTCGTAGCGCCGGCGTCCCCGCCGGCGATTTTGTGCCAAACGGCCACAGCGCCGCTTCACAATCTGAAATCGCCGCCCGAACTAAAGCGATCCGTACGGCCCAAACCGGCTGCCACTTAGAACAATCTCGTAATCAATCGGCGCATCCCCGCACCGCCGCACGGGAAACTTCGCATCATGCAAAATCCCCTCCATGCGGCGATTCTCCTCCTCAGGCCCGTGCCGCAATGCGACGATATTCGCCACCTGCCCATCGCGCCCAATCAGCAAATAATACGCGCTGAAATTTCCCGCGGGCGCCATCGCCGGCCCCGGCAATCCCCAAACCCCCGGCGGATGCGGCCACTTGATGCCGCCCTTGCGCGAAGGCTCCGAGCACCAATCGTGCGATTCGGCCTTCGCGCCGGCGGCGAAAAGCGTCTCGTCGAAATTGCTCTGCGCTTCGAGCGTCGTGATGTGCAGATCAATCGTCTCGCCGAGCGCCGTCAGATAAATGTGCCGCGGAAATCGCTTGCCGCCAATCGACACGAAATCGTTGATCCGGAATTCCGATCGCGCAGCCCGCCCGTAGATCCCTCCAATCGCCGCGTCGATCGCATTTGTATTCAAATCAAAGCAAGCCTGCGGCCGCGCGTAATTCGACTCGAACTCCACGCACGTGCGGTAATCTCCGCTGCTCTTGTCCGCATACACTTTCTTCACATCGGGATCCGAGCCGGCAAGTTGGGCGACGGGCGAGCGCAAGCTCTGCTCAATGCGCCACAGCGGCAAAGGCAGCGCCTTCGAGCTCCGCTCGACAGCCAGCTTGTTTCCAGCCGCGATTTCCGTCTCGACCACTCCTCCCATCTTGAAATTCACGCGATACTTGTTCGCCGCCGCCCAGAAAAGCTCGTAGGTTCCTTCGGTGGTGTTGTCGTCCAGCGTGTACTTGAAATGCGCAACCAGGTGAAACGGCGCCCCGCCAGAACCCCGCAGGTCCGCATCCGCCGCGGCCTTCCGCAGCCATTCTTTGGCTTCTTTCTTAGGGGGCAATTTCTGCGCGCTCGCGGCCGATGCCGCAAACGCTATCGCTAAAACGGTGCAAACAAACGTTCGAATCGTATGTGGCATATGTATAAGTCCAATCTAACCCGGCGAATTATATAAAGTAGCGCGGGTTTCATGAAAAAGTAGATGCGCCACATAGGATACAGCGTTGCAAGCCAAAGTCCGCCGGCTCTGCGGTAACACCTAGGCAACACACCCGAATAGATAGCTGGTACCGCAGCCGCCCGCGTTCCAGAATCGACGTAGGGGAATGGCGCGGCACACATGCCGGCGCCGCATTCGTGTCGCTTAGCGGCGCGTGGGAATTAGGCGATGGCTAGTCTCAATCAATCGGAACTCGATCAACTCGAACGGCGGGAACGCCAGTTGACCATCCTGGCTGCAGTCGTCGTTCTCGTTCTTGCCGCTGGCGTGGCCCTGCTGATGTATCCGCTCGTCTTCGTCCACGCGGACGAAGCCACCAAATGGCCGATGCGTTTTGCCTTTTTCGGATTTTGCGTCCTCTCGCTGCTCATCGCGGCCTATCTGCTCGACCGCCAACGAACCTTCCGCAGCATAAAACAGCAACTCGTCTCCGAGCTGCAGCGCAATGTCGACCTGCGCCATCAGGCTGATGCGGACCTGCTGCACACCATCCCTGATCTAAATCACTTCCAGGATCGCCTGGCCATGGAATATCGCCGTGCGTCCGCGATGGAGCGCGCTCTCTCGCTTCTGGCCGTCAAAGTAAGCATGTCTCCAAACGTCACGGATTCGAACGAGGCCACCGCTCTGCTCGGAGAGATAGCGCGCGCCATCGGCCGCAATCTCAGGCCGTCCGATTCGATGTATCAACTGGCCAGCGGTTTCTTCGGCGTCGTGCTCTCGGATACGGACACCGCCACCGCGAAGAAGCTCACCGCCAAACTTGAACCGACAATCCGCGCCATCGCCCCCGAGAGCAAATTCGCTTTTGAAATGTTCGTCCGCAATTATCCCGACAACGCAAAAAGCGCCCACGAGCTGGAACAAGCCGTAGCCTCCCGCCTTCCCGCCGAGCAAAACTGGGACGAAGTCCCCTCCCCGCGCTGAAAACGCCGCTGTCGCGCCAAGCCTCCGAGTGCCTGTGACCGCAATGCTCGCCTCTTTCCCTCTACGTAGATTCGCGTCGCGTACTCTGGTATTCGTCATTTTTCGCTGCTAGCCTGCCGTGGGAAATTGCAAATGAATCCGGCTAACCTACAAAGAAAAAAGATCCCGGCCGCCAGTCCGATGCGTAAATTTCAGGTCGATACACGGCAACGGGCACAAATCGCCGTAACTCACTGAAAATAAAGCACGGAGGTAATTTCAGGTCGAGACAAAATCGCACCCCCCAGAAGGCTTTACGGTCTCTTTCAACGCCCTAAGACCCGTCGCAAGACCTCTGAAATGGGGCCGCCCATTTATCTGAGCCGGGCACATTTCCCGGAATACCGGCTTGCCATCTATTTCTTGGATACGACAAGCGATTCAGCCGAGGGGATTAGCGATTCGAGCTCTGATTTGGAGCGAGCGAAGATTTCGAGCGTGACGCGAAACTTGCCGGCAGCTATGAATTGCAGAGACGCAGTCCAGACTGGTGGCGAAGCCCACGGATATTCCAGGTCAGTCCGCAGGAGCGAGAGCTTTCCGAGCGCGAGCTCTTGCAAAGGAGTGGAGACGCTAGCGCCGCGCTCTTCGAGATCTTTCTGGCGCTTCAACGCGGAGTCGCGATCGAGAGCCCCGCTCATCGCCACGCTGATGCGCACAAACGGAGCGTGATTGCGCGGGTCGGCGGACGCAAGAAAGACAATCTTCGGAAAGGGAATTGGCGCGGATGGGTTCGCCGCGGCGTGCTTCTTCATCCATTCGAGCGCGACCTGATTCATCTGCTCGAGAGATTCTGGAGTCACCGCTGCCAGAGATTGCGGGAATTTGTAGCGCAATCCCAGAAAGTCGTTGCGGTAGATACCGTGCTCGGCGTCGCCGTTATCCACGTCGTCGGGAGGGAAAATGAAATTCGAATCGGAAAGTTCCGCGGCACCGGATTCGGGATTGATGGCGGCGGCTGCGAGAGCATCGAGCGGAATGGACGCAAGCTGCGCGGGCGCGATCGGACGCGCAGGAGAGGCAGGCGGCGCAACCGCGGCGGGCGGCGGAGTTGTTGACGCAACCGGCTGCGGCTCGAATGGCTTGCTCAACGCGCGGTTGATGGCGCGCTCCAGATTTTGCGCCGTCGGCGCGCCGTAGCCCGATTGGCGATATCCGATCACGCCGCTGCGGTCGAGGACGATGTAAGTCGGAAACGCATCGACCTCAAACAGTGCCTGCATTTCGCGATCGCGATCGATGGACTCGGCCCAGTCCATGTGATTGGACTTGATGAAGCTCTTCCAGTCACTCTCGTCGCGATCGGCGCTGACGCCCACAATTTCAAATGGGCGATCGGCGAATTCGTGGTGCAGCTTGACCAGCGCCGGCACAGACTCGCGGCACGGCGGGCACCACGTGGCCCAGAAATCGAGGAGCACAACTTTGCCGCGCAGCGCCGATGCACTGATCTCGCGGCCCTCGAGCGTGACCACGGAAAAAGCCGGGCCTGCGGGCTCGCGCGCCAGCACCGGCGATGCGATGAGCCGGCGCGCATGTTCGACCCGGCCCGGCTCGGCAAACGGGCCGTTGATAAATCCGTTCAGCTCGGCGATGCCTTCCGCATCGCGCCCTTGAAGCAGCAGGACTTCGCCGAGATAGAAACGCGCCACGCTCCTGTTGGGATCGGCGGCGAGCGCCTCTCGAAATTCGTTTTCGGCTTGTTTGAGCGCCGCGGACGAGGGCTCGCTTGATTCGGAAGCGAAAATCGAGCCGCGCAGAAAATGAGCTTGTCCCGCGATCCAGTGGTCGCTGCCGGCAATCTCGATGGCGCGCTGCGCGGCTTCGAGCGCGGCGGCGAAATCGCCGAGAACACGTTCCGTGCTGGCCATGCGCAGGAAGCAGAGGCCGCAGGTGTGATTCGAAATCTTGTCGGCTTCCCGATATGCTGTCAGCGCTTCGGCGAACTTTTGATGCGAGGTGAGCGCGTCGCCGCGCGAGATGCTCTCGGAAACCGCGGGGGAAGCTGCCGGCTGCGCCTCCTGCGCACGAAGCCGTGGCGGCGCACAACCAAGTCCGAGAGCTATGCTGAAGACGGGAAGAGCGAGTTGTCGCAACATAAAACTTGACCTTATCGGTGCGCGTGCGAGCAGGATATCACCGTCGGAGCGGAATGCAGAGGCGCCGGCGTCGCGCGCGACTCGCCGGACGAAGCCGCGCGAAGCAAATTCGTGTAGCCTCGTACGTGGACGTGACTATCAAGACTTGGGGATTGGTCATCGCACTCTTGTTTGGCTGCTGCGCGCTGGCGCAAGAAAGCCCCGCGCCATTTCATGGCTCGTGGACCGCAACCGTTGGGCCCACACAAGTTTTCCGCGGCACCTGGACGGGAAGCGCCCTCCCGAAAAATCCAAATTCCGCGCACGGAACATGGTCGCTGATCATTGATACCGGTCAGTCCGTGCTTCAAGGCACGTGGACAGCCCAGAAAACCGCTGCGGAATGGCGCGGCACTTGGACCGCGCGAACGCAGCAGGGGCGCTCGTTCACCGGTTCGTGGAACTCGAGCGATGCAAATCTCAACGGGAAGACCTTTCAGGATTTGCTGCAGAGCGCGATGGAAAAGGAAATCGCCGGCAACTGGCGCAGCAACCCTTACAGCGGCGGCTGGTGGCTGCGCGGCTCATCGAAGCAACAGCGCAGCCACTGAATCAGTTTCCAGTGATGAGCACAGCGTGGAAACGCGACTCAGGGCTGATCGTCCACTCGTATGCGTCGGTCGCGCCTGGTTGCGGGCCGCCCGGAACGAGACTAGAATCTTTGCCTGCGCCGCGAATGCCTCGCGATGCGAAAGTTCACCCTGTAAAGGAATCCGGCTGGACGCGTAATAAGACTCTCAGGAGACTCCAAGATGAAAAAAGCGGCGTTGCTGATTTGCGCGGTTCTCTGCTTTCAAATTGCGGCCTTCGGGCAGACTCTGTCCGATGAAGATCGCGCCAAGGGCGTAGCGTATCTAGAAAAAACGCGCCAGGGCGTCATCGATGCGACGAAAGGCCTCTCCGAAGCTCAATGGAAATTCAAGGCTGGCCCGGACCGCTGGTCGGTGGCCGAAACCCTCGAGCATATTGCGCTAGCCGAAGACTTCATCTTCGGCAACATTACGGAAAAAGTGATGATGGCCCCGGCGGGAGCCGCGGATCGCGATTACGCGAAGATCGACGCAGGCGTCCTCGCCATGATTCCGGACCGCAGCCACAAGGCGCAGGCGCCTCCGCCGCTCGTCCCCACCGGACGCTGGACGCCGGCCGAAACGCTCGATCATTTTCTGAAGAGCCGCGAGAAGACCATCGCGTACATGAAGAGCACGCCCGATCTGCGCGCGCACGTAGTAGCGGAAAATCCACTGGGCATGCCGCTCGACGGCTACGAATTCCTGCTGTTCATCGCAGCTCACAGCGAGCGGCACACAAAACAAATCCTGGAAGTAAAAGCCGATCCGAATTTTCCGAAGAAGTAGCGCCGGCAGCCTGCCGGCGTTTTTCGTCGGCGATGAGCAATCCTGCGGCGCGGACTCGACGCTGGATGCAACGCTAGCGTGAACAAACACAAACTGGCAGCCGGCGCTACGGAAGCGTTGCGTTTCGCGGAGAGTGCTACTTCAGCTTTGATTCGGCGTTGGCTTTGATTCCGTCGCGCCGCGCTTGACTATCAACCGTGTCTGTTGCCAGCAGCTCCAGCGTCTTCTTCGCATTCTCGCGCGCCAAATCTTTCTGCCCGTCCGCGAGGTATGCATCGCCGAGGCTATCGTAGACATTCGGGGAATTCGGATAAGCGGTGACGTTGAGCTTAAAGATCTCGATCGCGCCATTTTTGTCGCCGGTAACGAGATGCTCGTATCCGATCCGGTTCAGGACGATCTCCGAGAAAAGCACGCTCTTCGGATTGCGCCGGCGCTCGTCCTCATACATGGCGACTGCCTTGCTCAAGCCATCCGGCTGATCCAGAAGCTCGAGAAACCGCGACTCCGCGGACATGGAACCCGCCGCGCGAGTGGCCGGCGCGCTCGGCGGATCTTTCAGCGTCGCGTGAAGCCAATCCACGATCATTCCCGGTAATTCCTTGTGCGCCGCGAACATCTCCACGCCGTGCCCGCCGGTCGTGTACTGCACCAGCTTGTTCGATGGATCGGGCGACAAATCGCCCAGCCATTGCATGATTTCCACGACGCCGAGATCTGGATCGTCATCCGCAGCAGCCATAAAGAGCGGCAGCTTCGGCGACTTGCGCAGAAACTCCCGCCCCGCGCGATCCGTTCCTTCAGAGAGCAGCACCAGCGACTTCACCTCCGCATGTCGCGCCGCAAGTTTCACGGCCTGATCCACTCCACAACTCGCGCCGCCGACACCAATGAAGTCATGGCTCACGCCGGGCTGCGCTTCCAAATACTTGAGCGCCAAATCCACATCGCCGGGCCAAATCTCTTCCATGTTCTTGCCCGCCTGCTCCGGCGTAAGCTTGTCCAAAGGCGTGCCGCCGCTATCGCCGAACCCGCGGAAATCCAAAGTGAGAACATTGATCCCCGAAGCAGCAAGGCTCCCGGCGAGGTCGTCCCAAACCTTCCGCTGCCGGTTGCACTGATGCAGCATGATCACGCCAGGCCCCGGCTTAGCCGCAGCAAAGAAAGTAGCCTTCAGCACAGTCCCATCGGCGGCAGTCAACTCCACAACGCGCATCCCAGGCGCGTTCTGCGCCGCACACGAAAGTGCAAGCGCGACCAAGGCGGCAAGCGGTGCAGCAATAGCCATTCCACGTCGCATCATGGAAACCTCCCCATGCAACGCCAACTTACAGAATTCTTCAAAGGACGAAGATAACTCGGTTGACGCGCACTGCTAAATCAAAAAGACAAGCCGACGGGCGCCACGCAGAGATCGCTTAAACGTGCGGTTGCTTTCACCGGCCTCTGAGCTTATTTCGAGCCCAGCTTTTCCGCAGCGAGTTTCTCCGCAGTTGCGAGCGCGTCGGCCGCAGTAACCTTCACGTCAGGCTCAACGCCGGTTCCTTCCCAGTTGGTCTTGGAAATGGGGTTGATGGCCTTCGCGTATGGCACGCCAATCCTGAAATGGTCGTCAATTCGGTGACCCGAGACCGGATGGGCGCCGCCTCCGGTGGTTTCGCCAACAATGGTGGCGCGTTTCAGATTTTTAAGGTTATAGCTGAACTCCTCAGCGCCGGAAAAGGTCCGCTTCGAGGTCAGCACGTAAGCCGGCTTGCCGTCTAAAATTTTGCCCGGCACATACGGCAACGTCCAATATTGGTCGGTCGTGTCTGTCTTCCGCTCCCAGAGATCGTTGAGGTGCGTGGGTTTGGAGAATAGATAGGTTGAGATTAGTGCGATCATTCTTGGATCGCCACCGCCGTTTTCGCGCAGGTCGAAAATGATGGCGTCCACATTGCCGAGGAAATTCATGGCCGCCACCGCCGTGGGCCCACAGACATCCGGATCGGCAAACATGTTGAATTTCAAGTAGCCGACGTTCCCCGAAAGGAGCTCTACCTTTTCGAAGCCGCAGTTTACGCGTTCCATTTCTTTTCGATACCGGGCGTCCGCGTCCGGTTCTGGGCCTTCCGGCTTTTCCAGCATGGGCACGGGACTGAACATCACATGCAGGTGCTTGTCGTGGCTCACTTCCTGAAAATTGTCGGTGAGCATCATGGCGAAGGCGTCGCCGTCGGTCACTGAGTCGTAGTCGCCCTTTTTCTGCCGAGCCCGTACCGCGTCCTCCATCTTTTTCGCTAAATCCGGAGATACGTAGAATTCGTTTAGATTCGCGATCGCACCATCGATCACTTTGTTTCGAGTTGCGGCATCAATTTTGAAATTGAAATCCGAGACAGAGGCGCCCGGAGGAATCGCGCGCAGCGTGAAGCTGGTGACCTCGGCGGGGTCGCCATCTTTCACCTCCATCTTCCCGAGAGCTCTTGTGTCGCTTTGCCGCTCCTTGACGAGAAACTGGAGTTCCAGCGGCTCGCTCTTCTCAATGGCGAGAAGGTCGAATCCACCGGTCTGGCCCCGGAACTGCATCATGTTGTCCACTGATTTGGCCGGCTCATATTTGTGGTAGTAAGCGTCCAGCGCCGCCCGGTCACCGCTATTGAACGCTTCCAGCCAGGCCTTGAATGTGTGGCCCGCCGGGGTATCCGGGATTGCGGGCTGCGCCTGCGCGGCCGCCAGCGTCAAAATCAAAGCGATGCATGTGCGATAGAGCATTGATAGCTCACCCAGAATTTCCTTTTTTTGGATTCGCCCCGGCGCAGTTTATCACTTTGAAAGGTCCGGAAAAATCTTTGGCCGGGTGCTGACAGCCGGTGCATTGTTCATGCAAAATGCCGGGGCACGCGAGGAAGTGAAGGAGAAATCATGCTCAGCGCGGCGTCCATCATGGCCGACTTGAAGAAGAAGGGCAGCGCCCAAACGCGCAAAATATATGCGCGGCACGGAAACGCCACGCAGAACATGTTTGGCGTGAGCATGGCGGATCTCAAGGTCATCGCGAAGAGAATCAAGGGGCAGCAGGCCCTCGCTTGCGATCTTTACGCGACGGGCAATATGGATGCTATGTATCTCGCCGGGCTGGTGGCGAACGGCGCGCAGATGACCGCGAAACAATTGAATGAGTGGGCGGAGGGCGCGGTGGGGTTGCAGATGATCGCCGAATACACGGTTCCGTCGGTGGCGGTGGAGAATCCGCAGTCCCGCGAACTGGCGATGCGCTGGATCAAGTCAAAGAATGAGCAGGTGGCATCCTGCGGTTGGTGCACGTATGCGGGAATCGTCGGCACTCAGGCGGACGACATTTTGAACCTCGCGGAAATCAAGCAGCTTCTCGGGACGGTGGCCAAGGAAATCCATGGCGCACAAAACCGGGTTCGCTACACCATGAATGGTTTTGTCATCGCCGTCGGAAGTTGCGTCCGACCGTTGATGAAAGAGGCGAAAGCGTCGGCCCGGCAGATCGGCGCCGTTTCAGTGGACATGGGCGAGACATCCTGCAATGTTCCGCTGGCCACCGCGTACATCGAAAAGGTCGAGGCGTCCGGCAAGGCGGGTCAAAAACGAAAGATGATCCGCTGCTAGCC
>DAITPO010000045.1:10786-26911 GCA_036833535.1 Candidatus Acidiferrales bacterium | reverse complement strand
GCAGGTTCACCTAGCCTCCGGATTGGTAACTCTACTCACGCGGTCCTACAACCCCCCGATGTAAACACCGAGGTTTGGGCTGTTCCGATTTCGCTCGCCGCTACTTTCGGAATCTCGTTTGATTTATTTTCCACCAGGTACTGAGATGGTTCACTTCCCTGGGTTGACTCGCACCCGCCTATTTTATTCAGCGGGCCGTTACCGAGGTTCACTCGGTAGGGTTTCCCCATTCGGACATCCCCGGATCAAAGCCTGTTTGCGGCTCCCCGAGGCTTTTCGCAGCTTGCCACGTCCTTCGTCGTCTGTTGGCGCCAAGGCATCCACCGTACGCCCTTAGTAGCTTGACCATAAAACTTACCCAACACGTCTCAATCCCTCGCGGGACCAAGAGCCTGAGTTGCCTACGCCGAACGCTCTTGCAAAGCTTCGTCGTCTGCAGCTCAGTACTGCGCGTCAAGGCAAGCTCGCCTTTCCACAATACGCTACTCGAGCAAATTATGCGGTTTACTCCCTCTACTCCACGCGGCGATACATCCGCCTGCAGAGCAGAAGGTGTAAATTGCCAGCTTCCTTCAGTTGTCAAAGAACCAAGTTACCGTCAATTGCCCGGAACTTCCCCGCGCCTGGCGGAGCGTAAAACCGGTTTGGAGCCGGTCTCACGGGAAATAAAAACCCCGGCGTCGAGCGCCGGGTGAGTCCGTCCTTCCCCGAGCACAGCCTACGGGTGACGGATTCGCGCGAAGCTCAACTGTTTTCTACCCGGTATTCGTAACCAACCTCACCTCATTGACGATAAGGCAGATCGCGGGCCGTCGGCAGGGCAATACACCTACGCGGCCCCCCCTGACAATCGGAAAGTATAACACTTTCTTCACAATCGTCAAGTGCGGTTCAAGAGTTTTTGGGGGTTCTGGATGTGAATATCAGGAGCGGTTGTGGAAATTAACGGGCCAGGATATTGGACCGTAGCGCAGCTGCTTGCCGGCGTTTTTCCGCCGCAATGGCAAGGTATGCGCCCAATTCCGGGCCGAACGCCGGGCGCGAGTCTCGCGTTTTGCTGAACGCGCGGTCATAGCTGGTGCCACAAAAAATCTTGAGTCTTTTCGATCAATGGAGTACCTTCCCACCGCCAATTGCTCTCGCTGCATTTCGGGAATTTGGCATATCCCCGCAGATGTGAACCGTGCCGCGATCCCCAAACCAAGACGAATGAGGTGAACCAAATATGGCCACAAAGAAGCCGCTGAAAAAGGGGTCCAAGCTCCCTGCCGTGAAGCCACTCATGAGGAAATCCGGCGGGCAACATGTAGAGTAACTTAATTAATCTTCTCGCTCGACCGGACGTAAGCGAATCAAAGCACTTTCGAGAGGGGCTAGCGCCGTTTGAGCGCCAGCCCCTTTCGGCATTTCCGAGCGGGCCTCAACCGTTTGTAGCGACGCCCTCTTGTCCTGAGCGCAGCCGAAGGATCAGCGCGGGATCCCGGAAAGCCACTGCTCCAACTCGCCCCAGTTCACAAAACCTGCCGGCAGAGAAAGCATTGCGCTCGTCAGATGCCTTGTGTAATTTCCAAGGTTGATCCTGGGTCCCGACGTCCGGCCCGAATTTAACTTCGAGGAGGAACTATGCGCATACTCGCAAAAACGCTGGCACTTTCCTGTTCGCTCCTGGCCATCGCCGTTTTCGCCCAATCGCAAAAAAAGGAAATGAGCTCCAAAAAGCCGATGTCTCAGGCATCTCAGAAAACAGAAGTCACCGACGCCGAGTACACCGCCCAAGCCCTCTCAGCCGCACCGAAGTCCATAGCCGATGGCGCAGCAGTAGTGCGCATGGGCGCTGACGGCAATATGAAGACCATCCGCAAAGGCAGCAACGGCTTCACCTGCATGGTCATGGGCACAGACAAAATGTGCAACGACGCCAACAGCATGCAATTCATCCAAGCGGTAATGAACAAGTCCATGCCCTCGGACAAAATCGGAATTTCCTACATGCTCGCAGGCGACGAAGGCGCCAGCAACACCGATCCCTACGCCATGTCCAAAACTCCCGACAATCACTGGGTAGTCACAGGCCCGCACATCATGGTCTTCGGTCAGGCCTCAAGGACGCTAGGCTACACAGAAGCCAAAGACCCAGACCCAACCAAGCCTTACATGATGTGGGCCGGCACCCCCTACGAACACGCCATGATCCCGCTAGGCCCAAAAAAGTAACCACGCTGCGTAGGGGCGGGGCTTGCTCCGCCTGCCGGTGTAGGCCCTACCGAAACCGCGCCACTACCCTCTGTTTCGTCGGAACGGCGGGCCTTCAGTCCCGCCCGCAGATTATCAACTCGCTTTAGCAGGAGCCTAGGACAGGGCGCTGTGATTGGCGATCTGGGGGTGACTGCCGCTGCTTGCCTTGCCGCTAACCAAGACAACTCCAAGCACGCATCCCAGAATCTCGAGCCCAAGAAGCGCGAAGACGCTGGCGTTGAACGAGGCCGTCCAATCACCGGGCGCAATCATGAAGACATTGTTCCCAGACGCGTGCAGGAAGTGCTCGTAAAGATCGGCGCCCATGGCGGCCAAAAAGAAAATCAATGAGACCAGCCCGGCGAATCGACCCCGCAGCGTCCACAGCGCCAGGCACACCGCCACGTGCCCGGACGATATCAACGTGATGGCCAGCCAGCTGACGTGGTCGTTCGGAGGTGGAAGGACCTTTGCCGCGAGGAACAAGTGACCGACCGCGTCGACCCAATGCGCGACAACAACGAGGACAGCGAACATTCGTAGTTTCGTCATGACTAGTTCACCGCCATGTTTCTATATCTCTTTTTCTTCCTCGAAGCAACGAATGCGGAATCGTAGCGCCGGCTGCCAGCCGGCGTCTTTCCGACGGAATGGCTGATTCGCGCCACGCATTCAAACCCAGTACCAATCTACGCAGTTGCGTCTCGGACTTGAAGGCCGCATCGTCCCGCATTTCAGGATCGCCTGCTGGCAGCGGGCGTTACGCAATTCTCCTCGCGTGGACTATAATCGCGGTCCTAATGGCGCTTTCTGCGGGAACCAAACTCGGCCCCTACGAAATTCAGTCGCTAATCGGTGCCGGCGGTATGGGTGAAGTCTATCGCGCCCGCGATACCCGCCTGCAGCGCGACGTAGCCATCAAAATCCTGCCCAGCTCGCTGGCCCCGGATCAAGATCGTCTGCGGCGCTTCGAACTCGAAGCCCGAGCCGTAGCCGCACTCAATCATCCAAATCTTCTCACCGTGTTCGACGTTGGTGCGGCACAGCTCCCGAACGCGAAGGCAAAATCCGGCACGCCCGAAGCCGCAGCAGAATCACCGTACATTGTCTCCGAACTGCTCGAAGGCCAGACGCTGCGCCAGCTACTCACCGCTGGCGCGTTACGCGAGCGCAAAGCCGTGGATTACGCCATCCAAATCGCCCGCGGCCTGGCAGCAGCCCACGAACGCGGCATCGTGCACCGCGATCTCAAGCCCGACAATATCTTCATCACCGACGACGGCCGCGTAAAAATCCTCGATTTCGGCCTCGCCAAACTCAGCGAGGCCTCGGCCAAAGACGCCGACGCAACACTCGATCATCCCGCCACGCAAGCCGGAGTAGTCCTCGGCACCGTCGGCTACATGTCCCCTGAACAAGTCCGCGGCCAACCCGCCGACGCCCGCAGCGACATCTTCAGTTTCGGCGCCGTGCTCTACGAAATGCTCGGAGGCAAGCGCGCCTTCCACGGCCAAAGCGCCGCCGACGTGATGAGCGCCATCCTCAAAGAAGAGCCCGCCGAACTCAGCGCCACCAATCAGGAAATTTCGCCGTCCCTAGATCACATCGTCCATCACTGCATGGAGAAAAATCCGCAGCAGCGCTTCGCCTCCGCCGGCGATATCGCCTTTCAACTCGGCGAAATGAGCGGTTTGCGTTCGTCCACCACTCTCGCAGCCGTCGCCGCGCCCGTTCCGCGAGTCTCGCGGCCGTGGATATTTGCAGCAGCCGGAACGGCGGGACTCATTTTGGTAGCTGCCGCGAGCTGGTTCCTCGCCCGCGCCACCGCGCACTCCGAGCCGCCCAATTTCCTTCAAGTCAGCTTTCAGCAAGGCTCCGTGGATTCCGCGCGATTCCTGCCCGATGGACAAAGCTTCATCAGCGCATCGCGCTGGGGCACCGATATCGATATGTCGCTTTACACCGGACGTTTCGATAGCCAGGGCTTGCGTCCGCTCGGCGTGAAGGCTGACGCGATCGCTTCGGTATCCGAAAGTGGCGAGCTGCTCATCCTCCAAAACGTGCATCGCATTGGGCCGGGATATGCCCTGATTGGCACGCTGGCCAGAGCGCCGCTCGGCGGCGGCGCCCCGCGCGCGGTGCTCGATAACGTGCAATATGCAGATTGGGCGCCCGGCGGCAAAGATTTCTTGATCGTTCGATTCATTCCTGAAACCCACGCGTATCACCTGGAATATCCAGTCGGAAAAGTGTTGATTGAAACTACCGGGTGGATCAGCAATCCGCGCTTCTCTCGCGACGGCAAAATGATCGCCTTTGCCGACCATCCGATTTTCGGCGACGATCAGGGCTCGGCGGCGGTCGTAGATCTGGAGGGCCACAAAAAAATACTCAGTCCCAGCTACGGCTCGGCGCAAGGCGTGGCCTGGTCGCCCAAGGGCGATGAGATCTGGTTCGCTGCGGCAGCCGTCGGCGTGGCGCGTTCGCTCTACGCCACCACTCTGCGCGGACGCGTGCGACCTCTTCTCACCGGGCCCGAGGATCTGACCATTCAGGACGTGCTTCCGGATGGGCGCGCGCTCGTTCGCGGCATGAATGAACGCATCATCGTGATGGTAACAACCCCGGAATTTCCGCAGCCGCGCGATTTTACCGCCATGGATTGGGCTTACGGCACGCGCTTTTCCTCCGACAGCAAACAGATTCTGATTGGCGATCAGCACAGCGGCCCGTTGTACGGAACATTTCTGCGCAATCTCGATGGCTCACCCGCGGTGCGTCTCGGCGATGGCGACCCTATGGATCTTTCAGCCGACGGCAAATGGGCCATTGCCCGGCTGCCCGTGTCGCCCGATCAAATTCTGCTTTTGCCGACGGGAGCCGGCGAACCTCGCCAGCTCACCCATACGAACGTCACTCACCTGGGCGCCCGCTGGCTTCCCGATGGCCGCATCGCCACTGTCGGCAACGAACCTGGCCACCGCGAGCGCACCTTCTTGGTGGATCTGAAAGGCAATGAATCGCCGCTTACGCCTGAGGGCGTAAGGGGAATAGCGGCATCGCCGGATGGAAAGCGGCTTCTGACGTTCAACGCGGACGCTTCCGAGTACGAGTTGTTTCCGATGGACGGCGGAGCAGTGCAGAAGATCACGCAGTTCCAGAAGGGTGACGGTCCGTTTGATTTCACTGCCGACGGCGCGGGAGTGTTCGTGCGGCGGGGCGGTCCAAACCGCGAGGTCGAAATCTGGCGCGTGGAATTGGCCAGCGGCAAACGAACGCTGCTGCGCACGATTACTCCCGGGGAAGTTCCGGCGATAACCGTTGCGCTCAGTGCCATCGTTTCGCCCGACGGCAAGAGCTACGCGATGACCTACGTCCGCGAACTCTCCACCGAATTCGTAGTAGAAGGCCTAAAGTAGCGCCGGCGTCCCCGCCGGCATCCGACGACGGACCACGCAGCAACATCCGCAATCAACGCCGGACCTCGATCGCAAATACCCGCGTAGCGCCGGCTGCCAGCCGGCGTTCTGGTCAGCCGCAAGCAAGCTGGCCCGACAAGCTCCTACTTATTGTGCTTGAAATATTCCACCTGCCGCAGCCGCTTCTGCGCCTCCTCCTTCGTTTTGTAAGGCCCGCCAAGATTTTTCTTCCCGTTCTCCGAAACAACTTTGTAACCGCCTTTGACTTTTATGATCATGCCGAGACTCCTAAGCAACGGTCGAATTTGTGATGACTGAAATTGAGCGCAGGTTTCACGGGGTTGCTGTTGTAGCGCTGGCGTCCCGCCGGCTCTTCCGAGCGATGAGTTCGCAACATCTTCAGTGATGGCCGGACCCGCATCGCCACAAACTCGCGATTCGCCGCTGATTTGCCGGGCGATTCATTCTGATTCGAAAATGTGAGGCCGTCCAGTACGGAAGGCCTTGGTTGATCTCTTCGTCGTCGAAGCCGGCGGGACGGGGAAAAAGAAAAAGCCGGAGGCTTGAATACTACCTCCGGCTTTTTTGTTTTCGAGTGCGTGTTAGTTGGGGAGTAGAACTGTGTCGATTACTTGGATTACGCCGTTCGATTGATTGACGTTCGCGATCGTCAGATTCGCCACATCGCCTTTTTCATCCTTGATCGTGATGTTGTCGTCGCCGTTCATCATGAACCATAGCGTCCCGCCGCTGACGGTCTTCAGCGTGGCGGTTCCATGTCCCGCGCGGATCTGCTTTTTCAGTGTCGCAGTCGAGAGCCGGCCCGCAACGACGTGATAAGTGAGAATTTTCACCAGCATGTCGTGATTCTCAGGCTTCAGCAACGTGTCCACGGTCCCCGAAGGCAGCTTTGCGAACGCCTCATTCGTCGGCGCAAAAACTGTGAACGGCCCCGCGCCTTTCAAAGCATCCACCAGGCCGGCAGCCTTGACGGCAGCGACCAGCGTCGTGTGATCCGCCGAGTTCACAGCATT
This sequence comes from Candidatus Acidiferrales bacterium, assembly GCA_036833535.1. Lineage (GTDB taxonomy): Bacteria > Acidobacteriota > Terriglobia > Acidiferrales > UBA7541 > Palsa-147. Next base: position 20,223 of record DAITPO010000045.1, on the reverse strand, counting down.
GTCGATGATGTCCTTCGTCGGGTACATGGCCTGCCCGCCGACCATCACGGTATTGCTCTGCCCGAATGCAGCCACCGGCGCCACCAGCGAAAATGCCAAAATCAAATATCCGATTAATCTTTTCATTTTTCTCTCCATCTCCATGTGATTGATTTGGGATTTCGTTTCCCGGCATAAGTACGGTGGTCGCACTCCGACGGATTGCGACAAGGAGGAAATTTAATTTGCGAAATATCTAGAATTTAGAAATCCGAAATCAGCCGAACAGCGTATAAAGCACGTTTTGCCATTCGCCGGAGTAAAGAACTTGCCGTCGTAGGGGCGCGGCTTGCTGCGCCCTCCGACGAACGACCTGTCAAATCAACGCTCCGGCGCACCCGCGGACTCCCCACCTCCCAATGTCGATCCGGGTTTTTCCGATTTCATCCCTGATGTAAACGAAGCCATTCCGGAACCGTATTTGCTCTGTCCGTATCGAGAGGTGCTGAAAACTTGACTGACAGCTTCCCATTTTCGGCCCCAACAAGATCCCCTAGAAAGGAGAAACTCCTCGAGTTCTAATCGCGTGCAAAATTATTAGAAATCGCCGTAACTTCAACAAAACAAAGCATCGGCGTCATTTCTAATCGCGTGAAAACGGCACTTTTTTAGACCCTCTGCAAGCACGCGCCGCAGGCTCATCGCGCTACAGCGGGGATCAAAGTCGCGCATACATGACAAATCTCGTCCGGGCAATCGGCGCATTACTTCGGGTCATTTCGTAACCGCCCGCCGCAGCCTCGTCGAAGGTGGCAGCCCCCGCATTCATGCGGGGGAAGGAGCGCTTCAGCGCTCCGGAAGAGCCGCGCCATTAACGATGCGCTTTAGCGCTGGGTCTCTGACGCAGCCGCTACCAAACTTCGCCCTTCTGCGGTAGCGTTGGGAACTCGATTGCCACCACGAGGTGCTGTCATGGAGTGCGTCTTAATTACCGGCGGAACTGAAGGATTGGGCAAAGCTTTGGCGCTGCTACTGGCGGCGCAGGGTTACCGCGTCTTCGCCGGCGGACGCAACGCCGCGAAGCGCGCTGCGCTCGATGCTGAGGCGAAGCAGAAGAATTTGCCGCTGCGATCCCTCGAAATGGATGTCACCGACGACACTTCCGTAGACCGCGCCATCGGGATCATTCACGAAGAAGCCGGGCCGGTGGACATTCTCGTCAACAATGCTGGAATTGCTCTGGCCGCGGTGATCGAAGAGATCACCATCGAGGATTTCCGCAAGCAGTTCGAGACGAATTTCTTCGGCATGGTGCGCGTGACGCAGCGCGTCCTGCCGGAAATGCGCGAGCGTCGCCGCGGCCGCGTGATCAATATGAGCTCGGTGGCGGGAAAGATGTCCTCGCCGGTGCTCGGACCGTACAGCAGCTCGAAACACGCCGTGGAAGCGATGAGCGACTCATTGCGAATCGAACTGCTGCCGTTCGGCGTGCACGTGATTCTGATCGAGCCGGGCTACATAAAGAGCGATATGGAGCGCGCGGCCCAGGAGCTTTCATCGAAATATGTGATGGGAGCGCAGAAGAGCGCGTATGCGCCCGTGTACGCCGGATTCCAGCGCGGTTGGGGGAATCTGACCAAGGACTCGAAGTCCAAGCCGGAAGATTGCGCCCGCGTGATTCTAGGCGCGATTCGCGCCAATTCGCCCCGCGCGCGTTATCCCGTCACCCGCGAAGCCAAGATCGTGACTTTCCTGAAGCGCATCCTGACGGACCGCGCCCTCGATCGCATGACGGCAAAGACTTACGGCGTGCCGCGCGCGCGGCAGTAGATGAGGCGGCGCTCCATCGCACGCGCCCATGGCGGCGGTGTCATCCTGAGCGAAGCGAAGGATCTCGCTGTTCAATCCTTGCAACGATGCGGGCCACGGATTGCCGCTTGGTGGTTGACCCGCGCGAACCGAGTTGAGTAGGATGCCCCACCAGAGACGTTGTTTCCGACCCACAGGCATCCGCCGGATTAGGGAGGTCCCATGTTTTGCTCGAAGTGTGGCGCAACGGTTCCCGAAGGAGTTTCGTTCTGTCCCGCGTGCGGCCAGCCCGCAGGAGGCGCACCAGCGGTGATGCCGCCTGCGCCGTCACCAGCTGTGGCCGCGGCGTATGCCGCAAGCGCCGATGCGCGACGCCCTGTGTATTATGCGGGGTTCTGGCTGCGCTTCGTGGCCTACCTGATTGACATCGTCATCATCTGGATCGTTATGATTCCCATCTTCCTCGTGTTCAGCGCCATGTTCGGTCTCTCGATGGCCTCCATGGCGCGCAATCCGGACGAGATGGCCGCCGGCGGCTCAGTTGTGGGCGTCTTTCTACTCATCGAGGCGGTCGCGGTCCTCGGCGTCTGGCTCTACTACGCGTTCCTGGAAAGCTCCGGCTGGCAGGGCACCATTGGAAAGAAAATCCTCGGACTGCGTGTGACCGATCTCAACGGCAACCGCGTTTCCTTCGGCCGAGCGTCCGGAAGATTCTTCGGCAAGATCGTTTCCGGCTTTACTCTGCTCATCGGCTACATCATGGCCGGGTTCACGGAGAAGAAGCAGGCGCTGCACGACATGATCGCCGGATGCCTGGTGGTAAAGAGCGTTTAGTCGAGCTTGCGAGGCAGCAGTGCAAATTTTGTGAGGTGAATAATGTTTTGCTCAAAATGCGGCGCGACAGTGCCCGAGGCGGCAGCAGCCTGCCCGGCGTGCGGGCAGCCAACCGGCGGCGTGGCGGCACCGGCCTACGCAGCCGCAGTTCCGCGAGTGGTGTACGCAGGATTCTGGCTGCGCTTTGTCGCCTGGATCCTCGATCGCATCCTGATCGGCGTAGTGACCAGAATCGTCCTGTTCCCATTCTTCGGCTTGTCCGCGATACGCACGATTTTGCGCGGACATCCAAGTCCGGAAGACTTGGCACCATTGATCGGTTCGTTCGGACGCATGATCCTCGTCGGCCTGGTGCTGGAATGGCTTTATTATGCGCTGATGGAAAGTTCTGCGTGGCAAGGAACGCTGGGCAAGAAGGCGCTGGGATTGCGCGTAACCGATTTGCAGGGGAACCGCGTATCGTTTGGACGCGCTACCGGGAGATTCTTCGCGAGGATCATTTCCAGCTTCACGCTGCTGATCGGCTACATCATGGCGGGCTTCACGGAAAAGAAGCAGGCGCTGCACGACATCATTGCGAGCTGCCTGGTGATCCGGCAGGAGTAGGCGAAGGGACGCGCACGGACGCGTGGTGAGGAGAGGAGACGCCGATGTTTTGCTCGCGCTGCGGCACGTCACTCGCTGACGGAGCTACATTCTGCACCAAGTGCGGTGCGCCGATCGGTAGTTTGGCGGCACCGGCTGCGGTGAACGCGCCGGCTGCTGCGCCACTAGCGGCGTATCCGCAGGCCGGAGCGATGATGCCGCCGGCCGGTGCGGTGCCGATGGTGATGGTACCGGCGGTTCCTTATGCCGGATTCTGGCTGCGATTCGTTGCGTATCTGCTTGACGTGATCATCGTGGGAATTGTGGCCGTGCCGATCGTCTTGGTTCTCGCCGTTGCCACCGGAGCGAGTGCGGCGCTTTCGTCGATGTCGAACGACAACCCGCAGCAGGCGCTTGCGGCCGCCGGCTTCGTAATCTTTCTTTGCTCGCTGTTTATTATTCTTCTTGGCGGATTGTGGCTGTACTACGCGCTGCTGGAGAGTTCGAGCTGGCAAGGGACCGTAGGGAAAAAAGCGGTGGGATTGATCGTGACGGATCTGGATGGGCGGCGCGTGACTTTTGGACGAGCGACGGCGCGATTTTTTTCGCGATTGATCACCGGGCTAGTGCCGCTCTTCATCGGCTATATCCTCGCAGGAATTACAGCGAAGAAGCAGGCATTGCACGACATGATCGCGGGAACTTTGGTGCTGCGAAAAACTTAGTTTTTCCTCAGAGTTGTTCTACGCGGCAACGAAAACTCAAGACGGAATACTCATTCGCGTTTTTGTAGTCCGCGGACGGCTTCGGCCTCTGCGGGGACTTATCGTCGCAAGATGCCGGCAGGGACGCCGGCGCTACCAACTGCGCTTGCTCGGTCAGACGCCCCAGCCGTAGCGCTCGGCGTGCTGGGCGGAATCGGCCATTTCGGCGCGGATGCACTCGGTCATTTTCGTGCAGCCGACGATTTGGCTGCCGGGCTCGGCGATTTCGTTGGTGCGATAGCCCTGCTCGAGGACGTGATCAACCGCGGCATCGATCCAATCGGCTTCGGCGGCCAAGCCGAAGGATTCGCGCAGCATCATGGCGGCGCAGAGGATTGCGCCGAGAGGGCTGGCAACATCTTTACCCGCGAGCGATGGGGCCGAGCCGTGAATTGGCTCGTAGAGCACGCCTTTTGACGTGCGACTGCGGCTCATCGAAGGGATCAATCCGATCGATCCGGCCAGAGCGGCGGCTTCGTCGCTGAGAATATCGCCGAAGAGATTCGCGGTGACGATCACATCAAATTGCGTCGGATTGAGCACGATTTGCATCGCGGCGTTGTCCACGTAGAGATGCTCGACCGTGATGTTCGGATAATCCTTGGCGATGCGCGTGACCGTCTCGCGCCAAAGGACCGACGTGGCGAGGATGTTTGCTTTGTCCACGCTGGCCACGCGCCGGCGGCGAGCGGTGGCGCGTTCGAAGCCGTAGCGAACCAGGCGCTCAATCTCGGTTTCGGAGTAAGAGGCGACGTCGCGGGCGCTTTCGATGCCGTTGTCGCGGCGCCGTTCATGAGCGCCAAAATAAATGTCGCCGGCAAGTTCGCGCACGATTTCGAAATTGCATCCGCGGACGCGCTCCGGTCGCAGCGGTGAAATTCCAGCCAGCGATTCGCGCACGCGGATTGGGCGGAGATTGATATAGAGCTCGAGGCCGCCGCGCAGCCCGAGCAAGCCGCTTTCGGGACGCTTGCTGAGCGGCAGGCTATCCCACTTCGGCCCGCCCACTGCGCCGAGCAGAATCGCATCGGCTGTGCGGCAACCGGCCAGCGTTGCGGCAGGCAGCGGCTCGCCGAGGCGATCGATAGCGTTGCCGCCGAATGGGTATTCGATCAGTTCGAAGCTGTGGCCGAAGGCTGCGGCGCAATCGGAGAGAATTCTTGTGGCAGCGCGCGTTACTTCCGGGCCGATGCCGTCGCCCGGGAGGACTGCGATCGTTTTGTGGACTCCATTCATTTGTAGGGTCCTTGCCTAAATTGACGCCGGAATTGGGCCGAAAACCGGGAGGGCTAAAGACTCTCCCCTACAACGGCTTCGACCGGATTCGCGATCTAGTTCGGAGCTGCAGCACCGACGCCGCGATCTTTGGCGTCTGAATTATTTTTGCGGCGCACCTGATGGACGATGGTCAGAAGATCGCGATCGGTCACTTGCTTTTCCGCATCGGCCAGCGCCATAGCTGCGAGGTAGCAAAGACGCAGCTCTTCATCACTGGTCATGAAGCCGAGCTCCAGCAAATGCGCGCGCAGAGCGTTGCGGCCGGAATGTTTTCCCAGCACCAGGCGGCGCGCGGGGACGCCGACGGCCTGCGGCGAAATAATTTCGTAGGTCATCGGATTTTTCAGGATGCCGTCCTGGTGAATCCCGGCTTCGTGCGCGAAGGCATTGGCGCCGACCACTGCTTTATTCGGTGCGACGGAGACGCCAGTGATTTCGCTGAGAAGGCGGCTGGTGGCGTAAATATCCTTCAGGCTGATATTGGTGGCCACACAGAAGGCCGCGCGGCGCACTTGCAGGGCCACGGCGATTTCTTCGAGCGAGGCGTTTCCGGCGCGCTCGCCGATACCGTTGATGGTGCATTCGACTTGCCGGGCGCCCGCGGCGATGGCAGCGAGAGAATTCGCCACGGCCAGGCCGAGATCATTGTGGCAATGCGCGCTGAGAGTGATGCCGGGGAAGCGCGCGACGCGTTTGGCAATGGCGCGGAAAATCGCGCCGTATTCTTCAGGCGTGCTGTAGCCGACCGTGTCCGGGATGTTCAGGATGGTCGCGCCGGCTTCGGCGGCGGCTTCGAAGACCTGGCCGAGATAATCGAGATCGCTGCGGCTAGCATCTTCGGCGGAAAATTCGACTTCGTTGGAGCGCGCGCGTCCATAGCGAACCATTTCGCCGATTTGCGCTAGCGCGGCTTCGCGCGTCATGCGCAGCTTGTACTTCAGGTGCAGATCCGAAGTTGCCAGGAAAATGTGGAGGCGCGGCATGGCGGCCGGCTCGAGTGCGCGCAGCGCGGCATCGATATCGAGTTGAAACGCGCGGGCCAGCGCTGCGACGCGGCAAGACTTGAGTTCAGTGGCCACGGCGCGGACGCCTTCGAGATCGCCGTCGGAGGCGATGGGGAAGCCGGCTTCGATGATGTCCACGCCGAGAAGCTCGAGTTGCCGCGCAAGGCGCAGCTTCTCGTCGCGATTCATCGAAAAGCCCGGCGATTGCTCGCCGTCGCGCAGCGTGGTGTCGAAAATATGTACCGTGTCCATACTTCTCCCCCGTTACTAGTGAACCGCCCTGGGGCAGTGCGGTCAAATTTATAGTTTTTTGCTTGTCTATTAGCAGGGTTTATAGAAGGATTGGGGGATTCAGGGCGGCCGAGGGACCTACCAGGAGAAAAGGCACAAACAAAATCGAAGGCGGGGCCGAAAGGCGGGCGGGACTAATGGCCCGCCCCTACAACGGCGCGACACTGGCGGAGGTTGACTTGGATCTTGCTGGCTTGCAGGTATTTCTTACCGTGGCTGAAGAGAAGAGCTTTTCTCGGGCGGCGCAGAAGCTCTACCGCACGCAGCCGGCAATCAGCATTGCTGTGCGGAAACTCGAGGATTGGGTCGGGCAGCCGCTCTTCGTGCGCGGCTCGCGGACAGGGCAGCTTACGGAAGCCGGGCATCTCCTTCGCGAATACGCGCAGCGGATGCTGAATCTTCGCGAGGAGATTCACAAGAGCGTTGAGGATCTGAAGACTTTGCGACGGGGGCAGGTGTCGATTGGCGTGAATGAGAGTTCGATCCACGCGTTGCTTCCGGCGCTGGCCATTTATCGCAAGAAATATCCGGACGTGCATGTGCGCATCCATCGAGTGTTTTCGCGGGATGTGCCGAATGAGATTTTGAATTACCGTCTGGATTTCGGAGTGGTGACGTTCCGTCCGACCGATCCGAATCTTGCCGCGGTGGAATTTCTGAAAGACGAGCTGGCATTTGTGGTGCCGCGGCATCACCGGCTGGCGAAAAGAAAAAGTGTGAGCGTGAAGGAGTTGGGCGAGGAATCGTTCGTCGCGCACATTGTCGAGTCGCCGTACCGCATCCGCGTGGTGCAGCTTTTCGCGCGGCATCGTGTGCCGTTGCGGATGGACGTGGAGCTACCGACGATTGAAAGCATCAAGCGCTTTGTGGAAATGGATATGGGCGTGGCGATTGTGCCGCGGATGTGCGCGCGGATGGAATTGGAGCGCGGGACTTTAGTGGAGCTTCGTATCCGGCAGCTTCATTTGCCGCGGCATTTGTTCTTTCTGCATCGCCGGGATCGGGCGCTGTCTCATGCCGCGCGGGCGTTTATGCGGCTGTTGAAAGCTTCGTAGCGCCGGCGTCCCCGCCGGCATCTTACGAGCACGCGCGAGCCATGGGCAGAAGTGATGCGCGGACGGCACATCTCAACCAACACAATCCAGTCACAGCGCCGCAACGAGACAGACACGGCGGACTTTGGCGATTGACTTCCGCGGACGAGTTTCGGCGTTTGTTACTTTTGTGCTCGTAAGATGCCGGCGGGGACGCCGGCGCTACTTAAGAGAATTCATCTAGCGCGGCACCGATCCGCTGCAAGCCTTCTTCTAGCGTTGCTGGATCCATGCCGTAGCCCATGCGGAAGTGATCGGGGGATTCGAAGAAGCGGCCGGGGACTACCGAGGTTTCATATTTGTCGCGGAGGAGTTGGCAGAAAGCATCGGAACGGCCGTGAGTGAGCTGCGGGAAAGCGATCGTGCCTGCTTCGGGGCGAGCGGCCACGATATCGATGCGCGACTCGAAAAATTTTCGCAGGCGGGCGCGATTCGATTCGAGGCGCGCTTTGGCTTCGGCGGCGATTTCCGGAAGGCGCTCGAGCGCGATCACGCTGAGCCGCTCGGCAGCATGCGCGGGAATCACACCGAAGAGATCATTGAGCCGCCACATGCGCTCAGCAAGTTGTGGAGCGGCGAGAATCCAGCCGGAGCGCAGGCCGGAAAGGCCGTAGGCTTTCGTGAGGCTGCTGGTGATTACGAAATTCGGGCCGAGATGAAACGCCGAGCGCACGGCCGGGTCGTAGCAGGCTTCGAGATAAACTTCGTCCACTAGCACGACGGCGCGATGGCTGGCCGCAATTTCTCCCACCAGACGCAGAATGGAATCCGGAATTCTCGCGCTGCTTGGATTGTGGAGATTGGTGATGACGATTACGCGCGTCCGTGCGGTGATGGCGCGTTCGACTTCGCGCGGATCGAGTTGAAAGCCGGCGCCGAAGGGACGCTGCACGCGCGTGACGCGCGCGCCGAGATATTCGGCGGTGGTGATGAGCAGTTCGTAGGCAGGCTGCTCGATGATTACTTCATCGCCCGGCTCGATGAGCGCGGCTAGGGCGAGATGATTCGCCATCGAAGTGCCCGTGGCGGCTACGACGCACTCCGGCTCGACGCCGCATTTTGCGGCCAGGGCTTGCTGCAGCGGCGCGTAGCCGTAGCCGCCCGGGCCGGAAATCTCGATATCGTTAATGGTGACTCCCAATCGCGATAGAGGCAGATTCGGCATGCCGCTCACGGCGAGATTGTATTTCGCGCCGGAACGCAGCTTGGCCCATTCCATGTAAGGCGATCGGATTTCGCGCCGGTGGGTCATGCGGGACTCACGCCGATTGAATCTTCTTGTTCCGTCGATTCCAGAAGAAATAGACGGGAACACCTGCTGCAAGGATAGCCATTCCGATGAGCGTGTGGCCAGGATATTTCTCGATGGTGTTGGCGGCGACGAGCCAGGACATGGCGATGAAGATGAGCGTCGTCAGCGGATGGCCGGGCATGCGGAAGCCCGGGGCGGCGCTGCTTGGATTTGTCTGCTCGCTGCTGCGGGCATCGCGGCGGCGAAAAGCGAAAAGGCACGTGGCGGTGAGGCCGAAGAAAATAAAATCCATGGAGACGACGTAATTCAGGATTTGCTCGTATTTTCCGGAGAGCGCGATGACGATGGCGAAGATCGCTTGCAGCAGAATCGCGACGACTGGGGCGTTGTGCCGCGGGTCGAGCCACGCGACGCTGCGGAAAAATAGGCCGTCGCGAGCCATGGCGAAATAGACGCGCGGCGCCGTGAGCACCGACTGGCTGAGGAAACCGAGCGTGGAGATGGTGATGGCTACGGCGAGGAAGCGCGTGCCGGTCTGCCCGAAGGC
>DAITPO010000045.1:0-10686 GCA_036833535.1 Candidatus Acidiferrales bacterium | reverse complement strand
GCGTGGAGATGGTGATGGCTACGGCGAGGAAGCGCGTGCCGGTCTGCCCGAAGGCGCGGCTCATCACTTCGGTTGCGGGCGTGGCGGTTGCGGCGAGACCTGCGGGGCCTAGCACGCGGACGCAGACGAAATTCACGCCGAGATAAAGAAGAATCACGCCGATCACGCCGTGAATCAGCGCGCGCGGAAGGTTGCGGCGCGGTTCGTGCACTTCGGCGGCGATGAAATTGGAAGTCTGCCAGCCGCCGTACGCAAAGAAAACCGGGATGAGCGCGGCGCCCATGGCGGCAATGAGATTGAAGGATACCGGCCGATCGAGCACCGGACGCACACTCGTACCCGACGGATCGGCGGGCGCGTACCAGAGACCCACGAATACCAGTGCGGCGATGGCTGCGATTTTCATCACCATCAAGATGCTCTGCACCGTGCTTCCGGCGCGGACGCCGAGGCAATTGATGATCGCCAGGCCTGCGAGCACGAGCGCTGCAATCCAGCCGTCCGGAATCGCGATCGGCGCCATGGTGCGAAGATATTTTGCGAACGTGACCGCGACGGCTGCCATTCCGCCCGTTTGAATTACGAGCAGCAGAACCCATCCATAGAGAAAAGCGATCGCGGGATGATAGGCCTCACGCAAGTAGGCGTATTGGCCGCCGGCGCTGGGCATGCGCGCGGCGAGTTCCGCATACACCAGCGCGCCGAGAAGCGCGACGCCGCCGCCAATTGCCCATGCGCCAAGAATGAGCGCGGGAGTGTGGACTTGCCGCGCGACGACGTAGGGATTGATGAAAATTCCGGAGCCGATGATGCCGCCCATGACGATCATCGTGGCGTCGAAGAGCCCGAGGCGCGCGACGAGTTGGCGAGGAGAGGACATTTTCTCGTTGTGGATCGAGTTTGCGGACGGACTTTATCACTCTCGAGCAAGTTTCAGAGGCTAAAGAGCAGGGTACTGCGCGGCGGGCTTTGCGTTGGGATTACTTATCGGGAGGCAGCGCCGCGCGCGTGCTTGCGAGCGAAGGGCAAGGGGGCTTAACTGATTGCAGAGTACGTCGCGACGCGCGACGGGAGGCCGGTATGAAAAGTTTGGTCGGGCTGCTGGTGGTGGCGCTGATCTGCGTTCTGGGCTACGTGCTGATCTTGAAGAAAACCTCGCCAACGGGCGGCGGGACGCCGCAGCAGACGATCGATGTGACCGGCGTGAAGAATGATTTGATCGCCATCGCGCAAGCCGAGCGCGCGTATCAGGCCGAGCATGGCGCGTATGCATCGCTTGCCGATCTGGTTTCGAGCGGCGCGCTGGTTGTGGCGAAGACGGGGCGCGACGGCTACACCTACGAAGTCGAGTCGTCGTCCACGGATTTTCGCGTGGTCGCGCACTGCGCCGCGACGCCCGAGCAGCCGTGTACGAGTTACTTCGTGGATTCCTCAATGGAAGTGCAGGTCGCGCCTTAAGCTTTTAGGAGGTCCACGGCGCTTTATTTCGCGCGCTTTTGATCGGCTACTGTTACACCGCCTTCCGCATAGTCCGTCGGCGGCAAATCCACGAATGTGATCTGGATGTGTTCGCGCTTCGCCGCGCCTTCGGCAATCAGCGTGTCCGTGACTCGCTCAACGATGCGCCGCTTTTGTTCCGGGCTGCGGCCCGCGACCCAGGTAATCTGCACGTAAGGCATTGAGGCTCCTCCTGTCAGAATTTTACGCGAGAATTGCGTGGGCGATTCCAAACAAAAATAAAATGACCGGATTGGTTTGGTGAAATGGGTCCGCGGGCGACCGAGAACGTCGCGGACGCTTGTGATCGTAAGATGCCGGCAGGGACGCCGGCGCTACCTGCGAGCTACGCTGTGCGCGGCATTGGCCCGGGGAGCCTCGTGCCGCAATGGCCGCAGTTCGACCAGATTGGCTCGACAGCTTGGCCGCACTGCGGGCACGTCGGCTTCAGCGATGTGCCGCAGCTCGGGCAGAAGGCAAACTTCGATAAAACCTTGGTGCTGCAATGCGGGCAGGTTGTCGGCATCGGATCGCGCAGGATGAAATACAAAATGACGCCGATCGCGTCGGGCAGAAAAATCGCCAGCAGCGTCCACATCACGTAGCGCATGCCGCGCTGCTTCGCGTCGCCATAAACGAAGCCATCCAACATGACAAAAATGAAAACGAGCGCACCGGCCAAGATCGGCAGACAGATTTTCGCTGCCAGCGGTAGCGGCGCTTCACCATGCCCCGGCGGAAGATGGGAGAGGGTGACGATAAGGACGACGATTCCGATCGTTAGCAAGACGGCGATCACTTTGGCTGTACGCGGAATTATTGCGATGCGTTCGTTCCAGGTGCTCATGTCGTTTCCCTTTCGCGCCGGTTGTGCCAGGCCAGGACGATGGCCGCCGCTCCGGCGGCGAGCCAGCCGAGGCCTGTGAATCCGGCGAATGCGTACCAAGATTGCGGCAGGCGCGCGGTGAGCCAGGTCTCGATGCCGCCGCTGAGAAGCCGCACGATCGGCCAGCTCACAATCAACAGAGTCCACGCGAAGCCGATGAGCAGGATCAGAACTTTGCGATTCGAGCGCTGCTCGGTTTCTTCCGCCATGCGAAACTCGGCTCTGGCGCGAGCGCGCTCGACGAGCATCGGAGACGGCTGCGGCGTCGGCAAACGGCGCAGGCCGCGCGCGACAAGTTGAAAGCTATCGAGCTCGGCCGCGCAGACCGAGCAGATGCGCACGTGCTCGGCGACGCGCTCTTCGGCTTTCCGATCGAGCGCGCCGGAGGCGGCGAGCGCCAAAAGATCGCGGATTTGGTCGCAGTTGCTCATATCCAGCGTTCCCCGGGATAACGGGCTTCGAGATTCAGTCGCAGCGATTCGAGGCCGCGGCGCAGGCGCGTTTTCACCGTCGAAAGCGGCGCATCCAGCACCACGGCTATATCTTCGAGTTTCATTTCTTCTTCGAAGCGCAGGCTCAGAACTTCACGGTATATCACGGGTAGCTCGACAACACATTCCGCCAGGCGCGTACCCTTCTCGCGTTCGATCAGGCCTTCGAGCGCCGGCCGCTCGGCGGATGGCAAGCGATCTGCCGGCGTCGCGCCTTGCGGATCGTGCGCGGCCGGCTCGTCGAGACTTTCCGGCCTGCGGCGGCGCAGATGATCGATCGCCAAGTGCCGCGCGAGAGTGAAAAGCCAGGCATCGAAATTGCGGCTCGGGTCGTACTTGCGAATCTGCTCGGCAACTCGAATCCAGGTCTGCTGGAACAAATCGTCGGCATCGGCGGTATCACGAACCATCCGCAGCAGGTAGCGATAGAGGCGATTCTGATAGCGGGCCAGCAGGACAGAAAGCGCGTCGAGGTCGCCACGACGAAGCTGACTAACTTCGGCTTCGAGCCCCACCCGAGCCTCCCCAGCGAAGATTGCCGCGGCTATCATATAAGCTATACGAGCGGCGGCGTGAAAAAGACGCACCTGTAACTTGATGAAAAGACGGGCCGATAGAGACGCGGCGCGAGGCGTATGATGCTCGCAGCCATCGGCGCGCTTCAGTCGTCGAATAGAGAGTGGGGATGCAAAGCAGATGAGGCGGGTGCTGACACTCATCCTCGGGCTGGCATTGGGCGCGAATGCGCTTTGGATGCTCGTCAGCCCGATGAATTGGTATAGCGCAGTTCCGGGTGTCGCTGGGACCGGGCCCGCGAACATGCATTTCATTCGTGATATCGGCTGCGCCTATCTTGCTACGGCGCTGAGTTTGTTTTGGCTGCTGAAATCACCGAAGGTGGCCTGGCCTGCCGCGATGCTAGGCGGCGGCTTTCTCGTACTGCATGCTCTCGTTCACGTTCGCGATGCGTTCGCGGGCCGCGAACACGCGCATCAGTTGCTCGGCGAATTGCCGACCGTTTTTCTTCCGGGTCTTCTGATTATTTGGCTGGCGTGGCCGGAGAGGCGCGCCGCGAAGGAGTGAAGCCATGTTGGGTTGGCTGGTAAAAAAGAGAATCGCGGCATTTGAGAAGAATTTCGATTACGACGCGGAGTACATGCGCGACATGTACACGGCGAGCCCGCGCGCGTTTTGGAAGTTCGCCAAAATCACTGCGATGTCAGAGCATCGCGAGGATGTGCCGAAGGAAGCGTGGTACGCGGCGAAACTCACGGCCACGCTGGCCGAGGACTGCGGCCCGTGCACGCAGCTCGTAGCGACGATGGCGGAACGCGCCGGCGTGAAGCCCGAGGCGCTTCGAGCAATCGTGACGGGCAATGAAGCGGCGATGCCGGAGGATGCCGCGCTCGGCTGGGCATTTGCGAAGTCGGTGCTGGCGCGCGACATCGCCGAATCGGATCGCCTGCGGGAGAAAGTGGTGGATCGCTGGGGCCGCCGCGCGCTCGTATCGCTGGCGCTCACGATTGCCACTTCGCGCGTCTATCCGGCCCTGAAATATGGCCTCGGCCACGGACATGCGTGCGTCCGCCTGCAAATCGGCGGTGTTCAACTACCGGTGCGCCCCCAAGCCCAAGCCGCCAACGCTGGGCGTTGAAAGTAGCGCCGGCGCTACCGCCTGCAGGCCGCGACGCATGTGTTAGAATTCATCTCCCGTGCAACCCGTTATCAAGCACCTCATCGAGCTGCAGACCGTGGACGTCAGTCTGAGCGAAGTTCGCGCGCGGCTCGCGGCCATTCCCAAGAGACTTGCGGAAGTCGAAGCGCGCGTCGCGGCGGCGCGGGCCGAACTGGAAACCTCGAAGGCCGCTCATCTGACCGCTCTCAAGGAGCGCAAGAAGTACGAATTGGACGTCGAGCAATGGAAAGAGAAGGGCCGCAAATATCGCGATCAGGCCTACCAGGTCAAGACTAACGACGCTTTCAAGACTCTGCAGCACGAAGCGCAAATGGCCGATCAGGAGGCCGCCAACGCCGAAGATCGCCTTCTCGAGCAGATGGTGGCGGGCGAGGAGTACGACCGGCGCATCAAGTCTTCGGAAAAAACGCTGAAGGAAGTGGAAGAGACTTCAAAGGGCGAGCGCGCCAAGATTGAAGCCGACCGCGCCGTTGCCGAGAAGGAACGCGTCGCTCTCGAGGCCGAGCGCGCGAAGGCCATCGCCGCGGTGCCCGAAAATCTCCTCGATCACTATCAGCGCATCGCGCGCAGGCATGGCGGCACGGCACTGGCCGAAGTCCGCGACGAGAAATGCGGCGCTTGCGGCATGCGCGTCCGGCCGCACGTGTTTCAAGAGATGCGCCGCGATGGAAACGAAGAGATCTATCATTGCGAGACCTGCACGCGAATTCTCTACTACTTTGAACCCGCCAAACCTCCGGCTCCTCCCGCAGAGCCCGCTGCTTCGACGCCGCCTGCGCAACCGACTGAAGGACAGTGAGCTCGGTGGACTGTCGCGAGGCGTATTTGTGGCGCGATCGTGCAGGAAGAGGGCGCAGCAAGCCGCGCCCCTACGAAGAATTTGCGCGTGGCGCAGTTATTCCCCGCATGGCTGGGCGCGTCAGCACACGAAGCGCGGGCCGCACATGAATCGCTCACGAATATGAAACGAGAACGCGCCACCGCTCCGCCTCGCAGCGCGCGGCTCTTCGGCGAGCCGCAATCTTCCGCTGCGCCATCGGGCGTTTACACGGCGCTCGTTGACGGCGCATCGCGCGGAAATCCCGGCCCGGCATCGTATGCGGTGATAATTGACGCGCCGAACGGCGAGCGCGTCCTGGAGTTGGGGAAATATCTCGGCCGCGAGACGAATAACGTTGCGGAGTATTACGCGCTGATCACAGCGCTCGATTACGCCACGTCGCACAAACTTTCGCGCCTGCGCGTCCTCAGCGATTCCGAGCTCCTCGTCCGCCAGATGCAGGGACGCTACAAAGTGAAGAGTCCTGATCTGCGGCCGCTTTACGAGCGCGCCTCGCAGATGGCGCGCACGCTCGATTACTTCGCCATCGACCACATCCCGCGCGAACGCAATCGCGAGGCCGACAAGCTTGCGAATCAGGCGCTCGATCGCACGGGGAAGAGTTCGGGAGATGGCGCACCGCAGCCGGCGAAATCGAACTCCGCCAGCGCCGCCGCGAAGCCCATTCGCGTTCGCGCGCACTACGTGAAAGGCGTGCTCGTGCCCTTTGAGCCGCTGGAGTTGGCGGAAGGCGCAGAAGTTACGCTGGATATCCGCAAGACATAGATTCTAGGCGGCTTCGCTGTAGGACTCTGCAGACTTTATCGTGCATCGCGCGATCGTGCGCGAAGATGCCGGCCTAAAAGGCCGGCTCTACACGAACCTCAAACATCGAAACTCCCCGAAACTGGTACTCTTGGTCCATTGAGGCGTTTCGCCACGCGCTGCTAATCTCGCGTCTCCTCAGGACGCACGTTCTTGAGCGCGATGCTGGACAAACTGCCCACAATTTTGACGCTTGCCGTGCTGGTCGGCATATTTCTCGCGCTGCGCAAGCATTCGACTTCGACACGCGTCCGCCTCTGGACCTACGCCTGGGCGCTGATCTTCGCTCATTTCGTGATCCAGATTTTCGAAGGACGCAGCGGGACGCTCGAGAACATCTTTGAATCCATCGATCTCGGCGCGCTGGAATTGTCCGGCATCGTTTTCATCGTATCGATGGCGCGTTCAGTGGAGGATCGTTTCCGCCGTCGCGTGCTTCTCGTTTTCCTGGGAGTGCCAACCGCATTTCATGCCACCGCAATCACTTTCGGCTGGCACATGCGCGGGGCATTGGTCGGCGCGCTCGCTGTGCTCACTCTCGGCAGCGTGCTGTTCACAATCCTGGAGGAAGGTTACCGGTCCTACTTCGCACTGATTCTCTCGGCGGTCATACTGGTGACGAGCGCGTGGCCGCTTCACGATCAATGGCAGGGGAATCCGGACTTGGCCGTCGTCGCGATCCTGACGCTATCGTTCGGCGCTTGCGGCGTGTTGTTCTGGCGACGAGTGCCGCGCTGGACGCCCGGCCTCGTGGCGGTGACAGGCGGATTCCTCGCGTGGGGCGCTGTCTTCCCCACGGCCACAATTTTGGGGCACTACCTTCCTAAACTTCAGGTGAATCCGGAATTGTGGAACGTTCCGAAATTCTTTGTAGCCATGGGCATGATCTTGAAGCTGCTCGAAGATAAATCGCAATTGGTGGAAGAAGCGCGCGCAAGAGAGCACACCGAAAATCTTCTGCTGCAAAAAATGTCGCAGATCAGCTCGCGGCTGCTTTCGAGCCGGGATCCGTTCGCGCTATGCGGCGAGATCACGCAAGCGGTCACCAGCGCCAGCAGCTTCAAGCGCGCCGCTCTCTTCATCCCCGGTGAAGGCGGACGTCTGGCGCTGGCGAGCGCCAGCGGCGTCTCCGAGGCGGAGACAAACCGCCTGGGCGACGTCGCGCGCGAAGTGACCTGGGCGAACTACCAGGAGCAGCGCGCCCCCGGGATGCGCGTCGGCAACAATTCGCTGGTCATGGATTCTTGGGAACTCGCGCGTCGGCGCGGCGTGCGCGCGGAAGCGATTACCGATCGTTTTGTCGTGCTCATACCCCTGATTTCGCCGCGCGGCGCTCTGGTGGGCGGACTGTGGCTCGCCAGCGATCGCAGCGTGACCGAACTCGATCGCGGCGAAATTGCCAAGCTGGAAATGATGGCGGGCGATCTTGCCGTCACGATGGAAAACACGCGGCTACACAAACAGTTGGTGCGCACGGAAAAACTTGCGGCGATGGGGCAATTAGTGGCGGGCGTGGCTCACGAATTGAACAATCCGCTCACCGGAATTCTCGGCTACTCGGAATTGTTGAGCGAGGAAGTCGAGAAGGAATCGACGCTCAAGCGTATCGGAAAGCTGGGCCATGAGGCGCGGCGCATGAAGCGGATTGTGGACGGCCTGCTCCACTTTGCGCACCAGAGCAATACAGCCACGCGGTCGAGCGATCTGAGCTCCGTGGTCCGCGAGATCGTGCAACTTCGCGAATACCATCTCCGCAAGCTGGGCATCCAGGTGGAAATCGAGATCGAAGAGGATTTGCCGTCCGTCGCCATCGGCGAGGACGAATTGCGGCAAGTGCTGCTGAATCTCTTGTCCAACGCGATGGACGCGGTCGAGGACAGCAAGGAGCGGCGCATTCGAGTCGCCGCTTCGTCGCACCGTGAACGCGTGCGCATCCGCTTTGAAGACAGCGGGCCGGGGTTTGCGGAACTGAATCGCGCGTTCGACCCGTTCTATACGACAAAGCCAGTCGGTAAAGGCACAGGCCTCGGCCTGAGCATCTGCTACGGAATTATGCAGGAGTGCGGCGGCGGCATCACGCTAGCGAACAAGCCGCCCTACGGCGCAAGCATAACCGTCGAGATCCCCACGGCCGCCGTCCCCGCCGCCGCTTTTCCGCTCCGCGCGTAATTCTCTTTCGTGCGATGGTTTGTCAGGGCATGACTTCAGTCATGCCGGAAGCGCCGCGAGGTCAGCGCGGCATTAGCCGCTGAGATTGATTCGGTGTAGCGGCGATGCGTCTGCCAAAAAAGTAAACGCAATCGCTCGATTTTTATTGTTTCAAAAAATAAGTGCGGTAGAGAGTGTCGCGCTGCGCGGGAATGTAGCCCGCATCGCTGATGATGCGGCGCAATTCGGATTCATTGGTGCGGTTGCGGACGCCTGCAGCGTAAACCACATTCTCTTCGATCAAAATGCTGCCCACGTCGTCTGCGCCAAATTGCAGGCCGAGCTGGCAGATTTTGATTCCGGGAGTGAGCCAGCTTGACTGAATGTGATCGATGTTGTCGAGATACATCCGGCTGATCGCCAGCGTCTTCAAATAATCCACGGCTGTGGCTTCCAGCACTTTCTTTCCGAGCGGCGTATTTTCGGGCGCGAAGATCCACGGAATGAAGGCGGTGAATCCGCCGGTCTCTTCCTGCAATCGTCGCACGCGCTCGAAATGATTCACGCGATGCTGAAAATTCTCTCCGCAGCCGAACATCATCGTGGCCGTGGTGCGCAGGCCGAGCGAATGTGCGGAGCGATGCACTTCTTCCCACTCATTCGCGGTGCATTTCAGCCGGGAAATTCGCGCGCGGATTTCGTCATCGAGAATTTCCGCGCCGCCGCCCGGAATGGACTCGAGCCCGGCATCGCGCAGGCGTGCAATCGTGTCGCGGATGCTCAGCGCGGAAATTTCCGCGATGCAAATGATTTCGGGCGCGGAGAAGCAGTGCAGATGCACGCGCGGATATTTCTGCTTCAGCGAGCGAAGCAGATTCTCGTAGTACTCGAGCTTCAGATCGGGATTCAGGCCGCCCTGCAGCAAAATTCCGGTGCCGCCGAGCTCCAACATTTCGTCAATCTTCGCGCAGATTTGCTCGAACGAGAGGATGTAACCCTCTTTCGAGCCCATCGGCCGGTAGAACGCGCAGAACGAGCAATACTCGGTGCAAAAATTTGTGTAATTGATGTTGCGATCGATCTGATAGGTCGCCACGCGCGGGTCGGTCTTCTTCCGCCGGACCGCATTGGCGGCCATGCCGATGTCGACGAGGTCGTCGGAATTAAAGAGATCGAGCGCTTCTTGTTGTGAGATGCCCATGAATGTGTTGGCGTGCTGTTATCGCGCCGCGCCCGCCCGGCTTTCGCGAAGTTCCTTGGCGACGGCGAGCTCAAGACGCCGCGCCTGCGGAATCAATCCGAGCGCCGCTGCTTTTTGATAATACAGCTCGAGGCCCTCGAGATTCGCGGCATCGAGCGAGAAATCGATGTTGTCAGTGAGATATTTCTCGAGATCCTTCTCAGGAAGATCGAGCTCTTCCTCGGCGCCATCGGCGATATCCGGAATGTGCGCGAGGCCGTAATCCTTCGACGCTTGAAAATCAGCGATCACTTCGGGCGTGATAGCTTCGCGGCGGCCCGCCCAGATGGCCAGCACGCACGGCTTCCCCGTCAATTCCTGCCATTCGTAGGCCACATCGTAAGCGAAAATCGAATCATAGCCCGGCACCGGCATATCTTTCGCGTCACCCTGGCAGCACGATTTGCCGCTGGGCGCTTTTCCGGCGAGCTGATCCATCTTCACCGAAATGCGCAGCGCCGGATCGCCGATCACCAGCGCTGCATCGGCTGTCTCCAGCATTTTCGAGGCGTCGGGCGCGGCGTCAACAAACTCGGGCTGAATTCCCCACTTCTCCGCAGCAAGAATCCGCACCAGCGCCGCGGAGCTGCGCGAGCTGGTATCCAGCGCAATGCGCTTCGCCATCTCGATCGGCTTCTTCGAAAGCACCAAAATGCTCCGCACGGGTTGTTTCGCGGCCACAGCCATCCCCGGCAATACCACCAAATTCTCGATGCGCTGGTATTCGATGGCCGGGATGATAGCGATGTCGGCCTCGCCTCGCCGCAGCGCCTCGGCGCATTGCGACGGCAGCGTGAAAGACAAATCGTAGCGCCCCGCCAGCGGGCCGTTCGTAAAGCCCCAGACCAGCGGCGCAGTATTCAGATATTCGACAATCGAAATTCGCAGTTTCGCCAAGCGTTCCTCAGTTCTGTGGGGACGCCTAAATTCTAGCATATACGTCGCGCGCGTCCATTTAACGGTCCGTCCGTCGAAGATTTCAGCGCGGATGAATCGCCAGAACGATGCAGCGGTTGACGCGGCTTCCCGGCTAGCAGCGGATCATCTTTCGTTTTTGACCCGCCTTGCCGGACGCCTCGACCT
>DAITPO010000044.1:0-27035 GCA_036833535.1 Candidatus Acidiferrales bacterium | reverse complement strand
GCGCGGCACACCGCCGCATGCTGGCAAAATTCGTCCCGATTCGCGTCGATCTTCGCGCCGGCCGCACCGCAGCGCGAATCTGGACCTGCGATTTCACAGGCGATTACGTCCGCATCAACGCCAGCTATCGCACTTAGTTCGCTGAAGATACTTCCGGGCTACTTTCGCCTGCGAGCGCCCCTACGTTTTGAACCATCTCTCCGCAGGATTTGAGGTAGGAACGAAGTTCTATGCGCGCTCGCCGCAGACGCGTTTTTACCGTGCTCACCGTCACGCCGAGCGTTCTCGCCGTCTCTGAAGTCGAAAGCTCTTCGACGGTGCGCAGAACGAAGACATCGCGATAGAGCGGGCGAAGGCCCGCAATCGCGGCGTTCAGCGCGCCGCGCAACTGCCGCCGCGTGAAACTCACTTCAGGGTCTTCCATCGGTCGACGCACTTGGAGAAGAGCGTCACTCTCAATAGCGGTTTCCGCGATATCGTCCAAACGCACTCGGCGGCTGTCGTCGCGCTTGCGAAGATTCATCAGGCCCTCGTTGATGGCGATGCGCGAGATCCACGTCGTGAAACGCGAGCGCCCTTCGAACTGGCCCAGGTAGCGGTAGGCTTTAAGAAAGGTCTCCTGTCGCGCGTCTTCGGCATCATGGTGATTCCTCGTGATCCGCAATGCGAGCCGGTAGACCCGCTGATTGCAGTGCTCCACCAGGTTGTCAAAATGGCTGTCTGCCGAATGGCTCACGGACGACGCCAGCGAATGTTCTCGATGCTCGTGCCGCGAGAGTTCGCTCATTGTCGAGGCACGTCGCGGTTTCGTACTTTTCAAATTCGACCAGCACGCTGCCACTTCACTCAATTTTGGCCTCAGTTCCAGCGTCTCACTGCGGGCACGCGGCCCTCGGTGAGCGCTTGGATTTTGACGTGATGTGATTTTTTACGGCAATTCCGAATCAAGACTTCTATTTGAAGCGCAAGTTCTGTACTGCAAGTTACCATCCGCCTCGGAAGTGGTCTGTTCAAAATTGAACACTCCATGAGGGGCTATTCGTTGCGAACACCCTGCCCCGCGACTCTTCTCCGATCGGCCGGAAGATTGTCCGGGGCGAGCCACTTTGAGATCCCCCGGCAAGCGAGGTCCCCAACGCGCGCTGTTGCCGGCGGGCTGAACGCCAAAGACCGCAAGACTTGGCATTCCTGGATATCGCGAACATTCCCAACAAGACCCAAGCGTTCGGGCCGGTTTTGCGACCCGCTGAAATCGCTCTGGAACCGGCTCGACTGACGAGACTTATCGGCAAGCAACAGCTCGCAGCAGCAAGCAAAGAGCACATGCATGCCACAGCGTTTTACAGGATGCTGCGTGCCTGCATAGGGAGTCCCCTGTATGGCCTGATTCCAGCGATGCGCGTAAAACGTGAAAGATGAAGCGCGGAACGCGGCTCGACACGCGCTTCAGATTCGAGCAAAAACGAGCTTTACCGAACGATGTCTTTTATGGAGGAGACGACATGCTCCGATGGGCTTTGGGGTTCTTCCTGATCGCGATTGTGGCGGCAATCTTTGGCTTCGGCGGCATCGCCATAGCCGCAGCCGGAATTGCCAAAATCCTGTTCTTCCTGTTTGTGATCCTGTTCCTGGTCGCGCTGGTCGGCGGCCTCGTGCGCCGGGCCTGACCGCAGCCAAATCTTAAGGAGCGTCCATGAACTCAAAAACAGTCATCGGCATAGTCCTGATCGTCATCGGAATTTTCGCGCTCGGCTATCAGGGAATCACCTACACGACTCACAAGAAAGTCGTGGACATCGGGCCGATCGAAGCCACGAAGAAAGAAGACAAGACCATCCCGCTGCCTCCGATCGTAGGGATCCTGGCGCTCGCGGGAGGAGTTGTGGTTCTCGCGGCAGATCGGCGTGCAAGTTAGGGCCGAACACATTGAGAACCATGGTGCGAGAAGTGGAGCAAATTTACGGAGGTGAAGAATGAAGAACTGGATCATTACCTTGGCCGCATTGGTAGCTCTAGCGACGCCGACGCTTGCCAAGAACGGCGATAACCCGAAGGATGAAGAAAACCGGCTGCAAAATTCGGGCAAAGTGATGCACGAAATTCTGAATGTTCCGGATGATATCCCGCAGGATTTGCTGGACAAGGCGCGGTGCGTGATCGTAATGCCGTCGGTGCTGAAGGCTGCTTTCGTGGTCGGCGGGAGCTACGGCCGCGGCGCGATGGTTTGCCGCACCGGCAAGGACTATCGCGGATCGTGGGGCGCGCCTTCGATGATGGCACTCGAGGGAGGCAGCTTCGGCCTACAGATCGGCGGCGAAGCAACCGACTTCGTATTTCTGGTAATGGATAACCGCGGAGCCGACAGCCTGCTTCACAGCAAGGTCAAGCTGGGCGGCGATGCATCCGTCGCTGCGGGACCCGTCGGACGAACAAGCGAAGCAGATACGGACGCTTACATGCGCGCGGAGATCTTGACGTACTCTCGCGCACGCGGCGTGTTTGCCGGAGTCTCGCTGGAAGGCTCGACGCTTCGTCCCGACAATGATGGCAATCGCAATCTCTACGGCGAGCGCGTGAACGCGGAGAAGATTGTGTCCGAGTCGAGCGTGCACGCGCCCGACGCTGCCACCGGATTGATCTCCACGCTGCAGAAGGCTTCGCCCGAGCGCAAATCGTAAGTGAAGGGTGACTCCCCGAGGAAGTGGCAGACGCCGGTCTAGCGACCGGCGCCTGCCGCTTTTCTGTTTTTAATCGCTCTACTGCTGCGCCCGATTGAGCCATCGGATCAGCACCGGCAGCATTCCCTTGATGGATTTATCCCAGAACTTCCAGTCGTGACCGCCTGGCGCGTCGTGCGCTTCATAATGCGCGTGCTCTTGGAAGAGTTGCGCCGCGAACTGGCGATTCAGGTCGATGAAAGCGTCTCCCTTGCCGCAAGCGAGATAAATGTACGGCAAGCGCGACACGTCCGCCTGCTTCAATCGAACAAACACATCGTTTTCATTTCGAGCCGTGCTTCCCGGGGGACCGAAGGCGTCGAGAAGACTCGCCTGGAACTCGGGCTGGCGCGGGCCAAGGTCGCTTGGGGCGTTGAGCGCGCCGCTCAAACTGCCGGCGAAAATGTATAGCTCCGGATGTTTTAGAGCCAAATTTAGCGAGCCATACCCACCCATCGAAAGCCCTGCGATGGCGCGGCTTTTCCGCGCGGCCATGGTTCGATAGCGGCCTTCAACTTCAGCGATCAAATCTTTGACAATGTAGTCCTCGTATCGCTGCTGCGGCACGGTTGCCGAATTCACGTACCAATTATTCCCCCCGTCCGGCATTACGATAATCAGATCGAGATTCTGCGCGTACTGCCGCAAATGCGATTGCGCGTCCCAGTCTTTGAAATTGCCATATATGCCGTGCAACAAATAAAGCACAGCGAAGCGGTCCGTCGACCGGTCATATTTTTGAGGCAAATAGATTCGATAAGGCATGTCGCGGTTGAGGGACGCGCTGTGAAAAGTAACGTCTTTGCCTGTCAGCGCTTCCTGTGGCGCTGCGGCTCCGCGCTTCTGTACCTCATGGGACTCGGTCGATGATTGAAACGACGGAGTGCCAATGGCCGCACAAAGACAGATGATGAATGCGATGGCAAGTCTCGGCAGGTGCTCAGCTCGCTTCATCGTGAGCTGCATGAAGCACTGGGACTGGTTCGTCATGGCCTGAAGGCTCGACGCTCGGAAGTAGCGGCACGACATATTCCGGAACAATTTCTCTGAGCGCGGCGCGGAGGTGCGCAGAATCGCCAGCATCGACGCAACCGCGCAGTCGCTCGAGACCCCGGCGGAGTTCTGTCCAGCTCGGTCTTTCACCTTTCGCGCAAAAGATCTTCTCGCAGGCGGTCCGCTCCACGACTTCTTGCGGATAGAACAGTTCCTCTTCGAGCTTTTCTCCCGCACGGAGCCCGGTGAAGCAAATGGATGTGGCGCGAAGGTCGTGATTCCCGAGTCGGATCATCTTTCGAGCCAGATCGACAATCTTCACGGGCGCGCCCATCTCCAGCACCAAAATCTCGCCGTGCGCGCCGATCGCAAATGCCTCGAGCGCCAGCGAAACCGCCTCGCCGCTAGTCATAAAGAACCGCTTGCTCTCGGGATGCGTGATCGTCAAAGGCAATCCGCGTCGAAGCTGTTCCTGCAAAATAGGCACGACGCTTCCGCTCGATCCCAGCACGTTTCCGAAACGCACGGCCACGCATCGCATCCCGCGCTGCGGACGCGCCGCAAGCATCAGTTCGCCAATGCGTTTGGTCGCGCCCATCACGCTGCTGGGATTGACGGCCTTGTCCGATGAAATCAAAACGAACGCGCGGCATCCTCCCTCTTCCGCGGTTTGCAGCAGCGCATCGAGCGCGAAGACATTATTTCGCACAGCCTCTGCCACCCGCGATTCCAAAGCCGGCAAATGCTTGTGCGCCGCCGCGTGAAATATGAAATCGATATTGTTCTTGTTGAAGCAGCCCCGCATCGCGCGCCGGTCCCCGACGTCAGCGACGAGAAAGCGCGCGCAATCGGATCGCGGCAGCCCCGCCATCATTCGCTGCAGGCGCTCGATACCGCCGGCGTGGTGATCAAGACACACGAGCCTCTTGGGATTCAGCCGCACAATCTGCCTGCACAGCTCCGAACCAATCGAGCCTGCAGCGCCGGTTACCAGAATCGATCGGTCTTCGGTGAGCCGCCGTGCACCTTTGAGGTCGATTTCTACGAGCTCCCGTCCAAGCAATTCCACAAAATCGCCGGCGGGAAGCGCATTCGATGAGCGAGGCGGGCGCTTCGCAGCGCGAATTACCGATTTCAAGGTCTCGATAATTGTTTCTAAATCTTTCCGCACAGAAAGCTTTTCGAGGTACTCCAAGCTGAGCCCGAGCTTGTCAGGCAGAATAACGTCTTCATAGCGCCTGGCAGCGTCGGGCGCCGCGGCAAGAAGTTCTTCTTCGTCACGGTATGCGACGGCATCAGTGCCCGTAATGCCGGGGCGGTGAGCGAGGACGCCGCGTTGCCGCTGCGAGTAGCGCGCGACATAGACCGGCACTTCAGGGCGCGGGCCGACTAGACTCATTTCGCCGACGAGAACATTCCACAGTTGCGGCAGCTCGTCGAGTTTGTATCGCCGCAGGAAACGGCCCAGCGTTGTGATGCGCGCATCGCCGCCAACAGTAATTCCGAAACCGCGCGCCTCCGCGCCAACTGACATTGTCCTGAACTTCGCAATCTTGAATGGAACGCCGCGCCTTCCGACTCGGACTTGGCGAAAAAGTATGGGCCCTCCCGACGTGAGCTTCACAACGCACGCGATCAGAATCAGAATTGGTGCGAGGAACACCAGGCCAAAGATCGCCAGAACGATGTCGAGAACTCGCTTGCCCCAGCGCGCGTAAAATCCCTTCTTAATTTCCAACTGGGCGGGATCAGGTGTGCCAACGCCGCGTTCGGCCTCAGAAAGCGCAGGCTCATGCCGATGCATGGGCCGCCCTGGCTTTCGCTCGCCGGCATTCGCGCGCGGTTTCGAGAACTGCCGAGATAACGCGATCGACTTGCTCGTTCGTCAGATCAGGATAGATCGGCAGCGAGATGCAGCGGGTGTATTCGCCTTCGGCGCACGGAAAATCTCCGCGCTGGTAACCATAGCGGCGCTGATAGTGCGAATGAAAATGCAGCGGGATGAAATGCACGCTACAGCCGATTCCCTTCTCGCGCAACCTCTCCATGAAGTTGTCTCTGTCCACGTCGAGCCGATCGAGCCGCAATCGCAGAATGTAAAGATGCCACGAACTGCGGCACTCCGCCGGCTCGACGGGAATTTCAATCGCACTTTCAGATCGGAAAGCATCCGAATAGCGCCCAGCAATTCTCCGACGCGCGTCGCTCATTGCATCGGATTTCCCGAGCTGCACGATTCCTATCGCCGCTTGCAAATCCGTCAAATTGTATTTGAAGCCCGCGTCCACGATGTCATAAGCCCAAGACTCGCCGGTTTGCTCGCGACTCCATGCTTCGCGGCTGATTCCATGCAGGCGCATGGTGCGCATGCGTTTCGCAGCAATGCCGTTGTTCGTGGTGATCATTCCGCCTTCGCCGGTGGCGAGCGGCTTCGTCGCGTAAAAGCTGAAGCAGGTGAATTCGCTCACCGCGCCGATGCGCCGCGACTTATAGGTCGACGGCAGCGCGTGAGCGGCGTCTTCGATTACGTGCAAGCTGTGGCGGCACGCGATCGCCCGGATTGCGTCCATGTCGCAAGGCAGGCCGCCGAGATGCACGGGAATCACCGCGCGCGTCTTCGGCGTGATCCGGCGCGCGAGATCTTCGGCGTCGAGATTCATCGTCGCCGGATCTATATCGGCAAGAACCGGGCGAGCACCGGTGTAGCCCACGGCCTCGGCGGTCGCGGTAAATGTGCTTGCCGGTACGACTACCTCGTCCCCCGCGTGAATCCCGGCGGCGATGAGCGCAAGATGCAGCGCCGCTGTGCCGGAACAAACGGAAATCGCGTGCCGTGCGCCCACGTATTCAGCGAAGGCATGCTCAAACGCGGTGGTTCGCGGTCCCGTCGTCAGCCAACCGCTCCGAATCACTTCCGCGACCGCGCGGATTTCCTCTTCGCCAAGCGAAGCGCGATGAAACGGGATCGCTCCGCCGTTCTCTTCGTTCTTCATCGTTTGCGAATCCATCCGAGGTAATGAGTGCAAAAAATCCGGCATCTTGCCAGCGCAGAGTAGACGAATGGCGCCGGCGCGACCGCGCGGCCAAGCGGCGCCGCGACAGTGATGCGCGCGAGTTCGATCGCACTGCCGGAAAACAAGCGCGCGATTTCGGCCTTCCCTACCCCGCGGACGTCCGGGTTCGCCGGATTGTTCACGAAGAAGTCGTACCACAGTACGACTCCGCCCGGGCGCAAAACGCGCAGCATCTCGGCGGCAACCGCGTCTCTTAGGCCGAAGGCAAGAATCGAGCTGAAGACCGTCATGCAGGAGACTACGTCGAAGCTTTCGCCAGCGAACGGCAGTTCGCCGCCATTGCGGCAAAGCAAGCGTACGCCGGAAGGACACGCTTCGCGTGCTGCGTCGATTCTCTCAGGCAGCAGGTCAACGCCAGCGAGGTTTTCCGGAGCCAAACCCCATTGCGCGAATCGCCGGAGCCAGCGGCCTTCGCCGCAGCCCACATCGAGGATGCGACTTTCAGCGAGCCGCCTTGAACATTTTCTAGTCAACAACTCGAGAATGCGATCCTCGAGCTCGCGCTGGAAAATCAGCGCGCGCGGATTCGTTTCGGAATAGCGCTCCGGCGAAATCTCCCGTTTGCGTCGCGCGTACGCGGCTCGGATCCGCGCAAGTTCGCTCTCAAATGGATTGGCGTCCGGTGCGGCAAGCTCGGCGTGATCCGTGGACAACGGCATTTTTCGCTGATCGCGCGCGAGACGCCTGTGAAGGCAGTAGCGAGCGCAATCTCCGCGCGAAACTATAGCGCAGATCGCCGCCGCTCAACACAATCGTAAATCCGAAACGTGGGAGGGCTAAAGAACCGTCCCTACAAATTCTTAACGCTCTTTAATGTCCGGTCCAGCGTCGGCGATGCTGCCCTTCACCAGGTCAGTCTTGACCTCGAACTTCTGCTTGGCCAAGAGCTTTACGTCGGTTTCGAAAGTCTGGTAACCGGGCAATGTAATTTTAATTTTGTGCTTTCCCGGGCTGACGAGCATCGCGCGCCCCGTGCCCCCGAATTCGCTTACGTGGCCGACAAACACATCGTCCACGAAAACGGCGGCGCGCTCGGGCGTAACGGCGAGCTTGATTTCAGACGTGGTCGGCGAGTATTGCACGCGCGGATCCCGCAGCATCTTCACGTGCACGGTATAAATCTGTCCGGGCTCGATGGTAATTTTCTGGTCGGAATTCTCATAGCCGGATTGCCGCACGGAAATCTGGTGTTCGCCGGGCATGAGCAAGACTTTCTTGTCGTCTTTCAGCTCGGACACGAATCCGAGGTACTGACCGTCGATCCAAACGCCGGAAGTCCTGTCGATCTTCGTCGAGCCCTGGAAGCGTACTTCGCCGAGGACATTATTTTGCTGGGCGCGCGACGGTACCGCGAGCAGCGCAAGAAAGAAAGTGACAGCAAGGGCCGCAAGACACGAGCGTATCGCGTTGGACATCCAATCCTCCTGCGGCTGGGGCCATAATTAGTATTGCATAAAATGGGTACGTCAAAACCTGAAAACCCTCAGGAGAATCCTGTATGTTTCCGAGGCGTAACGCTGGGATGGACCGCAGCTCTTGGGAGTGTTTGCGAGAACATTCCTCGCACCTCGTCTTCTACGCAGTTCCGCAACTCGTAACATATGATCAGCCGCTGATCTCTGCTAGCCTACCGTGGGAAAATGCAAATGAGCGCGGCCATCGCACTAACAAGAAAAGATCCCAGCCGGCAGCCCGATGCGCAGAATTATGGTCGAGACACGGACACACGCACAAATCGCTGTAACTCACTGAAAATAAAGCACGGAGGTCTTTTCAGGCCGAGACAAAATCGCACCCCCTAAGAAGCCTTTCGAGCCACTATTCCGAGCTAAGGAGCCTTCACAAGGGCAGTTGAAAGGTCTCTGTACAATCCCGTCAGCTGGGCGCGGCTAGCGAAGCAAGGTCGGGTACAGCCGCGCGGCAATCGCCGATAGCACAATGAAGATCACGATCATGATTCCGAAATCGCTAGCATATCCGTGGACGCTTTCACCACCGACAATCATCTGGCCGCGCAGCGCATCCACGAGATACGTGAGCGGATTCACCAGCGCCACGACTTTCAGCCACCCGGGCATGATGGCAATGGGATAGATGGCATTGCTGGCAAAGAACAGCGGCATAGTGAGCACCTGGCCGATGCCCATGAATCGCTCGCGCGATTTTACGATGCAGGCAATGATGAGCGAGAACGTCGCGAAGATGGCCGAGCCGAGCGCGACTCCTGCAAGCACGGCGAAAATATCGAGTGGCTGCCAGCGGATCGCGATGCGGAGAGCAATCGCGATCAGATAGATGATGATCGCTTGCATCACGCCGCGGAATCCTGCCGATACCGCCTTGCCGAGAACGAGCGAGATGCGCTTTGCCGGGCTCACCAGCAGCTTGTGCACGATCCCGAGATCGCGCTCCCAGATCACGGCGATTCCGTAGAAAATCGCGGCAAACAGCACGCTCTGCGCCAGGATTCCCGGCGTCATGAACGCGAGATAGGAAACATTGCCGGTAGGAATTCCGCGCACGCGGCTGAAAACCTGGCCGAAGACGACGAGCCAGAGAACGGGCTGCACAGCGCGGGTGAAAAGCTCGGTGGGATCGCGGAAAAGTTTTCGCAGCTCAACGTCGGCAATGGCCATCGTCTCGCGCCAGACTTCAACCACAACGGACGAATCAGCCCAGGCGGCTGGCTGTGCTGCGAGTCTGGCGGATGTCACGGTAGCTGCCTCCTTCCTGAATCGAGCCGCCGCTGAAATGCGCGAAGACGTCGTCGAGCGTCGCATCGGGGCCGAGCCTGGCTTTCAGTTCCGCCGGCTTGCCCACCGCGGCGACTTGGCCGCGATGCAGCAGAGCGAGTTCGTCGCAAAGTTCGTCGGCTTCGTCCATGTCGTGCGTGGTGATCAGAATCGTCATGCCGTAATTTTGGCGAAGATCGCGTAGGCGGTCCCAGACTGTGTGCCGCGCGACGGGATCGAGCCCGATGGTCGGCTCGTCGAGAAAAAGGACCGTGGGACGATGCAACATCGCTTGCGCCAGCTCGAGGCGACGAATCATGCCGCCGGAGTAGGTTTTCACCAAGCGGCGGCCGGATTCCGTCAGCCCCATGAATTCGAGCGCGTCAGCGATGCGCGGCTTTCGTTCGCTTCGCGGGATGGCGTAGAGCTTCGCCGAGAGCAGCAGATTTTCTTCGCCGGTAAGGCCGCCGTCGGCCGAGAGCATTTGCGGGACGTAGCCGATGCTACGCCTCACTTGCGCGGGCGCGGCGACGATGTCGAAGCCTGCTACTTTTGCGCTGCCGGATGTTGGATCGAGCAGAGTGGTGAGCATCTTGATCGTGGTGCTTTTGCCGGCGCCGTTGGGGCCGAGGAGGCCGAAGATTTGCCCGTATGGCACGCGGCAATCGAGATGATCAACGGCCATCAGATCGCTGAATACTCTCGTGAGCGCTTCGGTCTCTATGGCGAAGCCGGTAGGCGCGGCCGCGGCGTTGTTGAGAGTGGCCGTCATTCGCGAGGAGATCGGGCCTCGGGCTGTTGCGCAGACGACGTCGCAATGCAGCCGAAACTTCGGGCGGCAAAGTGGTGGCGATTCATAGGCGATTAGATTCTCACACTCGTGTTGGTTCAATCAAAACGACGGACGACGAGCGCCTCCGGTTACGGCGGCGGATTCGAATTCCGCGCCGCTGTGATACATTGGCTCGCTTTCGAGCCATGTTTCAGGGGGCGCAGTGATCGAGCGATTCTTCAAGCTCGCTGAAAATCAGACCACCGTCCGGCGCGAATTGCTGGGCGGGCTGACCACGTTCATGACCATGGCGTACATCATCGCCGTGAATCCGCGGATGCTTTCGGAAGCGGGCATGCCGATCGAGGGCGTGCTCTTTGCCACCTGCGTTTCGGCGGCCGCCGCGACATTGGTGATGGGCTTGTGGGCGAATTATCCGATCGCGCTTGCTCCCGGAATGTCGCTCAATGCTTACTTCACATATTCAATCGTGCAGGGGCGCGGCGTGCCGTGGCAGACGGCGCTTGCCGTCGTTTTTTTCTCGGGCCTGCTTTTTCTGCTGCTGACTCTGACGCAGATGCGCGAGCAGATCGTGAATGGAATTCCCGACTGCCTGAAGTTTGGGACGGCGGCGGGGATCGGACTATTTATCGCTTTCGTCGGCCTGCGAAACGCAAAGATCATCGTCGCCAATCCGGCCACGTTCGTCGGTCTCGGCAATTTTTCCGATGCGCAAGTGCAGATAGCCACATTTGGATTGATTCTCACCGCGATTCTCATGGCGCGGAAAATCGGGGGCGCAATCCTGATCGGAATCGTCGTCGCGACAATTGCGGGAATTTTTCGCGGCCTGAGCCAATGGCCGTCGCATATTTTCTCGTTGCCGCATCCCGGCGGAACGCTCTTTAAACTCGATTTTGCGGGAGCGGCGCGGCTGCACCTGCTGGAGCTGATCTTTGTCTTCTTCTTCGTGGATCTTTTCGACAACGTCGGAACTCTGGTAGGCGTGTGCGAACAAGGCGGCTTCATGCGCGACGGGAAACTTCCACGCGCCAGCCGCGCCCTGCTCGCCGATGCAACCGGCACGATGTTCGGCGCGCTGACTGGCACATCGACGGTCACGAGTTACATCGAAAGCGCAGCAGGAGTTGCGGCGGGCGCCCGCACGGGACTGGGAAATCTAGTGATCGCGGCGCTGTTTCTGGCAGCGATGTTCTGCGCGCCGCTAGTGGCCGCCATTCCGGGCTACGCAACGGCGCCGGCGCTGATTCTCGTTGGCGCGCTGATGTGCGAATCTGTCGCCAACGTGCAATGGAATGATTTCAGCGAGGCATTTCCGGCGTTCTTGACCATCATCGCGACGCCGCTGACGTTCAGCGTAGCGACCGGCCTGAGTCTCGGCTTGATTTCCTACACGCTGGTAAAAGTGGGAGCAGGAAAGCACCGCGAGATCAGCCCGCTGATCTGGGTGCTGACCGCACTATTCTTATTGCGCTACGCGTATCTCGCCGCTGAATGATCGGCCGGAAGCAGCCGCATCGATCATTCCACGTCGAATAGAACGGAACGAACGGGCGAGAGATTGCCGCCCGTCTCCGCCGCCTGCGCATCGAGCCGGTAGGAACCCGGCGGAAGGTCCTTCAGCGGGACCTTGAAGCCCACCGCGACAATCGGATTCCCTTTCTGGCGATACGTGCTCGCGCTCATAGGGCCGGCGCCGAATGCATCCTTGCCCGTCTTGGTATCCACGACGCGATAACCGAGTGCAATGTCCGGAGGGCTCGCGTCGTCCGCGTGCGTATCGTAAATCTGCGCGTACATGATGACCGCGTCGATGCGCTTGAAGTGATTGCTCGAAGACGGGACGACTTCAAGCCCTTTGACAATCAGCGGAGTGCGATCGCCGAGCAGGACTGAGTCCAGCGTCGAGGATGGATCTCCGGCGCGAAGAAGTGTGTTGCTCAACACTACGCCGCTCATGGTGAATGTCTTTCCATCATAAGTGTCAACAGAGAGCGGGGTTTCGTACTTTCCGAAATTCTGCCCACCTCCCGAGACAACCACGGCCAAGCGATACTTTCCGGGGCCAATCTCGAATTGATTTTGGTAGCGCATTGGCGAACCCAGGAATTGCTTCAATTCGTCTTTCTCCAAATCGAGAGTGACGGTATCGCTGAAGCGCGCCGCCACTGTGCCGTCAGACCGATAGGCGATTCCAAGGAAGTTTACATCCGCGTGGGATTTCCCTTTGACCTTAGCGAACTCGATCGAAGACGAAGGGATTTCCATCGATAGGTTTATCTCTGCGGAATTTGGTGAGGAATAGAAAAACGGCGCTTCGAGCGTTCCGGCAATCGTGCCGGGAGCCGTTCCCGCAGCGCGAGCCTCGAGATCCTTCTCGACCGGTTTGCCGGCGAGGACATCGGTCGGCTTGACATTGCAATAGCCGCTGCGCGCCCGAACGCTTGTGCCGCCGCGCTCGACCTTTACTTTTAGCGTGTGGCAGCTTCCTTCGGGAGACTCCGACGGCGCGTAGCCTAGAAGATAGTACTCGTCCTGCTCTTTCCCGATCTTCTGCAGCCCGCCCAGTAGATCGTTCGAGTTGAAAATTGGAAATCCACCGGTTCCAGATGCCAGTGCGTACATGACCTGCTGGTTCGTCGTCGCGGACTCAGGAAACGTCGGAACGATCGAGCGTGGCTGAGTGATGTTACCGCCAAAAGGCACACCCGGAGGCGTAGAGCCGGACCCGCCGTGGCCTCCGCTACCGGTGCCGCCGCCACCCTTACCTCCACCGGTGCCGGTGCCCCCTCCACCACCATGACCGCCGCCTCCACCTGTACCTCCACCACCGCCGTGGCCACCGCCACCGCCACCACCACCGCCGCCGTGTTGGGCATAGGCAGAAGGAACCCCCGGAATAAATGAGGCCAGCCGAATTCCGGGACGCTCACTTGCGTGAGCTCGAGTATCGCCGCTGAACGCGAACCGCGACGCTTGCGCGGACCGGTTATCATGTGGCTGGATGCGATTGAAACCCATGTTTGGCGCGACCAAGCCGCGAACATCGAGTGGATAAATTGCCACGTTGGCCTTATTGCATGCATCGATCGTCGCCGGAAGCTCCGCTTCGACTTCGTCGGTGAGGGGAAATCCGGTGGTAAGAAGAATCAAGCTCTTCCTTCCCGGAATCGGCGCGAGATTCCTCGCCAGGCTGCGGATGGCCAGCATCGCACTGCGGGCGCCGAAATCCGCCTCCGAATTGGTCAGTGCCGTCAGTCCGGGCGAAGAAATTGAGTCGGTCTGCGGCGCAGAAGGCTCGCCGTTTGGCGCTACGGCGGAGCTCTTCACCCCGGCGACGGCCTTCTTCAGCCGCGCAGCATCCGAAGTGAAATTTTGTACGATGCGGAGTGTCCCTCCGAAGTCCACGACGGCTATCACACGATCCGGCCCGGCGTTCGCGTCGATAAATTTCGTCGCTGCGTCCCGCGCCTGAATCTGCTGCCCTCCGTCCATAGTGGAATCATCGAAGAAGAGAATCATGTAGTGTTTCTGTGTCCCCGGAGGCGCGGAGGGATCCGTGCCGAAGGAAAACATGGAGACGGGCTGAGCCTTATTGTCCTCAAACACCTGAAAATCTTTGGCGCTCAAGTCCGAGACGTAATTTCCTTTTTTATCGGTAACCACGACGTCTACGCGGACCAGTCGAGCTTCGGACTTGAGAACGGCGACCCCAGCCGCGGGCGTCTGCTGCGCGGGCTGCTGGGCCTCAGGCTGTTGAGGCACGCTGGGTGGCGGAGAAGGCTGTTGCGCGCGGGCCACACCCGATGAGTGCGCACCCCGCCAACCTAGAGTACAAACCAGCAGGAGCAGGATCCAAATGACGCGCGAGGAATATCTTCGCCGGGCTCTCATCGTTAACCTCTCAACTACGGGCGCCTCTTCCCTACGGGCACCTCTTCACTACGGAATTTCGACCATGCCATTCGCCGCAGTCAGCAACGCGGCCTCGGAATCGCGCGCGACCAGCCTTACGACGTACGTCCCCGCCTTGACGTCGAAATTCGTACGGATGTTCACGCCGGTGCGCTCGAGTTTGGCGAGGGTCTCATCGCGGAGTTTCATTTCCACGGTCTTGGTCGTGCCGGTGATGTAATTCCCATTGCGGTCGAAGAGCGCAGCCACCACCGTGAGGTCGTTCAGATTCCGGCCGTCGGCTTTTCGGAATCGCAGCCGCCCAACGTCCACGTGCGTCATCACCGCGAGCTTCGCGTCGGTGGCATTGAGCTTGTAAAACTGAGTGTGCAGCTCGATGGGCAAGTCGTGAATCTCTTCCTGCGAGAAAAGCTCTTCTTCGACTTCTTGCTTGGCGGCTTCAGCGGGATCCGTGCCGTGCTTGGGCATGAAGTACCCGCGGCGAGCCTGAATCTCATATTTTTGCCCGTTGCTCAGCGTCACCTTCAAGTTGTGATATTTCCCGTCATAGGTGGACTTGAGCGGCGAAAACCCAAGGAGATAGGAATAGGCCGGAGCGCTTGCGAGACGCCGGAAGCCCCCCTCGAGGTCATTGTTGTTGTGAAAGTAGACGCCGCCGGTGCCGTCGGCCAACTCGGCGAGCACATCCGATTGCTCGGATTGTTTGGAGAGCTCGAAGTTGGTGTGAAAACTCATCGTAGCACTCGTTCCCACCGTCGTGTTGCTGATATCTCCGCCGGGCATGACGACGTAAAGTCCGCGAGCATCGAGAGTGCTGATCACTACGTTAGCGCGCGCCGCGCGGTCGAGAAGCTCGCCAAATTCTTCCTCCCGCGTGGGATATAAAAATCCTCCCGAGACGAAAATGATGCTGCGCTGGCCGGGCGTAGCCGTGAGCCGGCGCACCATCTCATCGAGGCGCCGGAGCGCGTACATGGTTTCGGAGTCTCCGGCATTGAACACGGTGACGAGACTGCTTTGGGCCAGAGCCTGGGCGGCGGCGATGAATTGAGTGTTGTTGCTGTAGGCACACGCGAGAGCATCGGAGACCGCGACGTTTATCGCATCCGCGTCGTTTTGCACCTGTGCGAGGTAGGCCTGATAGAAATCGACGGGCGGGCACGCATTCATGCCTGTGGTGTCAACGGCGCCGACAGCGCGAGGCTGAAGCCGCATCAGCGCGTCATGGATCTTGTCACGATCGTCGGTGAAATCGAGCTGGTTCTGGCCCGAAATGGTAACGATGGCGAAGCGATCCGACGGCGACTCGGCCGAATTTACGTAGTGGTCCGCCGCGTTGCGCCCCTGGACTAGTTCATCGAACTTCAGCCGTGTGTCGTCGAACAGAAATGCAACAAAGCGCGAAGCCGGCACCAGGTTTGCGGTCGTGGTAGACGCTGGTTCTCCAGGAATCGGCTCGGGCCGCACCACGCGCGCTTCCAGCGACTGTGGTGTATCCGCGGAAAAGTGTGTGATGGGGACCGGCTTTTTGGCGTCGAGGATTTGGAAATCTTCCTTCTTCAGATTTCCGACTGGCTGGCCGTGAGAATCGCGCACGACGACTCGAACCAGAACCAAATTTACCGGCACGCGCAACGGCGGCGAGGACTCGTGGGTGCTCATCTCCGGCGCCGATTGCGGCCCAGCAGCTGGCGGTGTCTGATCGGGCGGTTTTGCTGGAGCGGGCGCGGTTTGCTGGTTAGTTCCGCTCGGCGGCGCTTGAGCGGCTGCAGCCGGAACGAGAATTAACGGAAAAGTGAAAAGCGAGAAGAAAAGCAAAGCTTCGCGCGGGGACATAATGCGCACCACCCCCTGTCGAAACATGGGCACTCCTGGGCTTGCCACGTATGCGCCCGCGCGGCTTGAATACGTTCGGCCTGAGGAACTAACCAAGCACTGTACGTGCGCGTTCACGCGGTGTCAATGCGCCGCGGCAGCCGCGGGCTATGTAGTCGGTTTGTCGGGCACTGGTTGGCTGGCCATGAAATCGTCTTTGAAACGGAGCATGTAGGAATCGAGGAGTTCCTTGACGCGATCGGCCTTGGGAGATTTCAGGACGAAGCCGGCGTGATGGTATTTCTTCACGCGCATGGCGATTTCGGGATCGGTGTACGCCGAGGTGTCAGGCCACTCCTGCCGGGCAAGAGACAGGATCACGCCGGAATACTCGCGGCGGGTTTTCGGCAATACGTAGGGCCGCTTGCCGCCGCCGACTTCGATGCGCGCCCATTCGCGCCAGAGATTGACGCCGGTGGCAGTCTCGACGACATCCGAGATGTAGGCGCCGCCGACGCGCGCGGCGATTTCGATGAAATAGAATTTACCGCCATCGTGAGCGCGGAGAAACTCGGCGTGGGTGACGCCGCGGACTAGTCCGAGCGCCTCGATCAGCTCGCGATTCAATTTCAGCAGGCTTTTGGCTTCAACGCCCGTGCGCGGAAGCGTGCGCGTGGTGAAAACTCCGCCGTGATGCGCGACCTCGAACGGCGGCTTGCCGTAGGCGTGGGCTTCCGCGAAAACGACTTTGCGTTCTGCGACGATGCTGTCCACGTGATACACGTCGCCGGGAACGAATTGCTCGAGCAAGTAGAACGATTGCTGGTCGCCGAGCTGATCGAGCCAAGGCCAAAGCTGCGACGCTTCTTCAATTTTTTTCATGCCGATGCCGGAGGCCTGCGAGCGCGGCTTCAGCAGCCAGGGCGGCTTCACGCGCTCCATGAACTCGCGCAGCGCATCGTAATTGAGCACGTGAATGAAGTCGGGAACGGGTATGCCGGCTTCCTTGGCGCGGCCGCGCATGGCCAGCTTGTCGCGGAAGTAGCGCATGGTGGTGAGGCCCATGCCGGGAACACGCAGGTGTTCGCGCAAAGCCGCGGCATTTTCCATGTCGAATTCGTCGAGGGCTACGATGCGATCGATGGGGCGGCTCCGCGCGATGTAACTGACCGCGTAGGTCAGATCCTGGAGTGGAATTTCAGCGGGAGTGACGAAAATCTCCTCGATGGCCTCGCGCGGCCAATCCCCATCGCGAAATTTCTCTACCGTCACTAGCAGCACGCGGCAGCCCTCTTCCTTGCACGCGCGCATGAACTCCTGCCCCTTTTCATAGGAGGTGAGGCAAAGGATGGTGAGCGGCTTGGAGTCTGACATTCGAGATTCCGCGAATCGCGCGTCGCATGACTTCCGGCGGCGATTGGCGCGGATTATACAGGGGTCTCGGACGCTGGGAACAGGAATTGCAGGAATGGCCCGACGCGGTGGGCCCAGGCTTCTTCGTTGTGCTCGCCGCCTTCGATGATTTCGAAATGCAGGTCGCGGCCGAGCGACCAGCCTTTGCTGCAAAGCACGTCGCGGAATTGCTCGACGCCCGGGACGATACGCGGCCCTTCGCGCGTGCCGATGTCCAGCCAGATGCGCGGCCGCGGATGTACTTCGGCGTGCGCGGCGAATCGGAGCACCCATCCGCGATCCCACCAGACGGATGCCGAGAGCGCGGCCAACTGCCCGAAAACATGCGGGTAGCGGAGCCCGGCGTAGAGAGTGAGCAGGCCCCCGAGAGATGAGCCGCCGAAGCCCGTGTGCCAGGCTCCCAGAAGCACGCGGTAGTGCGACTCGATGAACGGACGCAATTCCTCGATGATCATCCGCATGTATCGGTCGGCTTTGCCGCCGCCGAGGCGTCCGGAACGCGTCGGAGTGTACTCTCGCACGCGGCGCTTGCCGGAATTGTAGATGCCCACGATGATGAGTGGCTGGATCGCGCCCGTGCCGATGAGATGATCGGCGGTTTCTCCGACGCGCCAATATTTTCCGGGGATAAACGACGTGGAGCCATCGAAGAGATTCTGGCCGTCCTGAAGATAGAGCACTGGAAACCGTCGATGAGGCTGCTGGTCGTAGCCGGGCGGCAGATACACGATGAGGTCGCGCTCGGTGCGCAGCAGGCGCGATTTGAATTTCTCGATTTTGTGGATGTGGCCGGAGCTCAAATCCGGAAGTCCTCTACGATGGCGCGTTTGCTAAAGGCGAGTGTCTGGCTATTCGACGTGATTCGAGCGAAGCGCAATCAATTCTCTCCCTGCGGGATTTCTTTCGGCGTCACTCAAGAATACCAGAAACACGATTACGCGCTATTTGCGGAATCCTAGCTGGCGCCGAAGCGTTGCAAATGAGTGAGGCGAAAGCTATTCTCGCCTTAGATCGCGCCGAAGCCGCGCGACTCTGCGCTTGCCGGCGAATATGAAAATCTCGGCGTACATCCCCTGCTACAACGTGGAGCGCTATATCGGCCCGACGATTGAGGCCATGCTGGCTCAGACGCGTCCGCCGGACGAATTTCTCATCATCGACGACGGCTGTACGGATGGAACGCTGGAGATCGCCGCGAAGTATCCGGTGCGAATCATTCGCCACGAAAAGAACAAAGGCCTCGCCGCCGGACGAAACACTGCATTTGCGAACGCGCAGCACGAACTGGTGGCGGCGATGGATTCGGATGCTGTCGCGGAGAAGCATTGGCTCGAGAGCTTGCTCGAAGCTTTCAATGATCCACGAGTTGTGGGCTCGGGCGGGCGGCTTCTTGAAAAGTATCGCGAGAGCGCCGCGAACGCGTGGCGGGCGTCTTACATGTCGCAGGATCTTGGGAAGACGCGGATCGAGATCGAGTGGCCGTCGCCGAAGCGGCTCGGCGGATTCGGCACACTCTACCGCAAAAGCGCGGTATTAGCGGCGGGTGGATATGACGAAAGATATCGCACGAATTACGAGGATGTGGACCTCTGCATCCGCTTGCTGCAGGCGGGACACAAGATGGTCTTCGAGCCGCGAGCCGTAGCGCACCATTTGCGCCAAGATACGGTGCGGAGCCTGCTGCGCACTTCGTGGCGCTGGGAATTCTACATGCACTATTTCAACGGCGGATATAACAACATCCCGCTGAAGCTGCTGCACAATTTTCGCTGGGCGCGCGCGATGATGTGGAATGACTGGCGCGACGGACGAAAATCGCTGCTCGGCGTTGATGCGCTGATGCCGTGGTATCACTGCTATGCGGATTTGCGTTATGGATTTTCCGCCGAGAGGCTTCCCGCGGTGCAAGCGGAGGGCCCGAATGCGGAGCTTTATTTTCCGCGGCCAATTCGCGCGCTGAGACGGCGCTACCGCAGTTCCCACCAGCGCGCTTAAGAACTTCGCGAGCGTGCCGCTTCACGTTGCGACCGGCTCCGTGTGCCGACGATCCACGCGCCGTAGATTGCGCCCCAGGCGGTCTCCAGCACCACGAACCATTCGATTTGCGCTTCGGCGAGATTCCCGAGATCGGCGCGAGTTAAGATGTTCGCAGCCGCGCACGCTGCCCCTGAAAACAGGAACGCGTTCAAAAGCCCGTCGGACCATCGCCCTGTAATTTTCTTCAGCGAGAGAGTGATGAGCGCA
Organism: Candidatus Acidiferrales bacterium; assembly: GCA_036833535.1. Lineage (GTDB taxonomy): Bacteria > Acidobacteriota > Terriglobia > Acidiferrales > UBA7541 > Palsa-147. Next base: position 7,339 of record DAITPO010000044.1, on the reverse strand, counting down.
GCGCCTGCGCCGATTCCCCCAAAATAAATCAAGAACTCCAGATAGCCGCGATCGAATGGCCGAAGAGGCGCGTGATACGGAAGAGCGAGAAGAATCCGCCAGATTACAAACGACGACGCGAACGCGGCCAGGATGGCGAGATAGCTGGGAACGTCCGCAAATTTTGAGCGGCTCGCGTCCACCGTTGGCTCGAGCCAGCCCAGCGCTTTCGTCAGGCTCAACGCTAGCCTCATGGCAATCGGAAACCCGAAAAGCAGCGTCAAGACTACGAGGCTGGCAGACGTGGCATCGCGCGCGCCGAAATCACGGGGAAACGCGCTGCTGCTCCAGAGAGTTACGGAAGCCGAAAGAAGCCCCGCGCCGGCGAAGACGATGACGGCTTTGACCGGTTGTGCCACAGTTTGAGAGCTTCCCGCCGCAGAGCGCGCGCCGCGCAAGATGATCAGTGAGCAGCGCGAGCGGTGTTGCGCACCCCTGCCCCATACTTCGGCCATTGGCCTAAGAGGCCGCCGTTTTCAGCCGTATCTTGGATGGCGTAGAGCTTGCCGTCGGAGCTCTGGAAGTAAATTGTTCCGTCAGTGGCAACGGTGGGCGAGAAGACCTGGCCTCCGGCAGTGAATCTCCATTTCAGATTGCCGAGTGAATCGACCGCATAAAGATTGTGATCGACGCCGCCGAAAATCACTTCGCCGTTGCTCGTCACCGCAGGAGAAGTGCGGATCGCGCTGCCGGAGGCAAATTTCCATTTGAGATGGCCGTCGGAATAGAGAGCGTAAAGTTTGCCGTCATCGCTGCCGAAATAGAGCGTGCCGTCGTCGCCGATCGACGGCGAAGTCGCGCGATCCGATAAATCGAACGCCCAGAGGCGCTTTCCGTCGTGATTGTACGCGTCCATGCCGCTCGTGCGCGGAAGATAAATCGTTCCATCGGCGGCAACGACGGGTGCGCCACAACCGCCTTCATAAACCTTGTGATTCCACATCACGCTGTGCGCCCGGTCCGCGTAGCTCAATATATCAGCACCCCTGGTGAACACCATTCCGCCGTCCGAAGTGAACGCCATGCCGGTAGCATAGCCGCGCCACATGACGGCCGGATTGTCGCGCGATGTGCTGAGTTGCAGCACCGAAGCAGCCGTGGCCATAAAGACTGTTCCATCGAAGGCGGAGCCGAGTTGCGTAACTGGAGCGATCGATCCGACCTCGCCGCCCTTGCCATCGGGCCCGACGCGGGCGGCGCCTCCGGAATCGCTGCTGGTCACATCGAACCAGATGTTCCCGATGTCATCGATCAATACAAAGTGCACCGGCGAGTTCGCCGACTGGCCGGGCGAATCGTGGTGCCACTTTTCCGTGCCGTCGGGACGGATGGCGAAGAGTCCCAGGCTGCCGCCGGCGTAAATGGTGCCGTCATCGCCGATAGCGGGAATTTGATCGGCATAGTATCCGTCGCGCGGAGCTGCGGAGAGATGCGCCACTGTGAAGTCCCATTTCTTCGTGGGCGATGGCGCGCTGACATTCGCGGGCGAACCGCCCGCGCACGCGGTGATCGAACACAGCCCTGCCAGGACGATTCCCAAGACGATCGGCGCCTGCTTCATGCATCAATTCTAAGGTCACCACTGAGTCTGATCATGCGAATTGAGCTGGGGAGCATGTCCTTTCAGTAACTTTTGCGGCGGAATCGAGGCAGTTTTCGCATTCGAAACCTCCGCGGACAATTTTCATCAGGGAAGTCGTGGTCAGCAGTAGGGTAACAGTAGCGCTGTTCGTCCGGTCTCGGGCGAGCCTCAGGAGAAACGTATGAGTTTCAGAACCGTTGCGGGCTTTGGCCTGCTCGCCGCGTTTTGCGCAGTGCCGACAATTCGCGCCCAAAGCACTAATTCTCCAAACCCGCCGCCAAATGCTGCCGCAGCGTCCGGGGCGGTGACGCCGCCCGGCGCTTTGCAATCGGCCGCGCCCCCGCCGGAGAAGAAGCACGCGAAGCATGTTTATACCGACGACGATTTTGGCTCTCCTGCCAGCGACGATCTGCCTGCGGGAAGCATTCACGCAAACAATATGGCGGCCTACTATCTGCCAAAGGACCTGATGACGGCGCAGCAGTTGGCATCTCTGCAGCAGTATGCCGATGCTCAAGCGGCCCACAATCGCGTCCAGTCCATTGAATCCATTGCGAAGTTGTATCTGCGGGACGATGACGTGCCTTTTCGCGGCCGGGACGAGTGGAACCGCAAAGCGTTCGATACCTGGACGGATATCTGGAAAGCGATTGACGACTTCGCGCAAAAATTGCGGACAGTGCGCAGCCAGGACGCGGCCCTGCTCGCCCAGTCGCAGTACAGCCCGCGCGATATCGCGCAACTCCAGGAACAACGGACTCGATTGATCCAGGAATGGGAACCCGCGGAAAAGGCGGTCAACCATTTCATCGCGCTCGAGGATGAGGCCCAGCAAAAAGCCGCCGAATGGCGGAAATACAACTCCAAGTAGAAGGTTCGCGCAATTCATTTCCCCATTGATAGCGTCGATCCGCACGCGACATCTTTAATTCGGCCGCGTCTAATAGCCTATTTGCCGGGGAATCTCGCGACGCCCCTGCATTAATTCATAGCGCGTGCTAGGATTCCGGCGAACTTTCCATGAATACGCTGCTCAGCGACCTCCGCTTCGCACTCCGCACATTCAGGAAGAGCCCTGGTTTCATTGCCGTCGTCGCGCTTTCGCTTGCCATTGGGATTGGCGCGTGCACTTCCCTCTTTAGCATTGCAAATGCACTGTTGATCCGTCCGCTGCCTTACAAGGACGCGGACCGCCTGGTGATTCTGTGGAATCGCTCGCCGGGATTGAATATCACGCAGGATTGGTTTTCGACAGCCCAGTATTTCGACATTAAGACCGGCCATCACGGGCTGGAAGAGGTGGCCATCGCCATCGGCGGGAATGAAAATCTTACCGGCAACGGCGATCCGGAGCGCGTCGGGGCAATTCATGTTTCGTCGAATCTGTTGCCGCTGCTCGGCGAGAAGGCGGCCATGGGCCGGCTCTTCGTTGCCGAAGAGGATGTGAAGGGCGCCACGCCGACTGTAGTTCTGAGCTATGGAATGTGGGCGCGGCGCTACGGCAGCGATCCGCAAATCATCGGCAAATCGGTACAGGTGAACGGCGTGTCGCGCGAAGTCGTCGGCGTGCTGCCGAAATCGTTTTCATTGCCGCGCGAAGTGCTGCCCACACTCGACGGCGCCGAACAGGCCGACATTCTGCTGCCTCTGCCGCTTGCCCCCGATGCAGCGCGCATTCGCAGCCACGAAGACTACAACATCATCGGCAAGCTCAAGCCGGGCGTGTCCGTGCGTGCCGCGCAAACCGAGATGGATACGATCACCGCGCGCCTCCGACACGATTATCCCGATGTGTACCCTCCAAATGGTGGCCTGACGTTTGGCGTCGTGCCGCTTCTCGAACAGGTGGTTGGCGATGCGCGCTACTCGCTGATCGTGCTGCTCGGCGCAGTGGGATTCGTGCTGCTGATTGCCTGCGCCAACGTGGCCAATCTGCAGCTTTCGCGCGCCGTCGCGAGGCAGAAGGAAATCGCCGTGCGCGCGGCGCTCGGCGCGGGCCGTGGCCGCATCGTGCGGCAATTGTTCACCGAAAGCGTGCTGCTCGCGCTCGGCGGCGGAGCACTCGGCATCCTGTTTTCGTTCGTATGCGTGCATTTCGTCCACGTACTCGGGCCGAAAAGCGTCCCGCGACTCGCCTCGATTGACGTGGATGGTGAAGCGCTGCTGTTCACCGTCGGACTGTGCGTATTCTCGGGAATTCTGTTTGGCCTCGCTCCCGCATGGCGCGCCACGCAAATCGATCTTCACGGCACGCTGAAAGACGCGGGCCGCGGCTCCGCCGGCGCTGGTAGCGTCTGGGGACGCGGCAACAACCTGCGCCGGATGCTGGTGATCTCGGAGATGGCGCTCTCCGTGGTGCTGCTGATCGGCGCGGGCCTGCTGATCCGCAGCTTCGCGCGGCTGCTGCAAGTTTCGCCGGGATTCAATCCCGATAATGTGCTGACGACCGAACTCACCATGAGCGGCCCGAAATACAAGGACGCGCAGGCAATCCTCGCGACGTATCACCAACTCTGGGGGCGTCTCGAATCGCTGCCCGGAGTGACCGCGGCGGGCGCGATCACCTCGCTTCCGCTGAGCGAAATGTACGCGTGGGGCCCAATCGTCATCGAGGGCCGCACACCGCCGCCCGGCGAGCAATTCATCAATGCCGACCAGCGCATCGTAGGCGGGCATTATTTCGAGGCCATGGAAATTCCGCTGCGCAGCGGACGATTTTTCAACGATCAGGACACGCCAGAGAATCCTCGCGCGGCGATCATCGACGAGTACATGGCGCAGGAATATTGGCCGCACGAAGATCCGCTCGGCAAGCGCATCGCCTTCGGCGGGCTCGACGCCGACGGCAAATGGATCACCATCGTCGGCGTCGTGGGGCGCATCAAGCAGTACACGCTCGATTCCGATTCGCGCATCGCCTTCTATCTGCCGCAAACGCAATACCCGTCGCGCGCCATGAATGTCGTAGTGCGCAGCCGCACCGATCCTTCCGGGCTAACCTCGGGCGTGAAAAAAGAACTTCGCGAACTCGATTCCGATCTGCCCATGTACAACGTGCGAACCATGCAGCAGCGTCTAGAAGAATCGCTCGCCCGGCGCAAATTCTCGATGGTGCTGCTAACCGGCTTTGCCGGCCTGGCACTCGCGCTCGCCACGATCGGCGTCTACGGCGTGATGGCGTACCTCGTAAATCAGGGCACGCGCGAGTTGGGAATCCGCATCGCGCTGGGCGCGTCGCAGCGCAACATCCTCGCGCTAGTAGTGCGTCAAGGCATGGCCCTGGCGCTAGCCGGCGTAGCCATCGGCTTGGCCGGCGCATTTGCTCTGACGCGATTGATGCAGAGCCTATTGTTCAATGTGAGGACCACTGACGCTCTAACATTCGCGACAATCCCTCTGCTCCTGACGTCCATCGCGCTCCTCACCAGCTACATCCCCGCCCGTCGCGCCGCGCGTATCGATCCCATGATTTCCCTGCGCAGCGAGTAAGCGGGCTTTAACTATCGGATAAATTACTCAGCAACGTTTCCGCGTACGATAAGATGCTAATCCTATCGGAGAGCGAGAATGCGGAAGCCCCTTCGGTTAGTCCTTGCGCTGGCGGCAGTGGGCCTTGTCACAGCGCCACTGGCCGGCCCGCATCGAGCGCCTCCCAATCGTGCTGCAGCGCAGCCGGCTGTTCAGGCAACTGGCGCGCCGCAACAGGCCCAGGGCCAATCGTCAGCCACAATAAAAATCGGCGCCAGCCTCGTTCCAATCCGAGTGGTAGTGCGTGACTCCAAAGGCCAAACTATCGGCGGGCTCACGCAGGAAGATTTTCAAGTTTTCGATGGAGGCGCGCCGCAAAAAATCACCCAATTCTTCGCCGACCATCACGGCGGCAGCGATTCGCAGCAGCTTCCTTCCGGGCAAACACTACCGGCCCCGAATGAAGAGCGAATTTACACCCTGTACCTTTTCGATGATCTTCATCTATCCCTGAGCGACTTGAACTCCGCGCGAGATGCCGCGATTCGGCACTTAGCCGAGTTGGCCCCCGCTGAACGTGACGCCATCTTCACCACCTCGGGCCAGCACGGCATCGATTTCACTCGGGAGCGCGACAAATTGCAGCAACTACTCGCAAGCATAAAGCCGCTTGGGTACAGCATGCCGACTTGTCCGAAATTGGACTTCTTTCAAGCAGATTTGATTCAGAAGCGCGATGAGAACGCTTTGGATGATGCGACCGCCGATGCGCTGGATTGCCAGTTCGCCGGTAATCCAAAAGCGGCGAGAGCCGCGCGCCAGTTTGCCCAGACGGTGGCCGCTGAACTAGACGCGGCCGGACGAGCTCTCGCAGAGCGCGCTCTTCGCATTCTGAAAGGTCTGGTCCAGGGAATGTCGAAAGCGCCGGGCCGGCGAACGATCGTTGTCGTTTCGGACGGGATCTTCACGCAGCGTTTTGACGCAGAATCCGAAATCGAAGACCTCGCCATTCAGGGAAACGTCACCGTGAATTTTTTGGATCCAGCCGGGCTGGAAGCGCCTTTCCCGGATGCGCCCACCGTTGCAACGGAAAAGGTCGACACGATCTTGAGCCAATTGTCGTACGGCAGCGGTGGCTCGCCATTCCAAAATAACAACGACTTGCGCGAAGGATTCAGGCGACTGGAAGGCGCGCCCGAGTACAGCTATGTCGTCGCGTTTTCACCCGATCCTGCGAATCTCGATGGAAAATTTCACAAACTTAAAGTTAAGCTGGCCATTCGCAAATCGCTGAACGTGCAGGCGCGCAACGGATATTTTGCCTCGAAACCCAAATAGAAAATCTCACACTGAACAGGTTAGAGAAGACGGGCCCGGTGAAACAAAGCTTCCAATCCAAGAACGGCGCTATCTCGAGCGGATTGATTCTCTGTGCTGCCATGGGTTTGTGTCGCGCGCAGGCGATTAGAAATCTAGAAGTGGCGCGCCCAATCGGAAGCCTGGAACGCACTTGTCCGATAATGCGACTAACCCGCAAGTGAAAGTCAATCAGTGACCGCAAGCGCGTTTATCGATATTAATCCGACCGACGAACCGATTACTTCCGGGATGCCCTTCAGACGGGCCCCACAACCTCCCGGCACCTTATCGAGTGTCGCGGGCCCTGCATTCCGCCAACGAGATAGGTGACGAGCACCGGAGTGTGTTCTGGATTTCGGCGACCGTATCAGTGAAGCGCATCAGATCGAGTACCTCCTCTTCTGAAGCCTTGGCCTCAACCGAGGCCCAATACGTAACGTTGCGGGCAGGCTCTCCTTCCCCTCCGAATTCGCCGGCCACCTTTACCTGCAGCCCCTCGATCTCGATGCCGCGTTTGGCTGCCTCGCGATACAGGTCGTTGCAAAAGCATGTAGCCAGCGCCAGGAACAGCAATTCGCCTCCGTTTGTGCTTGAGCCAAATCCTTCCGACTTCGGCGAAATGACCAACGAATGCTGGCGCCCATTCGTCTCCAGAGTCACTACGTGCTTGTCCTTCTGATTCGCGAGCCTAGCAGAGATTTTCATGAGCTCCAGTGTACACCGAGCGTCCGACGGTCCCCGGGCGCATCGTCGGCTAACCGGAAGTTATCCGGCTTCCACGGCGGGATTAGTCCTGTGATGTCGGCTTCTAGGAAGTGATCTACGCGATTGACAGCGGCTCTGGATGGATTGCGGGCAACTCGAAAGTCACTCCAGATGCCTGGTAAACGC
>DAITPO010000043.1:14001-27605 GCA_036833535.1 Candidatus Acidiferrales bacterium | reverse complement strand
CTCGGCTCAGACACGAAAGCGATGACCGCGACGATCATTGCCATGATGGTCGAGACGAGAAGGCTGGATTGGAAGACGACCCTCGCCGCGGCGCTCCCGGAACTCGCCTCGAAAATGAATCCCGCGTATCGCCAGGTGACGCTCGAGCAGTTATTGAGCCACCGCGCCGGATTCACCGCGGAGAGCTGGCCGCAAGGCTCGACGATTGACGACATGCGGCACCTCACCGGCTCGCCCCGCGAGCAGCGCTGGGCCTACGCACAGATGATTCTCAAGGAGCCACCGGAGGTTGCGCCGGGGACAAAATACCTCTATTCGAATCGCAGCTATGCGATAGCGGGAGTGATCGCCGAAAAGGCCGCGGACAAGCCCTGGGAAGACCTGATGCGCGAATGGCTTTTCGATTCGTTGGGAATGACGAGCTGCGGATTCGGCGCGATGGGAACGCCGGGGAATCTCGATGAGCCGTTGCAGCACGTCTTGACGCTCGGTGTGCATCGGTCCGTCGAGCCTGGCCCGCTCGCCGACAATCCCGCGGTAATCGCGCCGGCCGGAACGGTGCACTGCTCGGTGATCGACTGGGCCAGATTCGTGCAGGCGCACCTGAGGGGCGATGAAGGGCACGGCGGAATCCTGGAACCCGGAACGTTCAAGAAGCTGCACACTCCGCCGTATGGAGACTACGCCTTCGGTTGGCTCGTGGTGGATCGCACGTGGGCCGGCGGAAAAGCATTGACCCACGCGGGCAGCAACACGCAGAACTACGCCCTGGTCTGGATGGCCCCGCTCAAGGATTTTGCCGTGCTGGTGATGACCAACCAAGGCGGCGACAAAGCGGCAAAGGCCTGCGACGACACAGCCACAGCGTTGATTCAATTTCAACAACGGGAGCCGGGAGGCGGACGCTAATTTCCGAAAGCGATCAGGGATTTTCTGGGACTAGCCGATATAGTACCTTCTGTCTGATATACTGCGCGAACTTCAAATTCCAGCGAATCGAGGCCGGATGTCCACCCCAGCGGGATCCCCCAGCACGCGGCCGTTGAAGGCGTCGTCGGAAGGTACGCGACGCTACGCCGCGCGCTTTGCCGGACGTGCCGCCGCGGGCCATTTCCGCGAGCAATATGCCACCGGGCTAATTCTTTCCTCGCTGGGAATCGGGACATATCTTGGCGAAGCAGATGCCGCGACGGATGCCGCTTACACGGCGGCGGTAGTAGCGGCGGTCGAGGGCGGCGCGAACGTCATCGATACGGCGATCAATTATCGCTTCCAGCGCAGCGAACGATCGATCGGCGCGGCGCTGAAGCAGCTTTTCGCCAAGGGATTCCAGCGCGAGGAATTGGTGCTGTGCACCAAGGCTGGCTTCCTGACGCCCGACGGCGAAATGCCGGACGATCCCAACGAATATTTTTCGCGCGAGTATCTGGTGAAGGAAATATTCCGCGCCGAAGAGATCGCCGCGGGCTGCCATTGCATGGCCCCGCGGTATCTCGAAGATCAGCTCCAGCGCAGCCTGCGGAATCTCGGCGTAGCGAGCGTGGATGCGTTCTATCTGCACAATCCCGAGACACAGCTCGATGATGTTCCGCGCCCTGATTTCGTGAAGCGGCTGCGCTCGGCGTTTGAATTCCTCGAAGATGCGGCGCGCAGCGGACGGATCGGCGCGTATGGCCTCGCGACGTGGAATGCTTTCCGGCAGGAGAAGCGCGCCAAGGATTATCTTTCGCTTGAGGAGATGGTGGCGGTGGCGCGCGATGTGGCCGGCGCGGCGCATCATTTCCGCTTCGTGCAGTTGCCCTTCAATCTCGCCATGCCGCAGGCCTTGACGCTTCCGAACCAGACGGTGAACGGCAAAGCAGGCGCGCTGGTGCAGGCGGCGAGGTCGCTCGGAATCACCGTGATTTCGAGCGCCGCGCTTTTGCAGGGGCACTTGATCAAGAAGATGCCGTCGGGAGTGGAGGCGGCGCTGGGATTGAAGAGCAATTTGTTGCGCGCGCTGCAATTTGCGCGATCCACGCCGGGAATTACCACGGCGTTGACGGGAATGAGCAAGGTCGAGCACGTGCGCGCGAATTTGGAGATTGTGGGAGTAGAGCCGGCGCCGCGAGAGCAGTATTTGAAGGTGTTTGAGCAGAAGGGGTGAGCGGGTTGGGCGAGGTTCCGGTCGTGGGGATTGCGTGCGTGAGTGTTACGACGGCGGGCGGAGCAAGCCCCGCCCCTACGAAGAACAATATGCGCGATCGCGGTTAGATCGACAACGTTTTAAATTCGTCGAGCCACGTGGAGATTGCTGCTGAGACCTGGTCCAACTTGCCGGTGAAGAAGTGATCGGCTTCTGGGATGAACATTAGTTGCTTCGGATTGGGCATTTCGTCGAAGAGAGATTCGACGCGGGCTTTTGCGCCGAATTGATCTTTGGCACCTTGGATGATTAGTTTGGGTTTGGTGCACGCCTTCAGATAGTTCAGATCGGAATCATTTACCGGAATGCCGAGGCCGATTACTTCTTGGACTCGAGCGTCCTGGCAACCTACCTTCAGTCCCACCCACGCACCAAAACTGAATCCCGCGACGATGATTGCGGTAGCGGGGAATTCCTGCGCCAGGTAATCGATTGCGATGCGGACGTCATCGGCTTCGCCGCGGCCTTTGTCGTGGGTGCCGGCGCTTTGGCCTGCGCCGCGGAAATTGAAGCGGAGCACCGGATAGCCGCGCGAGTGCAGTGTCTTCGCGGTTTGGAAGACGACTTTGTTGTGCAGCGTGCCGCCGAAGAGAGGATGCGGATGGCAGACAACGGCAACGCGCGCAGGATTTTGCGTGGCGGTGGTCCAGAGCAACGCTTCGAGCTGGCCGGCGGGACCTTCGAGGAAGATTCGGCGATGGAAGACGTCGGCCATGGTGAGATGAACGAGGAGTTTAGAGTAGCGCAGAGGGCGCAGTCCGCCTAGGCGGACGCCCCTACGAATAGAAGTTGTTACGCTCGGAAAAAGTCGCGATCGTGGCGCCAGTGGTTGAATCGTGTTCGGGCGTACATCAAAACCCAGTGCCAAACCGGGGCGTGTAAACCCGCCCCCCTACTATTCGGCTGCGGCGCGCCAGACCACCGCTACGCCTTTCAGAGGCGATGAGTCTTCGGGTTGCGCGGGAATATTCAGCGCGATGGCGGCGTTGGCAACGTCGCGGCCGATGGGATCTACGCGCAGGACGCGGCCGGGAATTTCGCCGCGCTCGGCCCACGAGCCTGAAGGAATGTGAACGTACACGAAATCATCGTAGGCGTAGAAGTGCGTGGCTTCGAAGCGCACGCCGACGTAGGAGAGATCGATGGTCATTGTCGATTCGGGCCAGTAAGCGCCGTCGCGGCGGATGGTGATGGGCAGCGCGAAGGGAAGGCGCGGGCTGGAGCGGCGCTCATCGAATTTCGAGCGGATGCCGGGATGCGGGAGTTGAAGATGCAGCGCGGCGACGCGCGAGTTCAATCTTCCCCTGCCGATGCGGACGAGACGGGCAGGCATTTCGGGCTGCAGGCCGGTGGTGTCGTTCGCGTCGTACGGAAGCGTCACCCAGAAACGCGTGTGCTCGGACCAGGTTTCGGAGTACGGGACGAGAATGCCGTTGCGGGAGAGATCGAGTGTTTGCGCGATTTCGGTTTGCAGGCCCAGCGGGCCGCGCCAGCGGATTCGTACGGGGAGACGTACTCGCGCGCGCGGGTGACGGCGAGATTCGGTTGTGGAAACCATTCGGCGGGGGGAATGTTAGCGGGGCTGCGGCGGAGCGTCAAAATGAGTTATTGCTGAGCGTAGCTTAGGAGTAAGAGCAGGGGATTACCGCAGAGACGCTGAGGGCGCGGAGGAAGACGAGAGGGCGGAACATTATTTGTATGTGATTCGCCAGACGGAATTGCTGCCGTCATCCGTTACGTAGAGAGAACCATCGCTGCCTACTGTTACGCCTACTGGGCGGCCCCAGACTTGGCCATCCTTTGTTACGAAGCCGGTCAGGAAATCGTCGTATTCGCCGGTGGCTTTGCCGTTTGAAGCGGGAACGAAAATCACTTTGTATCCGGTGCGCTTGGCGCGATTCCAGGAACCGTGTTCGGCGGCGAAGATGTTGCCGCGATATTCGGGCGGGAATTGCGTCGCGGTGTAGAAGGTGAGGCAGAGCGAAGCGGAGTGGGCTTGGATGAGAACGTCCGGAATTAGGACTTTGGATTTTAGATCGGGGCGCTCGCCCATGTGGCGCGGGTCTTCGTTCGGGCCGATGTAAAACCACGGCCAGCCATAGAAGCCGCCGGGAGCGACTTTGGTGATGTAGTCGGGAGGAAGATCGTCGCCGATTTCGTCGCGCTCGTTTACGGAGGTCCACAGGTCGCCGGTGCGCGGATCGATGGCCAGGCCGACGGGATTGCGGATGCCGGAAGCATAGATTTTTTCGTAGCTGCCATCGGGATTGAATTCGAGAATGTCGGCGCGGCGCTTTTCCTGCGCATTATCGCTGACGTTGGAGTGCGAGCCGACGGCGACGAGCATTTTGGAATTGTCTTTGGAGAAGACGACGTCGCGCGTCCAGTGGCCCGGGCCTGTGACAATGCTGCCGCTGGGAAGGTTGGGGACGATGGTTTCGGGTTTGGCGCGCGCTTTGAGATCGCCGTTTTGATACGCGAAGCGGACGACCGACGCGGTGTTGCCGACGTAGAGGAATTTTGGATCGGCACCGCTCGGGTAGAAGGCTAGGCCGAATGGGCGGCTCAAGCCTGAGGCGAAGACTTCCTGTTGCGCGAAGGTGCCGTCGGGCTTCACGCCGCGGTAGACGGAAACCTTGCCGGCGTTGCTTTCGGCGATGAATAGATCGCCATTGGGCGCGGTGATTATTTTGCGCGGCTGATTTAGTCCGGTGGCGTATTGCTGGACTTGAAAGCCGGCGGGGGCTTGCGGCCAGGCGTCATTGGGACGCGGGACTACGTGAGCGCCATTATCAGCCGAGGATGTGGCATACGGCGCGGGCAAATCGGCGGCCGTAATTACGCGGCGCAGGCCCGGCCGATCGATGGTGGCATCGCCGAAGGCATCGCGGCCGCGCAGAACAGAGTCAGAGGCGGACGGTTGCGGCCGCGAAGAGAGAAATGAAACCGCGCCGAAGACTCCGTGCATCGAGATTACGGCGAAGAAGATCGCCACCAGAGCGATCGCGATGGCTACATTTTTCCGATGCATGCGAGAATCCTCCGAGGGGGATTATTGTTGCTGAAACGCGCGCGGTGTCAAGACGCACCGCAGAGACGCAGAGAGCGCGGAGGAAGCGTCCCGCTCATGAGATGCGCAGGGGCAAATTCGGTTGCGCTTTGAGCGGCTTGGTGTTAGCTTCGCGGAAATTGCCCCGCTTGGGAGGACTATGGGCCACGACGTAGAACGCCGCGCCGCCCGCCGATTCACGATGTCGCTCCCGTTGCAGGTACGTTTCGCCCCCGGGAATGGTGTGCCGGAACAGCCGGGAGAAACGCGGGATATCAGCTTCCGCGGACTGTACTTCATGGTCAGCGCATTGGTGGAGAAGGGCAGCAAGATTGAGTTTGTGCTGACTTTGCCGCAGCAGATTACGCTTGCCGGAGACGTGCATATCCGATGTTATGCGCGCGTGTTGCGCGTTGAGCCGCACGATGGGAAGAGCGGCGTGGCCGCGCGCATTGAACGCTACGAGTTTCTTCCTTCTCCCGCCTGAAGTTTCCCCGCAATCGGAGTAGAATGACCGGAGTTTCTGCTGGAGGAGAGGCGTCGCCATGTATCACTACGATCCGGGCACGGCGCTGGACGAATTGCGGGAAGATGCGGCGCTGCCGCATCCCGTGCATTTGCGCGACATGATTTTGCGGACACGGCTCGAGCCCGCCACGGCGCTCGATTTGAATCGCGAGTTTCAGGATTATCTGGCGCGGTTTGGCGAACTGCAGCAATTGGCGCGCGAGATACTCGAGAAATTGTCGAAGGGCGCGCGAAAGGCTTCCTGAGAGATGACGCGGGTGCGATCGCTCGGGCCGGCGATGCGCGTTGTTGCGCTGTGAAGCGCCGCGTACTGATTCTGTCGGCCTCGTCGGGCGAAGGGCACGTGCGCGCGGGTAAGGCGCTAGAGAAAGCGTTTGCCGCGCGCGGGGACTGCGACGTCGAGCACATCAACGCGCTCGACTACACCAGCAAATCGTTCCAGAAAATTTACGATGATGCTTACATTGCGATGGTGCGGCGCGCGCCCGGCGTGCTCGGCTGGTTTTTCCAGCATATTGACCAACCGTGGCGGCACGAGCGGCGGCGTTTGGCGTTTGACCGACTAAATACTCGGCCGATGGTGCGGCTATTGAAGCGCGTGCAGCCGGATATTTGCGTGACGACGCATTTTCTTCCGGCGGAGATTGCGGGCTGGTTGAAACTGAAAGGGAAGCTGGCGGCGCGGCATGCCGTGGTGGTGACGGATTTCGATGTGCATGCCATGTGGATTTGCCGCGGAGTGGACCGGTATTTTGTGGCGCGGGAAGAGGCGGCGGAATATTTGGTGCAACTCGGGCAGCCGCGGGAATCGGTGAGCGTGACGGGGATTCCCATTGATTCGGCGTTCGCGGAGGCCAAGGATGCGCGGGCGATTCGCGTGAAGATGGGGCTTGATCCTTGCGCGATTACGATTTTGGTGGCGGCGGGCGGGCATGCTTTGGCGCCGGTGGAAAAAATGGTGAAGAGTTTGCTGGAGCTGGACCGGCCTTGCCAGATCGTGGCGATCACGGGGAAGGCGGTGCAGATCCGGCAGAGGATGGAGAAATTGGCGGCTGCGTGGGGGGCGGATCGCGGGCACCGGGCGCGATTGCGCGTCGTGGGCTACACGCAGGAGATGGATCAGTGGATGGCCGCTTCGGATTTGTTGGTTGGGAAAGCTGGTGGGTTGACGGTTTCTGAGGCTATGGCTTCTGGGTTGCCGATGGCGATTGTGGGAGTTCTTCCTGGACCGCAGGAAGATCGGAATGCGGAACATTTGATTGAGTGTGGGGCGGCGATCCGGTGTCATGAATTGACAACGGCGGCATGGAAGATTGGGAAATTGTTGGATGATCCTTCGCGGTTGGGGGCGATGCGCGAGGCGGCGAAGAGGATCGGGCGGCCGAGGGCGGCGTTTGATATTGCGGCGGAGTGCGTAGAGTTGGCGGCGGGGACGAAGAGAGCCGGTTGACGCGGAGATGTCGCGCGCGGGGAGTCCGCGGGTTTTTCCGGGCTTTGATTTGACGTAGAGATCGTCGGAGGGCGGAGCATGCCCCGCCCCTACGACGGCGAGATTACAAGCCGGTGGCTCGTTGAGTTGGATTGGGGGGAATTGGAGCGATGGCGCGGCAGACGCTTTTGATTGATGCGGACGATACGCTTTGGGAGAACAATATTTTCTTTGAGCAGTCGATCGAGGAATTTATTTCGCGGATGGAGCCGCTTGGTTATACGCGCGAATACGCGCGGCACATTTTGAATGAGACGGAGCGGCGGAATATACGGCAGCACGGATACGGCGTGCGCAGTTTCCGGAGGTCGCTCGAAGACACTTACATGAAGCTGGCGGGAAATGCGGCGAAGCGCGACATGGTGCAGTGGATTCAGGAGCTGGTGAGCGAGATGGAGAATACGCCGCCGCATATTTTGGATGGCGTTCCGGAGACGCTGGCTTATCTGGCGGGGCATCACCGGTTGATTTTGTTGACCAAGGGCGAGGCGGCGGAGCAGGCGGCGAAAGTGGAGCGCTCGGGATTGCAGACGCATTTTGAGGCGATTGAGATTGTTACGGAGAAGGATTCGAAGACTTACGAGCGCATGATTCATCAGTTCAAAGTGGTGAAGTCAAACGCCTGGATGGTGGGGAATAGTCCGCGCAGCGATATTAATCCGGCGCTGAGCGCGGGGATGAACGCGGTGTTTATTCCGCATCATGCGACCTGGGAATTGGAACATTCGGAGTTGGAGAGCGGCAGCGGAAGGCTGTTGATACTTACCAGCTTCCGCGATTTGCGTACGCATTTTTAAGTAGCGCCGGCGTCCCCGCCGGCATCTTACGAGCACCCACGTCGGCTAAGCCGACAATGCTGCGCGGCGCGCTGCGTTAAATGATGGGCGGTTAGTTGGGTTGGGTGATCCGCTCGTCAGTGCTGCCCAATGCGAAATTCGTCATCGTGAGATGCCGGCGGGGACGCCGGCGCTACTTACCCCGATCAAATTGGCCTTGCTCCGTGCTGCTTCGCGATTTGTTTTTTCGTGAAATCGGAAAATCAAAATCCTAGACTTGTGTGCA
Organism: Candidatus Acidiferrales bacterium; assembly: GCA_036833535.1. Classification (GTDB taxonomy): domain Bacteria; phylum Acidobacteriota; class Terriglobia; order Acidiferrales; family UBA7541; genus Palsa-147. Next base: position 19,292 of record DAITPO010000043.1, on the reverse strand, counting down.
TGACACCTACCGCGCTGAACGGAGCTGTTGCCATGGATTACCGCAAGGAATTTGCTGAGTTTGACGATGTGATTTATCTGGATACCGCTACGCAGGGGCCTTTGCCGCTTGCGGCGGTGAATGCTGCGAAACAGGCGCTGGAGATGAAGAAGTTTCCGTACCGCTTGACGGAGGAGATTTATTTCGAGTTACCGGACCGCGTGCGGGCTTCGATCGCCAAACTTATTGGCGCGGCGGCGGACGATATTGCGATTACCACCGGCGCGAGTGCGGGATTTTCGGCTGTCGCTGCGGGGATCGAGTGGAAGCCGGGCGACGAGGTAATTGTGGCGAAGGGCGAATTTCCGGCGCACTTCGCAACTTGGTTGCCGTATGAGCAAGCAGGAAAATTGAAGGTGAAAATCATCGAGCCGGCCGGGCGGTTCATTACCGCGGACGATTACATCGCGAATCTGACGCCGCGGACGCGGCTGGTTTCGGCGAGCTTGGTGCGCTTCGACAATGGCGCGCGGCTCGATGCGCCGCGCGTAGCGGCTGCGTGCCGCGCGTCGGGTGCAGCATTTTTGCTCGATGCGAGTCAGTGCGCAGGGGCGATTCCGATGGATGTTGCGGCGCTCGGATGCGATTTTCTGGTGTCGTCGGGTTACAAGTGGATGCTGGGCTCTTATGGAACGGGATTTTTCTGGGCGAAGCGCGAATGGAGCGACCGGTTGCCGCTGGGACCTGTGTATTGGATGGCGCTGGAGGGCGCGCATAAATTTCATGGATTGCCGCTGGATGGATTGCGGGCGCGGGCTGGAGCGCGGCGTTGGGATACCGCGGAAACGGCAAACTTCACGAATTTGGCGGCGTGGGATGCGGCTTTGCAATTGCTGGTGGGCATCGGGACGGAAAAGCTGTATGCGCACAATGTGGAATTGATTCGCATGCTGGTGGACCGATTGCCGCATGACCGGTGCATTTTGGCTTCGCCGGCTGAGGAGGAGAGGCGCGCGCAGTTTGTTTGCGTGGCTTCGCGGGATTCGGCGAAGACTGCGGGGCTTTATGAGAAATTGAAGGCGGAGAAGATTTACGTGGGGTTGCGCGAAGGGGCGCTGCGCGTCTCGCCTTACATTTACAGCACCGAGAGGGATATCGCGCGAGTGATTTCGGTTTTGTCGGTGTAGAGGACGGGAAAAGGAGAACGGCAAGAGATTTCAAATTTGAAATTTCAGATTTCAGAGCCGAGCGTGGCAGTGGCGTTTGAATTGCCATGCGCGTAGCGGCAGCAAAAATATAAATCGGTCGGCGTTGATTAGAAATCGGGCGGAATGCGGAAGGGGATGTGGACTACTGCTTCTAAGTCGATTGGGCTGCCGTCGCGGGTGGCTGGCGTGAATCTCCAGCGGGAGAAGGCTTCGATGGCGTTGCGGTCTAGTTCGGGATCCAGGCTTTTGAGGACTTGGATGCTGTCTACTGAGCCGTCGGCGCGAATGATGGCGTAGAGAACTACTTCGCCTTCTACTCTGGCTGTGACCAGCGACGTTGGATATTTCGGATCTACTTTGCGAACCGCCAGCGGCGCGGAGACATTGTCCGGGGCGCTGGCGAAGTGGCGTTCTTGCAGTTCGGCGAAGTTCAGGACCCAGCTTCCGCTGGCGCTCGTCAGATTCGGAAGATTGATGTAGAGCGTGTGGATGCGCTTGTCGCCGAGAATTTTTTCGGGGGCGATGCCGTTCTCGAAATCGCCGGGGCCGAATGCCGGCTTGCGCTTCATCGGATTTACCGGCGGATCGGCGACGGGCTTTGGTTGCAGTGAGAGATTTGGACGCAGACTGGCGTTGCCGCCTGCCCCGTTGCCGCCCATGGGCGAGGTTGCGCCGGGCTGAGTCGAAGTGATCGAAATTCCCGGCGGGCCGGCTTTTCCGTTGCCTCCCGTGCCGCCTCCGGAACCTGTTCCTCCTGCTGGTGTGCCTGTGCCGCCTGTGGCGTTCAGACCGCCGGCATTATTTCCCTGACCATTTGGAGTGCCATTCGGCGCGCCGCCGGGAACGCCGGCTTTCGTGCCGCCAGGAGATGCGGAGAGGCGCGCGCTGAGATTGCCTTTTGGAATCTCGATGCTGGGAGACGGCGGCGCGGGATTCGCGGAAAGAGAGACAAGACGGCGAAGGCTGGAATCGCCGCCGGAATCGGTGCCGGGAATTGCAGGGGCTGCTCCAGCGTCGCCGGAAGCTTTTTGCGTGCGCGCGATGGGCCCGCTGCCGGATGAGCTGCTGCCGGCTAAGGGCATCTTCACTTGAGACGCGCCGGAGCCGGAGCGGGCGATCCCGAGAGTTGTCGCCGCATTTCCCGGCGCGGCATTGGCGATGGAAGGAGCTGGACCCGCGTCGCTTTGTGCGCCGGGCATGTGCGCGATGCGGGCGCTGCTTGAGCCGACCGGCATTTTCGGTAAAGGAATATCGGAAGCCGATGGCGCGATGTTCAGGGCGCCGGAATTCGGCGCATTGTTCTCGATTTGCGGAACGGCTGCGTCCTCGGGACGGCGCGCTTGCATTACCGGCGCACTTGCGGGATTCACCGGCATTTTTAGATCGGGGATGCTGCCGCCTGATTGCGCGACGTTCGGCGGATCGAGTTGCTGCGATTCGTGGCGGATGTCGGGAGCGGCGGCGGATTCGTGGCGGCGATTCTTCAGGATGGGCGCGAGAGCGGAAGCGGAGATTTGCAGCTTGGGCGTCGTCGGTGGCGTAGCTTTGCCCCATTCGACGATGTTCGGAAGCTGCGGAACGACTTTCGGGGCCTCCGGCGGTGCGTCGGGTTGGATTAATGTTTGACGCGGATGTGTCACGCGCTGCGGCTGCGAGAGAATTGTTTGGCGGGGATTGTACGCATCGGCGCCTTCGGGCGGCAGCGGTTCATCGGGCTTGCCGGCTGGGCTGGGTTTTGCGGCCGGAGCGGGCGAGTGCGCGGCGCTCGGCGGCGAAACTGGCGGTAGTTCGGGAAGCGGCAAGTCGTAGGTGATGTGAAATTCTGGGGCGATGGGGTGCGGCTGATTCCATTGGATCATGCCCCAGATGGGCAGGCTCATCACGAAAATCGCGGCGATGTGCCAGAGAGATGAAAGAGCCATGGCGCGCCCGGGAAGCCGGCCGCGAATCCAGGTGACGCGCAGCGGATCATGTTCCGGGAATTGGTTCCATGCGGGAGGCTTGGGGCCGTGAAGCACCGCGTCGAGGCTTGATCGGAACGCAGTGGTGGGATGTTCCCAAGCTACGCTGAACCTGGGCAGCCGAAAGGATCGCCTTACTGGGGAACCTGCGGGCGGCATGGAGTGTCCATTATAGGGGCAAAGTGTCGCGAGCCGGGAGAGGCCGTCGGTACGGGTCTCGCTGGTACGGAGATGCTGGTACTGGGCGAGCCGTTGTCTCGGGGGAGAAGATCGATGGTTTATCTCAGGTTGCGGAAGCTGCCGAGAATCGAGCCGTTGCAAAAGGCGCCACTGTTTTTCAGGGTTTTCGTGACTGTCGTCGCAATTCTCGTGGTGCTGTCTGTTCTGGCGACGATTGAATCTCAGCTCGAGAGGATTGGCTGTTCAGCCGAGATGGATCCTGGTTGGGAAATGATCACGGAGTAGAGCCGCCCGTGAAGCTCTATGCGGCGAGAGAAAGACGATAGAAGCTTAGGGCGGCGTCGCCTTGGGTTAGGACGCGGGTTTGCTCTAGGTCGTCTAGGAATGACGGTAGATCGATGCGGCGGGTGTGTTCGGCGATGATGCGGCCTTCGGGGGCTAGCAGTCGGGCAGAGCCTATGAATTCCAGGACTGAGATGTATTCGCGCGTCTCGGCGTAGGGCGGATCGAGAAAGATGAAATCGGGGAGTAGGTGGCGATCGGAGAGTTCTTCCAGGCCACGGAGGGCGTCCATCTTCAGGATTTCTGCGCCGCTGCGGATTTCCAGCGATTCGAGATTTTTTTGAATCAGCTTTGCTGCCGGGGCGTGATTTTCGATGAACATGGCTTCGCGTGCGCCGCGGCTGAGGGCTTCGATTCCTACCGCGCCGGTTCCTGCAAAACAATCTACGAAGAGAGAATCTTTCACTAGCGGGCCGAGAACGTTGAAAAGAGTTTCGCGTAGGCGATCGCTTGAGGGGCGCAGGGACATTCCCTTGAGCGATTTGAGCGGGCGGCTGCCGAATTTTCCAGCGATTACGCGCATATTCACGGGCTATCCGACGGCGGCGAGCTGATAGCGTTTTTGCCACGCAGGGCCGAGCTGCGCGGTGAGTTGGTGCAGCTCTTTGGCGCGCGCGGGATTTTGGGCGATGGCGAAGGCTTCCGTGCGCGCGAGTTCGAGGAGCTTGTGATCGCGCAGCGGATGGGCGACGTGGAAAGAGAGATCGCCGTGTTGGCGCGTGCCGAAAAATTCACCGGGGCCGCGCTGTTTGAGATCGCGCTCGGCGATTTCGAAGCCGTTTGTTGTTGCCACCATGGTCTCGATGCGCTCGCGGGCGTCGCCGGTGATGTTCTTCGGCGCGATCAGCACGCAGACGGATTTCTCGCTGCCTCGGCCAATCCTACCGCGAAGTTGATGGAGTTGGGCAAGGCCAAAGCGATCGGCGTGCTCGATTACCATCACGGTGGCGTTCGGAACGTCTACGCCGACTTCGATGACCGTTGTGGCTACGAGGATGTGCAACTCGCGGCGGCGGAAGCGCTCCATCACTTCTTCCTTTTCTTCGCTAGGAAGGCGGCCGTGTAGCAGGCCGAGTTTGAGTTGCGGGAAGACGTCGCGGGAGAGGCGTTCGTATTCGGCGGTGGCGGCTTTCAGTTCCTGCTTGGATTCTTCGATCACTGGATAAAGGACGTAGGCTTGGCGGCCGCGCGCGATTTCGCGGCGCAGGGATTCCCACGCGCCGGGGAGTTGCGCTTCGTCGAGCCAGCGCGTGGAGACGGGCGTGCGGCCGGGCGGCATTTCGTCGATCACGGAGATATCGAGATCGCCGTAGACGGTGAGAGCTAGCGTGCGCGGGATGGGAGTGGCGGTCATTACCAGAACGTGGGGCGAGGCGCCTTTTTCCATCAGGCGCTTGCGTTGCAGGACGCCGAACCGGTGCTGCTCATCCACTATGACAAGACCTAGCCGTGAGAATTCTACGGGATCTTCGATGAGGGCGTGCGTTCCGGCTATGAATTGCGCTTCGCCGGTGCGGATGCGCTCGAGGGCGGCTAATTTTTCGCTGCGCTTCATACCGCTGATGAGCAGCTCGACTTTGTAGCCTGCGGGGGCGAAAGTGCGGCGGGCGGAAAGATAATG
>DAITPO010000043.1:0-13901 GCA_036833535.1 Candidatus Acidiferrales bacterium | reverse complement strand
GTTTGGGCGCGTTCTTCTTTGCGGCGGGCGGCGATGCCTAGCTGGAAGAAAAAGAATTCTTCGAAAATCATGCGCACGTGTGCGGGGCTGCGAAAGCTGTTGAGCAGCTCGAGGTTTTCGTTCGCGGGAGGGAAGTGCACGTACATGAGCGCTTCGCGGCGCGAGGGAAGCGCGTAGCGTTTGCGGATTTCTTCGGGCAGAGTCTCGGGAATTTGGCTGCCGACGTCGCGAAGGACGGCGTAGATGATGCGGCGCAGCAATCGCGAATTGACGCCGCCGATGGCTTCGTAGATGGGGACGATGCGGCCGACTTCGGTGGAATCGGCGCTGGCTTCATCGCCGGCGCTCGAACTCGAATTCGATAGCACTTCAAACTGCGGATTGACCATCTCGCGGCGCGCGGTGCGAAACGGATCCATGTCCACTTTGCCGTGAAGGACGAGGCGCATGCCGGGCTTGAGGCGTCCTTCGAGATACGCGCCGTAGAAAAATCGCACGCTGAGGATGCCGCTGGAGTCGCGGACCTTCATCAGGAACATGCGTTTGCGATCGCGGGCGAAGCGGATGGCGGCGCCGGAGGTGACTTCGGCTTGGATGGTATAAGTGTTGCCGGGGACTACTTCGGCGATGGGCGTGAAGCGGATGCGGTCTTCGTAGCGGAAGGGGAGATAGCTGAGTAGATCGGCGACGGTGTGGAAGCCGCGCTCGGCGAGGAGGGCAGCGCGTTGCGGGCCGATGCCTCGCAGCCTCGAAATTTCGCTATTTAGAAGTGTGGACATCGTTCGCGGAGCGCGTGCGCATCGGATCCTTTGACCTTAATTTATACCATCGCGTCAAAGATAGCGCTGGCCGGTTGGGCGTGAGCGGGAATTGCGCCCTGGAATTGTGTGTCCTATATTTGGATTCAGAAGGCTCGCGGGAATTCGTTGGTGATTGATTGCGCGTGTTCGTGAGTTCCCGAGCGGCTGGTGGCGTGAATCATGAGCAGGACGTTCTTGGGTACAAGCTTGCGGCGATGGATTGAATATCTCATCGCCATACTTCTCGGCAACGCTATCTATTACTTCTCATTTCAGCCGCATCTCCCTCCAGTCTGGCGGCACCCCGGCGCGAAAATCGATCTCGGGTTGTTGCTCGACTTTCTTGTTTGTGTCGGAGTGTACGGTTTGATCCGGCTAGGGATTCATCTGCAGCAGGAAAAGAGCCGCGGTTGATGGCGGACGAGTTGCAGGATTCCACTGGTGTCTGCCGGGCAAAAGCCCGAAGGTACAGCACTTAACTGAAGAATCGGCGTCCCAAGTTCGGGACAAATGTTCATTTTCGGGCGGGTCGGTGCTTACCTGCTGCAATGAGCCACGTCTATGACAGTGGGGCTAGGGAGAAAGGCGAGTAACCGGGGCAGTTGCGATACGGGGAAGGTCCCGGCGGGTGGATATTCAAGCCCAGCGCAACCGGTGGGTCACACCATGGGGATGAGCGTCGCTCTCGAGCGAGATGCGCGCCACGCAGCAGTGAAGGTTTCGGACGAACACGCCCTCGTTCGGGAGGCGCAGGCCGGAGACCGTCTGGCCTTCGAGGAACTGGTGCGCCGCTATGACAGGGAAGTGTTGCGTCTGGCGCTGAATCTGGTCCACCGCAGTGAAGATGCCCGCGACATTTATCAGGAAGGCTTTCTGCGAGTTTACCGGAACCTGCACCGGTTTCGATTTGAGTGCAGCTTCTATACTTGGCTGTACCGGATCGTGACGAACGTGGCGCTGGATCATTTGCGGCGGCGGTCGAGCCGGCGGGAAGATCAAGCGCCAGTGCCGGAAGACAGCGATGGGACTTCGCGTGATTTCTTCGATCGCCAGCCAGAGACGCGGGCCGGAGCGAATCCCGAGCGGAAGTTACTGGGCGATGAGCTCGGGAGACACATCCAGGATGCGCTCGAGCGATTGTCGCCACGCGAGAGAATGGTTTTCGAACTGAAGCATTACCAGGGGCTGAAGCTGCGAGTGATCGGAGATATGTTGGGCACATCGGAAGAGACGGTAAAGAATTCGCTGTTCCGGGCGACGCGCAAACTTCGCGCGAGCCTGGACGCCATGAGATAAGCGAGGCCGATTGTAATGAGCGATCCATCCAATCCGAATTTTCTCGAGCGGCCCGAGGCCAAGCCGTGCGAGACGTACGCCGAAAGAATTTACCTGCTCGCTGCCGACGAGCTGGGACGGCCTGAAGCAGCGGAAGCGGAAGCACATGCCACGCAGTGCGCGGACTGCGGCACGTTCCTGATGGAGCACCGGCAGTTGATGGAAGCTCTGGCCGAGGCGCCGAGACCTGAACCGACCGCCGATTTGCTGGCGGCATGCCGTGCGAATCTCACGGACGCTCTCGATGAAGCGGAAGCGGCGAAGAGTCATTCGGGATGGCGCGGATGGCTCGATGCGCTGCTGCCGTCGCAATGGCTGGTGATGCATCCGGCCGCTGCAGCAGTGCTGCTGATTTTCCTGGGCTTCACCGCGGGAGCGTTTTACCCGCGATGGTTTGGCCACGCGATCGTGACCCCGCCTCCATCCCCCGCAGCGCCCACCGTTAGTGCCGAAGCAATGAACAACACGCCGGGCGCTGCGCCGCTCGACGATCAATATCTGCGCACAGCGGACATCACGGGAATTAATTGGGAGCCTTCGGGAGACGACGCGCCGCCGGAAGTACAGGTGCACATGAAGTCGCCGCAGCCGATGGTGGTGCAGGGCACTCCCGCGAACGATGACGTGAAGCGGGTGCTGCTTTACGTGCTGCACAATAATCAGCGGTTTGCTCCCGATGTGCGGATCAATTCGGTGGAGATGCTGAAGGCGCGCGCGGCGGACGAGGATGTGCGGCAGGCGCTGTGCCAGGTGTTGCGCAGCGATCAGAACGCGGCGGTGCGGCTGAAGGCGCTCGAGGCGCTGGATACCACACAGCCTCAGGAAGTCGTGCAGCAGACGTTGATGACTGCGCTGGTCGAGGATGGAAATCCCGGCGTGCGCATCGAGGCCATCAACACGCTGCGCGAGATGCTGGCGAAGGGGCAGGTGACTTCCGATCCGCGGCTTCTGGAAGTGCTACACGAGCGGGCGCAGAAGGATCCCAGCACTTACATTCGCTTGCAGAGCGCGGCGATGATTCAGGATTTGGGCCCTCGCGAAAAGTTTTAGATTGGAAAAGGGGCGAGGTGTGGCGCGGCCCCGAGTATCGCAGTCAGGAAAATTTCCCACGGGCTAAAGAAGAGGAGCCGGATGTTGAGTTGTGTGAGCCAGCGCGGATTTGTCCGCCGGAGTAGCGCGATGCGGCGCGCTCTGCAAGCAGTAATGATGACAGTCCTCGTTGCATTGCCGGCCGCCGAAGCGCGGCCTTTGCCGAAAGCGAAGCCCGCGACGAAAGAACCAGCGTCGGCGCCGCGCGTGAAACGCGAGATTTCGGGTGCAGTCAATACGCGAGCCGGGGAACGCCTGGTGCTTTCCACCGATCTCGGATGCATTCAAATCCACACGCGCGATACGGACCGCGTGGAGTATCACGCAGTTCTGAGCACGGACGCCTCGAAACCGGACGCGCAAGAAATTCTCGAACAATTCAATCTCGTCGTGCGGCCTGAGGCCGGGCGAGTGGTGCTGCGCGGGCAAGTATTGAGTTCGAAGCTGACGGGACGTTTGTGGGTGACGTTCGACGTGACCGTGCCCCGGAAGTACAACCTGGACTTGACCACGCGCGGCGGCAACATCAGCAGCGACGACATCGACGGCGGAGTTTCGCTGGCGACTACAGGTGGAAATATTTCGATCGGGCAGGTCGGAGGAGCAGCGAAGCTCGAGACCGGCGGTGGGCATATTACGGTGCGGGACGTTGCCGGAGATTTGAGCGCAGTGACCGGCGGAGGGCACATCGTCGCGGGGAATATTGCCGGCGCGGCGACTTTGCGGACCGGCGGCGGGCACATACGCGTGGCGTCGATTGGCGGAATTGCGCGGCTCGGCACGGGCGGCGGAAACGTATCCGTGGAGAAAGTTGCGAAGGAACTCTTTGCCGATACAGGTGGCGGGCAGATTGAAGTCGGCGAAGCGGCCGGAATCGTGCGCGCGCGGACAGCCGGCGGCGGAATTCGAGTGGTGCGCGCTTCGGGTCCGGCGACCTTGGAGTCCAGCAGCGGCAGCATCTATTTGACGCAAGTGGATAGCCCGGTGCGCGCGTCCACGAGCGCGGGCGGGATTACTGCGTGGTTCGGAAACGCGGCGAAGCTTCCGGGCGGCTGCGACTTGCAATCATCAGACGGCGACATCGTTGTTTACATTCCGAAGGAATTGCCGATCACGATCGATGCCTCGATTCAGCTCGGCGGCGCACACGGCTTCATCGTCGATCCGGCTCTGCCGATTAAGGTGAGTTACGACGACGAATCCAACGGCAAACACGTGATTCGCGCTGCGGGAGAATTAAATGGCGGCGGAGAGTTGCTCAGGCTGCGAACCGTGGCGGGAAATATCCGGCTAGTTCTGAGCGATACCTCGCGGCAAGTGAAGATTTACAAGCTGCAGATGGAGCAACTCGAACGCAAGCTCGTGGAACTGCAGGAGCAGAGGGAAGAGACGGAGAAGACAGACGGGCCGCCCGGGGATGACTGAAACCGGGATGAGCGCGGCAATAGACTGATTCGACTTCATCGGGCCAGGCGCGATTCTTCGCACGGGAGGGAGCCGTGAGTGGGATGTTGACGCAGGCGTGGCACAAGGCTGGACGCAGGACGATTCTCGGGGCGCTGCTCGCGGTTGTCGCAGTACTCGGAATTGCGCCGGTTGGATTCGGCGCAACTCAGGTCTACGAGCAAAAGTATCCGCTTCCTGCGGGCGGCAGTTTCGCACTCATGAACGTAAATGGCTCGGTGCAAGTGGATGGATGGGAGCGGGACGAAGTGGAAGTGCGCGCGGTGAAGACCACCACCGGCGATGAGCGCGATCTGGCGCGCGTGGATATTGAAGTGGATTCGGCGCGGGATCACGTCGCGGTGCGCACGCGCTATCCGCAGGGTTCGGGCGTGGAAGTCGCGGTCGAGTACCACGTGCACGTTCCTTACCGCGTGCTGCTCGGCGGCGTCGAGACTGTGAACGGCAATGTTCTGGTGCGCGGCGTCGATGGAAAAGGCGAACTCCGGACGGTGAATGGCGACGTGGATGTAACCGAGAGCTCCGGACGGTTCAGCGCGCACACGACGAACGGCAGTATCCGCCTGAAGCTGCGCAGGCTTTCCGATGACGGGCCGATGGCGCTGGAGACGGTTAATGGGTCGGTGGTTCTGAGCCTGCCTCCCGATGCGCATGCCGAATTGAACGCGCTGAGTATGAACGGCGACTTTTCGTCGCAACTGCCGGTGACCGCTACCAGCTCTCGCGCCGGGCGCGGAATCTCTGGACTGCTGGGCGCCGGGGGAAACCGGATATCGCTCCGGACTGTGAACGGCGGAATCCGGGTACTGCTGGACGAGCCTGGAATTTAGCAGGGCGAACCATTTCGAGGGGCAATTTGAAGGGAACAAGGAGGGGTCGAGATGCGTATAAAGACATGGATCGCGCTTACTGGGGTGGGCGCGCTCGCTATTTTGTTGGCTGGGTTTACGGGACGGAGTTTTGCTCAATCGGCGGCACCTGCGCCGAAGTCGCCTGCGGCGCCCAGGGCGCTGCCGGCTCCGCCTGCGCCGCCAGCCTACGATATTGATAACGAAGCAGCGGAGATGGCCGCAGAGAGCGCTGATCTCGCGGCTGCGGAGGACGCGATGGAGTCGGCAGGGCTAGGAGACCTCGACAATCTCTCGGCGAATCTTGCGAGCCTGCAATCCGATGAATTCGCGAAGGAGGCGGCCGCGCTGGCGCAAGCTCAGAAGCGCATCGTCGAGATCAATCCGGACGGAGCGGACGTTTGGAGCACGGACGACAATAGCGGATGGCTGGGCATCGAGATTTCGGAAGTCAACTCCGAGAAGGCCAAGGAATTGAAGCTGGCGGAGACGCGCGGAGTGGTGGTGGGCAGCGTCGAGCCGGACAGCCCCGCGGCGAAGGCCGGGTTGAAAGAGAACGACGTGATTCTTTCTTATGAAGGCCAGAACGTCGAAGGGACGATTCAGTTCCGGCGGCTGGTGCGCGAGACGCCTCCAGGGCGCTCGATTCCGCTGAGTGTTTCCCGCGATGGGAGCGTGCAGACGATAACGATTGAAGTTGGCGAGCGCGGCGGCTCCGGAGACACGGAAGTTTCCCCGCACGTTTACAAATTCAAGATGCCGAAGGTGCAGGAATTTTCCATGCCGGACTTCGATTTCAACATGTCTGGTCCGGAAGTGATGGATTTCCACACACCGCTACTTGGAATCGGCGCCGAAGATCTGAGCGGGCAATTGGGCGATTATTTTGGGGCCCCCAGCGGCGAAGGAATTCTGGTCCGGGAAGTGCGTTCGGGGACTCCGGCAGAAAAGGCGGGGCTGAAGGCCGGCGACGTGATTACGAAAGTGGATGGGCAGGCGGTGAAATCAACGCGCGACCTTCGTGCGCAATTGCGGCAGAAGATCGATCAGAAATCCGTGACGCTGAGCGTGCTGCGGAAGGGCTCGGAGATTTCGGTGCCGGTGGCGATTGAGAAGCCGCGGCGGATCGATGCGCCGCAGATTGTGAATCGGGCGCAGCTTTAGAAGGTAGGGCCGGCGTCCCTGCCGGCATCTTACGGCCGCAGGCGTTGGCAAACATCGAAATTGTGGGCGGAGCGAAGGGCTAGATTAAATCCGTTGATTGAACTCGGCGGTCCGCGCGTGCGTCTCGCCCATATTGAGACTCGTGCTCGCCGGATGCCGGCAGGGACGCCGGCGCTACTTTCACTCGCGGACCACTTCGGCGTTTGATGCTGGGGCTACCAGGCGCATCAGGCGGCGGTTGCTGTCTAGATAGAGATCAACTTCCAAGTCTGCGGTTCGCACGCGAAGCTCCTCGAATTTCGCGCTTCCCGATGACGATTCGCCTAGCGATTCCACTGTTACGCTGCCCGGCGTCACTTCCTGCGGCACCAGCACCGAAAAGGTCTGCGTGCCCTTTTTCTCGCGATCGTAGAGGCGGGCCAAAATTTCGTACTGGTGATAGGCGTTGTTGTCGAGAATTACGACCTGCGGAGAAGTGAAGGTAAATTGCTGGGTGAAGGGCTTAGCGCCTTCGACGCGCAGGACGATTGTCGCGACATTGCCTTGGAAACTGATGTCCGCGGATGCTTTCTTCGCGCCTTCCGTGCTCCAGTTGTAACTGAGCGGCGTGCCGTCGGATTGCAGAGAGAGACGGGAAGTGACGCGCGTCGCCGGTCCTTGCGCGGACTTCAAGTCGGTGGTGCCTTGCGCGATCCAATGATCGCCGTTCGGGCGGATCTCGAATTCTTCTGTGCCGACCGGCTGACCGTTTGCCGAGATATGAAATTTCCCCTTATCCGCGGCAAGGAGGCCCGATGCGGCCGCCGACGCAGCTCTCATGGCAATCGCTGGCCCTGATCCCGGGCGGGCATGGGATCCGGCAAAAGGAGCGAGTGAGAGCGCCGCGACCGACAGCAGCACGCACGGCAATGCGATCCGCCAGTAGAAATTCTTATTCGCAATTTTCATGCAGGCACCTTGTCGAGAATTCCGAGAGCGAGGATTTGTTCGACGACGCGAAGAGGCTCGACCGAGCTCTCCACGCGATAATGCGCGAGTTCGTAGAAGGGAAGCCGCTCGTTGTAAAGCGCGCGAAAGGTCGCTTCGTCGCGGAAAAGCGGGCGGTTGGTGATGTGCGCGCAGCGGCGCAGCAATTCTTCGACGGGGCAGTGCAGCCAGATCAAGGTTGCGCCGTTGCGCTCGAGGAGCGCCAGATTCGCGGGCTGGGCCGTCGTCCCTCCTCCGAGCGAGACGATGGTCGCACGCCCGAGCGCCTTTGCTTCGCCCAGCGTGCGCGCCAATTCCTCATATTCGAGCTTGCGGAACGCGGGCTCGCCTTCGCCCTCGAAGATTTCAGGAATGGAGTGGCCCGTTGAGTCGGTTATGCGGCGATCAAGATCCACGTGATGCCAGCCGATTTGCCGCGCGAGCAAGCGCGCAACCGTAGATTTCCCAGTGCCCATGAATCCAGTAAGGCAAAGAAGCTTGCGTGAGCGATTGTCTGGAATTACGGGCGGCGAATTTTCGCGGATAGCGTTCAGAGAAACGCGGCGCTATTCGCGCCTGTGGATGTTGATTGTACCATCGAACGATTTCAGCTCGACTTTGGCTTTGCCAAGGTTGTAAACGCTGAAGAGGCTCTGCGCGAATCGCGATGCGGGACCTTTTCTTGGCGCAGCCGGAGTGAGGTTCGCGTCGTTCTGCACTTTGCCCTTGACGGAAGTTGCGCTGAGATCGAAGGAATCATCGGGCGAGAGCTTGACGTCGATCAGGCCGCTGTAGTTCTTCAGCTCATAAGTGCCATTCGGCAGGAATTGTCCATCGAACGCGATGTCGCCGTGGCTCGTTTGCGCGCGCACGCTATAGCTGCGCATATCGAGCAATTTGACGTTGCCGCTGATGGAAGTGATCTCGATGCGGCCCGCGCAGCGGATACACTGCACCGCGCCGCACACGGTCTTGATCGAGAGATAGCCCGAGGCGTCCTGCAAGGAAATGTCCGCAGCGATGGTGTCGAGCGCCATATCGCCGGTGACGTCCTGCACTGCTACGGAGCCGGAATCGTTGTGAATCTGCAGCTCCGCATCTTCTGGAACGAAGAGCTGAAAACTGGCGCGCATTTCTTCGGGGCGAATGTCGTCGGCGAGGGTGCGCACGATCAAATCCACTCGATTCCCGGTCTGCTCGGCGTCGATTTCCAGCTTGTCGCTGTCGCTATCACCGACGAGCTTTACTTCGGGCCTGGTCCAGGCTTTCACAGTAACGACGCCATCCGGATTATGAATGGTGATCACCGGGCGCGCGCCGACTTTGAAGTGCTTCTCGAGATGACGCGGCGCGGCAGTAGCGCTAGCGGCGAGCAAAAGGCCGGTGCCGAGCGTAATGGCCGTCTTTGAAGCCCAGGATCCGACATGCATGGAAACGCGCATCATTGGTGATTCTCCCCGCGCTCGCTCATCTGCTCGAGCAAATCCGCTTTTTGCTGATAGGCCCCGTAGAGGTAATCCCGCGAAAGCTCGTCTTCGGGATCGTCCTGAACACTTTTCTCGCATTCTGCAATGTAGTTGTCAACGATTTCGAGATTCTGCTTGAACGCAACGTTTACGGTGGGGTTTGGCTCATGCAGGGCCGAGACAGCATGAAGCTCGAAATTGCCGAGGTCGGCTGCAATCGGCGCAGTGGCCGCGTGGTTGCCGTTAAGCCAGCTAGCGCGAATATTCGAGTTGCGGACGCGAGTGCCGAGCATGAAGCCGCTCGCCGCAAGAACTACGAGTAGCGCTCCGGCAAAAGCAGGACGCATCCAGGTGGTGCCGAACGACGGCAGCCAACTCAGCCAGCCATGCCGCGCTACTAAGCCTTCCGCCTCCAGTTGCGAGCGAATGGCATTCCAGACGCGGGGAGGAGGATCGACGTCGCTCAATTCGCGCCCCGCGTTGCGAATCATCTCAAGGTCGGCGACGAGCCCGTTGCAGGCGGCGCAGGAACGCAGGTGCGCTTCCGCGTCTGGCTGCCGTTCGCCGTCCATCCAGAGATCGAGAGAATTCATGAACTCATTGCACTGCATCGCTGGCATGTCTTTAACCCTCGCCGGCCGCTTCGCTTTTCACGGCCTGACGCTGTTCGCGGGCTTGATCCCGCAAGGTTTCGTGGAGCAACTCGCGCAAACGCATTCTAGCTTTGTGCAGTTGCGACTTCGAATTTCCGATCGAGCAGCCCATGATCCCGGCAATCTCGTTGTGCTCGTAGCCCTGCACATCGTGCAGAACGAAAATGGCCTTGTATCCCGGGGGAAGCTGTTCGATAGCGCGTTGCAAGTTTACGCGATCCACCGAGCCGCTCAACTGCAAATCCGGAGTCCCGAAATCGCGCCGCGGTCCGCCGCCCTCTTCGTCCGGTTCGGTGGTCTCTTCCAGTGAAGTCTCCGGCATGCGTTTCTTCCGGAGCTTCATCAGCACCACGTTCACGGAGAGGCGGTGAAGCCAAGTCGAGAACGCCGACTCGCCGCGGAAAGAGCTGATCTTGCGAAAGAGCTGGAGAAACGCTTCTTGCGTCAGATCTTCGGCTTCGGCCGTGTTCCCAACCATGCGCAAACAAAGGGAATATACCCTCCGGCTGTGCATCCTATAGAGGCGCTCGAAGGCAGACGGGTCACCACGCTGGGCGAGCCGGATGACGTCGGCTTCAGGCATCTCCTGGGATTCGTTTCGTCTCGTACGGGTCACAAGTCCCGGCGGGACGCATCCCTTACTGCGATGCGTCAGGCGCCCATTGAGTTGTACTCGCGTTTCCAGCGCGGTATTCCTTTGGACGCTGGAGAGTGCACTACGGATTCGCGCTGCCTTCCGGAGGCAAAAAAACGCCCTCCCATCGGGCAAACTTGATTGTCGTAGGAAAAGCGGCGTGCGTCTAGCTCGAAACCCGCGTCCGCCGGAGGCGCGAGCGCCGGGGCGCTGGCGGCGGGGGAGCTTCTACCTTCTCGCGGACGGCCGCAGTCAGATTTGCAGGCAAATTGCGCAGAAACGCCTTGAAGATAATTTCCAGTTCCCGCGCGCTGGTGTTGAGATCGCATTCGAGGTCCGCCAGGGCCTCCCAGGGGGCTGCGTCGGCCGCGAGATTCGATTCCATCAGCTCGTCAGACACGGCGACAAAGCCAGAGCAGGCATCCTCGATCATCTCCTCGAGAAGGCGCAGTTTCTGGAAGAATTGCGTGCGCGCCCCGAATAAGAGATGGTGAAAGAAGGTGTTCCAATTGGCCAAGCGGCGGGCCGCTTCGGTCCGGAAGTTTTCGGGATCCAAGGGCTCGACGACCGGCAGATTTGCGAGGTGCCGGGATTCATCGCGGATCAGGTTCACGGCGCGTGCGAGTTCGGCGGCATTGCGCGCCACGAGTTCGCTCGCCATTTGCACGTGCAAACGCGCTTGGTCGAAACGGCCGCGGCCGCGCAGCTCGAAAGCATCATGCAACGCCACGCCTGACATGGTTAAGGCGCGTTCCCAGCGAGTGCTGACCGATTGGAAAAAGGCGAGCTTATCAGGCGGGAGCCATGCGAGCCAGTCGTCGCGCACACTTCGGCGTCTCGCGAACAGGGCCCTAACCATTGAGAGGGACAAGGTGCCTCCACCCGAGGGAGGGATTATACCAGACGATGCAAGCGGCTTCCTTGACGCTTTCAGAATGGCACCGCTATACTGCCGCACGACTCTCCGAAAGGACTTCTGATTGGAATTCGAGCCGCTCGATCAGTTTCTGCAACGACGCAAGAAGCTGGCAGATATCGTCGCGCAGGGACGCGATCCTTACCCGCACAAGTACGAATGGACGCATACGGCTGAGGGAATCGCCGCGGAGTTTGAATCGAAAACCGCGGATGAACTGCACGCCCAGCCCGTGAATGTGCGGGTAGCCGGCCGCGTGGTGGCGCTGCGGCCGCATGGAAAGGCTGGATTTGCGCATATTCTCGGGCAAGGGAAGCGGCTGCAGCTTTACGTGAAGCTGGATGCAGTCGGCGCGGAAAATTTCGAGCTTTTTCGTTCGCTCGATCTCGGCGACGTCATTGGTGTTTCGGGGCATCTTTTCCGCACGAAGACGAACGAGTTGACCGTGTGGGTGGAAAAGCTCGAGCTGCTGACTAAGGCGCTCCTTCCGCTGCCCGAAAAGTTTCACGGTCTGGCCGATCCGGACATTCGCTACCGGCAGCGTTATCTCGATCTGATCGCGAATCCTAACGTGCGCGAAATTTTCATCAAGCGCGCGCGGATCATCGCGGAACTGCGGCAATTTTTCGTCAGCCGTGGCTATATCGAAGTCGAAACGCCGATGATGCATCCGATTGCTGGCGGAGCAACGGCGCGACCGTTCGTCACGCACCACAATACCTTCGACATCGATCTTTTTCTTCGCATCGCGCCGGAGCTTTATCTGAAGCGGCTCGTGATAGGCGGGCTCGATCGCGTCTTTGAAATCAACCGGAATTTCCGGAACGAAGGCATCGACGCGACTCACAATCCGGAATTCACCATGCTCGAGTTTTATCAAGCCTATAGCGACTACCGCGACTTGATGAAATTGAGCGAAGAGCTGCTCGCGTCTCTCGCGGAAAAAATCTGCGGCAGTACGAAAATTTCGTACGGCGAGCAGGAACTCGATTTCTCGAAAATCGAACGGCTCTCAATGCGCGAAGCCATCTGCCGCTACTGGCCCGACGCCGCGGGCGAAGCTCCTACCGGAAAGCAATTGGCGCAGCCGGGGGAAGCTCGCGCACTGGCGGCCCGCTACAACGAATGGGCGAAGCGTGGAGGCCGCGAGCCGATCGCGCTTGCTGCGGCGGCTTCCGACGGCGAAATAACCGGTGCGCTTTTCGATGAGATCGCACAGGACCGCCTGATCCAGCCGACCATCATTTACGATTATCCCACGGAGATTTCCCCTCTTTCGAAGGCGCGGCCGGACGATCCCTCCGTCACCGAGCGATTTGAGCTCTTCGTGGCGGGGAGCGAAGTCTGCAACGGTTTCTCGGAATTGAATGATCCCGAGGAGCAGGAGAAGCGTTTTCGCGAACAGATTGCGCGCGGCGGAGAAGAAGCGCCGAAGCAGCTCGATGAAGATTATATTCGCGCGCTGGCGCACGGCTTGCCTCCGACGGCAGGCGAAGGAATCGGCATCGATCGGCTGGTGATGCTGCTCACGAATTCCCATTCCATCCGCGAAGTTCTGCTGTTTCCACTTCTGCGGCCGCTGAGCGCGACGCACGCTGAAGCGGCCGGCGACGTCAAATGAATTTCGAATGGCTGGTGGCGCTGCGCTACCTTCGCTCGCCTAACCGGCCTGCCGTGCTTCGCCTCGTAACGCTGCTTTCAGTCCTGGGAGTCGCAGCGGGAGTGGCGACGCTGGTCATCGCGCTCGCGATGAATACGGGATTCCGCCAGGCGATTCGGGATCGTCTCCTCGGCGTGACCGCGCACGTGAATTTGAAACCGATCAGCCCCGAAGGGATTCGCGATTATCGCGGCCTCATAGCGAAAATGAATGAGACTCCCGGCGTGCGTTCGATCGCTCCCGCGATTTACAACACCGTGCTGCTATCCGCTGGCGGCAGTTCGCGCGGAATCGTACTGAAGGGCGTCGATCCTGAAATCGAAGGGCGCTCGGACGAAGCGCTGCGCCGCATCGTCGCCGGCAAAGCCGATTTTTCTCCCGATAGCGATGGAATTCCCGCCGTGCTCGTCGGCGCGATCATGGCCGAGGAGCTGAAAATTGCGGCCGGGGATTACGTGAGCTTGACGAGTCCGCAGGGCAGCCTGACGCCATTCGGGCTCGTCCCGCGTTCGCGGCGATTTCGCGTGGCGGGAATTTTCAACTCGGGCTTCTACGATTACGACGCAAACTGGGGCTTCGTCACGCTATCGTCCGCGCAGAGTCTTGCGGGGATCGGCGACGTGATCAGCCTTCTCGAGGTGCGCTGCACTCACCTGGATGATGCCGCGCAAATTGCCGGCGAGCTTCGGACCAGAGCCGGCCCCGGCTACACGACTACGACCTGGATGGATGAGAATCGCGCCCTCTTCCGCGCGCTGAGCCTCGAGAAGCTCGTCACCGCGATCTTCATCGGGCTGATCACGTTTGTGGCCGGGCTGAACGTGCTCGTCGTGCTGACGATGACGGTCACCGACAAAGCGCGGGACATCGCGATACTCGTGGCCATGGGCGCCCGCCGCTCGCAGA
>DAITPO010000042.1:0-28173 GCA_036833535.1 Candidatus Acidiferrales bacterium | reverse complement strand
CAATAGCTTCTCGGACCATGGTCTGCCGAGGAATTCGATGCCCACCGGGACGCCGATCGAAGCCGTCGGAGTTGGGGAGGAAAATCCGCCCGGTACGACGATGGAAGGAAAGCCGGTCACTGCCCCAAGAGCGCCGTTGCGCTCGACTTGGGTCTCCCCAATGGGCACCACCAGGCGCTTCTGATGCGGGAACATGATCGCATCGAGGCGCTCGTCAGCCATGATCTTCATCACGCGCTGCTGCAACTCCGATCGCTTCTGAAGACGCAGCCGATAGCTGTCGTCCATCTCGAGGCTTTGTGCTTTCGTGATGCTGTCCTTGATGTTCGGATGAAACTCGCCGGAAGCGATGATCTCCTCGAGCGATTTAACAGGCGCGTTGCCCGCGGCAAGATACGCGTTGAGTGCCGGCTTAAACTCGTAGAGATGAACGCTGATATCAGAACTAATCTTTCCGCTATCGAGATCTGGGGTGTTCAGCTCGACTATCGTTGCGCCAGACCTCTTCAGATCCTCGACCGCTTGGTTCGCGATGCGATTGACCTCGTCGTTGATGGGCGCCGTGCCGAAGAGACTGCGTAATACGCCGATGCGCTTGCCCTGCACACCATTGACCTTCAGGAATTTTGTGTAGTCCTCCTCGGTATTCCCGACGCTCCATGCCGTCGCCGGATCGTTCGGGTCATAGCCGACGAGGACGTTTAACATCTTCGCCGCGTCAGTAACGGTGCGAGCCAGCGGACCAGCGGCATCCTGGGTGAATGAGTACGGGATAATTCCGGCTCGGCTGACGAGACCGAGCGTCGGGCGAATACCCACGATGCTGTTCGCCGACGCTGGCGATCGGATGGAGTTGACGGTGTCGGTGCCAATGCCCGCCATCGCGAAATTGGCAGCCACACCCGCGCCGGTACCACCACTCGAGCCGCCCGGCGTGCGTGTCAGGTCATAGGGATTGAGCGTCTGCCCTTGGATCGAGCTAACCGTTTCACCCCAGATCGCGAACTCGTGCAGGTTGACTTTAGCGAGGATGATCGCGCCCGCGCTGCGCAATTTCTGGGTAATGGCCGCATCGCTCGCGGGAATGTATCCCGCCAGGCTGAGCGAGCCGCCCGTGGTCGGCATGTCCTTCGTGTTGACATTGTCTTTCAGCAGCACTGGGATTCCATGCAGCGGCCCAACGAACTTCCCGGTCTTGCGGAAATGTTCATCCAGCGCAGCCGCCTCTTCCAAGGCCCGAGGATTAAGAAAGATCGCCACATTGAGCTTCGGGCCCGCCTGGTCGCAAGCCCGGATGCGCTGCAGATAAGCCTGCACCAACTTTACGGATGTGAGCGCCCCGGACTTGTACGCCGCGTGCACATCGCTGATCGTGGCCTCATCGAGATGGAATGAATTGGCGGAATTCTTCGAGCCAGCGCCGTTCGCCATCAACATGACCGCGCCAAACATCAAAAGGCGCATGATTTTCATATCAACTTCCATCGCGGGTTATTTTGATCCAACCGGGCTTGATACGCTCTCACTTCATTTTGCCAGGAATTTCCTTTTTGGCCCCGAAAACGCCCTTCGTAATCCCCTCGCTCCCCGTTGGCGTCAATGGATCAGACTTTCCGTTCCGATATTGGTGCTGCGTCCCTGACGTTCGGGGCGAGGAGCGCACTCAACCCCGAACGCTCATCCAACTCACGCACCAGGAGCAGACCACCATCGCAAGCAACGCGAGAACCCTGGAAATGAATTCATGGCCCCAAACCCGCAATCCCATTTGACACGCGCGCAAGGCGATAAGACAATCCCTGCACCCGCCCATGATTCAACTCGACAATCTAACTAAGGAGTACGAATCCACCTCCGGCTCAGACGCTCCCATCGTCGCCGCCGATCGCCTCACTCTCAAAATCGCCCAGGGCGAAGTCTTCGGCCTGATAGGCGCCAACGGCGCCGGCAAAACCACCACTCTCAAAATGATCTGCGGCCTCTCCGTCCCCACCGCCGGCCGCGTCACCGTCAATGGCATCGACGTCGAAAAGCAGCCCGAAGAAGCCCAGCGCTACATCGGCTATCTCGGCGATTTTTTCTCCCTCTACGATGATCTGAAAGTCTGGGAGTATCTCGACTACTTCGCGCGCGCCTACAAAATGGACGCCGCCGCGATCCCGCAACGCATCACCGAAGTGATCCATCGCATGGGCCTCGACATCAAGCGCGATTCGCTCATCGCTGGCCTCAGCCGAGGCATGAAGCAGCGCCTCGGCATCGGCCGCGCCATCATTCACGATCCGCCGCTTCTCGTCCTCGACGAGCCCGCTTCCGGCCTCGATCCCAAAGCCCGCGTCGAGCTGAAAGACCTGCTTCGCGAAATGCATCAGGCCGGCAAAACAATTTTCATCACCTCACACATCCTCTCCGACCTCGAAGAAATCTGCACCTCGGTCGCCGTAATGGAAAAGGGCCACATCCTCCGCGTCGGCCCGCTAGCCGAAGTGATGCGCGAAGGCAAAACGCACCGCCGCTTCCGCCTGCGCCTGGCTGCGCGAGGTTTCGCTCTCGAACAATGGCTAGCACAGCGCCTAGGCGTGACCGAAATCAAAATCGAAGCCACCGGCGCCCAATTCGCCTTCGATGCCACCGACTTCGATCTAGCCGAGTTACTCCGCGCCGCGGTCAGCGTCGGCGCTCCCATCTGTGGCCTCGAAGAGCTGACCGAATCTCTAGAGCAGCTCTATTCCCGCCTCTCCTCAGGAGAAGTGATGTGAGCGCCCCACCATTCACCGCCGAAATCCTCCGCAACGCCCGCATCCAACTGCGCCCCAGGCGAGTAATCGCCGCCGTCGTAATCTGCGCCGCCATCTCACTCACCACATACGCCTACTACGTGTACCTCCCCGGATCGACGTGGCGCGTACCCCGCTACAACGACATGTTTCAGTGGATTGTCATTCTTCAGATCATCGCTCTGGTGATTGGCGGCGGGATTTACTGCCTCCAATCCGTGCACCGCGAAATGGTGCTGAACACGTTCGATTATCAACGCGTCACGCGTCTCACTCCTCTCGAGTTGGCCCTCGGAAAACTTTTCGGCGCGCCCGCGCTGATGACCTTGGTCGCTCTCTGCATGTTGCCCGCGGCCTTATTTGCCGCATTTGCGGGCGGGGCATTCATTCAACTCGTCCTCGAAATCTACGCGATCGTCTTGCTCGGCTCGATCGCTTTCCAGGCCTTCGCGCTCACCATCTCCGTTTTTCTTGGGCGCGGCACATCAGCCGGCGCGATTATTTTCTTCCTCGCGTTCGTTTGGATCAGTTCGGCAATGGGCAGTATGGCCGAACAGCCGGGATCGCTGGCGCTTCACGGAGTCGCTCCGTTCGCCGCAGCGTCGTTGACGCGCACATCGGGCTGGCCCGAAGACGTCTTTTTCGGTTGGACGCTCTCGCACGGCGTCGTGCTGGCCGCGATTTATCTCATCTTTATCGGCTGGTTTCTGCTGGCCACTTCGCGAAACATCAAGCGCGATCCCGCGGTCTACGAGGTGTTTTCCCCAATTCAGGCTTTCGGCTTTTTGCTCTTTCTCAATCTCATCGTCCTCGGTTTCTTTCGCTGGTCTTACGGAGAATTTGTCGATCTACCGAGCGAAGTGTATCGAAAGAGCGCCGTTTCGCCGTCCGATGCAGAAAGCACGCTTCTGATAATCAGCCTGTTCCTGTTCGTGATCTTCGGGCTGACTCTCCTCAGGAATCGCGACCGCTCGCGCCGCCGCATCCGCGAGCTTGGCGCGCGCGCCGCATCGTGGTTGACGGCCACATGGCCCGCAGTTTATGTCCTCCTGGGTGCAATTTTGGTTGGCGGAACTCTTGTGGCCATGCTCCAGACAAAACTTCGCCCTGGCGCCGACTGGCCGCTCAGCATCGCCTGCTTCGAAGTCGCCGTCTTCATCGCCTGGTTGCTCCGGGATCTTCTATTTCTGCAATGGATGAACCTGCGGCGCTCGCGCCGCCCGCTGGTCGCCGGCGTCCTCTACCTGATCGTCTTCTACGTCTGCGCGATTTCGCTCTTGGCCGCATTCAGCCGCGTCGACCGCCCCAAAGGCTTCGCGTATTTCATGACCCTCTTTCCAGGCACCTCGTTCAGCTTGGATCTCGCGAAATGGACTGCTCACGAGAGTCTCTGGATCGCGGCGCTTCTCGTCTTGTGCGCTGAAGCCGTGCCCTTCATTTGGTTGCAGCGCCGCACGCTGCGGCAGATCCTCGCCAGCGCGCCTGGCGCCGATGCCGCCAGCGCGCCCGTAACTTCCACGTGAGCTGGCGGAATGGTATGATTTCCACACCGGCATCCAGCACACTTCAACCCGAAGGTGAACTATGCATCGCCCAGCCCTCGCTTTTGTTCTCGCCGCAATCCTCGCCGCTCCGCTCGTAGCGCAAACGCCGTCCGATCCCTTTTCGCAGGCCATGGCTCAGGGAAATCTTTATTTCTCGCATCGAAAGTACGAACTCGCTCTCGACGCCTTTCACAAGGCCGACAAGCTCGCGCACCACGACTCAGCAGCCTGCTATTTGAGAATCGTCGCCGTCGAGCGCAAGCTCGGCGATTTCTCCGCGGCTCTAGACGCGGCGAAGCACGCCGAGAAAGTTGTGGGCGACGACAAGAAGACCGCGATTCAAGCGCACCTCGTCCGCGCCACGCTGCTCGCGCAAATGTCCGGCAAGCCCACCGACAAGAAGCTGAAAGAAGCCGAGCAGGACATTCGCGACGCGCTCGCCCTCGATCCCACGCAGCCGCTGAGTCAATTCGATCTTGGCAAGGTGCTGCTGAAGCAGGAGCGTGACGCTGAAGGAGTCGCCGAGCTGAAGAAATTCTTAGAGATGCCCGGCGCGGATGACCGCTCGATCGCCGACGCCCGCGACATGATTGCGGCTCCAATCCGCGCGCGCGAGCCTTTCGCTCCGGATTTCTCGTTCACCAGGCGCGAAAATCAAAAACTCTCGAACGCCGCTCTTCGCGGCAAAGTCGTCCTCTTCGATTTCTGGGGCACCTGGTGTCCGCCCTGCCGCCAATCCATCCCTACGATCCGCGATATCAACAAGCATTACGCCGACCGCGGACTCCAGATCGTCGGCGTCAGCTCCGATAACGACGAAGCTGTCTGGCAAACATTCATCGAAGCCCAGCACATGGACTGGTCCGAATACATCGATCTCTCTGGAAGCGTCCTGAAGGCCTTCGAAATCGATTCTTTTCCGACCTACGTCCTGCTCGACAAGGACGGCGTAATCCGTTTCCGCCAATCCGGCTTCGGAGACATGACACGCGGCGAACTAGAAGAAGCAATCAACAAAACTCTAAAGCGCGCCCCCGATCCGAAGCTAGCAGCTCCAACTGCAACCCCGCCGGCAAGCACGATCGCGTCGCCAGCCACAAGAACCGCGACAGCAACACTAAGTCAGTGATGGCGTTTGTGAGTTCCATTTCGATGGGCTTGCTCTTTTCGCAGAAGTGCGCCGTGATGCCACACCTGCTCCAAATTCGCGCCGACGACCACAGGAATTACGTTGAGCCAAGCCAACTTAAGTTTAATGAGGCCGATGCAGAGCAACACGACGACGAAAACCAGCCCCCATCCTGCTAAGAATCCGTAGAACGGCAAGGACTTCAAGCGGTAGTACAGGTAGACGACGACAATCGCCGTCAGAAGATCCAGCACCGCGCTGACGGACTCGGGCATCTGGCGAATCCCGCCGCCGTGCAAATCGGAATCGATGGCTTGCGCAATGACTTCCACGCCAGGAATATTCCCGATACGCGTCTGATGGAGATCGCGCGCAGCCTGGTAGGCGCCGCCGACGAGTACAATCTCATTAATCAAGTAAGGCAAATTCGGTCTGCCGGGCGATTTGCTAATTGCTTTCCCACATTCCACTTTATATCGCTCTGCGAAGCTCTTGTTCTCATCGCACTCGTTCCGCAAGAACACTCCGGCGTCCGTCTCGGCGTACGCTTGCACTCCCGGCGTGCCTGCATATTTGATGAAAACCTCGCTCTTGGTAACGCTGAGCGTGGGCCAGTATTGCTGCGCCACCGAGCGCGCCAGCGAATACATTTTCCCTCCGAACCCTTTCACTTTGAACTCGCCGCTATATTTGCGCAAGACGTCATCCGGGTCGACCGGAAAACGCGGGATGCCCACGAACGTCTGCAACTGTTCTGGTGGGAGGTGTAGGTTGCTGGCCGCTGTCGCGGGATCCAGGCCCAAGACCGGTCCCAATTCCAGAGGTTCATCTTCATTGGTCGTAATCTCCGCCCAGACGATTGGCGGACCGGTCGTCGGCATGAAGCACCTCAGGCCAGTGGTCACCTGCCGCTGTGCATCCGCGGTCGAGCTTTTCGACTGCTGGGACTGCGGTTTCGGTTTGCCGGTCTCCGGTGGAACAACCTCGGGGAAGATGATCTGCTGCGTCGTCGGAGCGGTACAGGGAATCTCGTCGATCTTCACCCAGTCTCTCGTGTCAATATCTACGCCAATCACGCGAGGCTGCCGCGCCACGATGTCGTCAATCAGCCCGAGCACCAGTTCCGGCTTCAGTGGGCTCGTTGAGTGAAACCACGTGTCATAGTCCTGATCCGAAATTTCCACCAGGTGGATGTTGGGTGAAGGCGCGCGGTCCGGCAACAACACATGATCCAATACCCATAACTCGGGCCCGGTCAGAAGCTCTACGTATTCCAATCCCAGCACCGCCGCGGTGATGGCGATTAACAGCAGCAAGTGTTTAGGCCAGAGTTCCTTCCAGAACGGAGATCTCTTGGTCATTGCGCGGAACTGCCGGATTCCGAAGACGCCAGAGACTCGAGGTAGATCCGCAGAATCGTGCGGATGGCACTGGGAGACGCGCTCGCCGCCCACGTCGCGGAAAGATTGACGGCGGCTTCAAAATCGGCGGAAGCCGATGCGTAATCAGCGGGCGGAGTGGCGAATATCCAAGCCTCCGATCCTGCCGGGTCGCCATTTTCTTCGAGAAGCTGCAGGTCATACAAGCCCGGTGCAAATTGAGGCGTGGATACCAGCGCGGGCGCACTTCCGTTCCACGCGACGCGCAATGGACCAACCGATTTCGTCGAGGCGCTGAGTGAATCAAGACTCACAAAATAATTTCCTGTGGCCAACTTGCGCAACGCCGGAGCCAGGTCCAGTTGCGCCCCGCTGAGGCGCACCACGCTGTCCATGAGCCGCCCTTCGACGCCGCGGCTGTACGTCTCCGTATGTTTGTCTGGCGTACGGCTCAAGTGAGGCTTCGACAGAGTAGACCATACTTTTTCCGCCACCCGTCGAGCAGCAGAATCGACCAACTGCTCTTCCGGCGCTGAGACTTGCACCCGGCATCCGGTGGCATTCTCACAGGAGAAAGTCTTGGGCAATGGATTCTTCCCGCCGAAAAAAACGGTGAGCGATCCCGTGGAGCCAGTTTCAACCGAGGCATCGACGGCGATGCACTGTCCCTTGCGAATTGTTTTTCCGTCGGAAGTCTCCCAGGTGTCTTCTTCCAGCACCTGGACGACGGCGGCCTGTCCGCTGCCGCAATTGCTCGATGGTTTCGTTCCCGCGGCCTGCCCCGCAGCGAGCGGAGCAGCGAGCAGCGCCAAAAGCGACATACACAATAGCGGTTTCATCATGGCAGCCCCCGCGGGTGACGCTATTTCAGAGAGGACGTTCGGGGCCGGGCACCCAAGCAAGGGTGTCAGCGAAATCGCCGATGAGAATACGCGAGTCGCACGCGCCCTACAAGTGCGAGGAGACGGTCGGCGGTTGTGCGAGCCGCGGTATGAAGAACCGGAAACTGCAAGCTCTGGATAGCCTGCGATAAGACGCTCAAAATGCGAACTCTGAATGGTGAATCATCCGAAGCCTCGGCGTAGGATGGCGGAGAGGGTAGGATTCGAACCCACAGTCCCGGCTTTGCCAACTCGCTCGCAGCGGCCGCCGGGGTTACGGCCGCACCGTCCGAGACGACGAACTGAAGTTCCCGCGAAAATCCCGCGCTACTTCTTCGCGAGACTTCGAATGAAGGCAACCACGTTCGCAAGGTCCTTGTCCGAAAGCCCTTTGACCGGCTTCATCTTTTCCTTGCCGTCGGTGACAACCTTCTTCAGATCTGCATCACTCAGCGCCTGCACTTCCTTCGAGCCCAGGTCAGGAATCGTCATCTTGGCCGCTTTGGCCATCGGCCCGTTGCCTGACCCGTCCGCGCCATGGCACGTCGCGCAACGCAACCGGAATGTTTCTTTTCCATCCTGCGCGCTTCCTTCACCCGCAGCGAAAGCGGGAAGGGAAATGCCGATTAACAACAAAGCAACAGCCATCAAGTGCTTCATGAATTGCCTCCTCGACTATCTTCCATCATTCGATTCGGTCTTACGAATCATCAAGTAAAGACCGATGAGAACAAAAATGGTGATGACCACGGAGACGAGCAGCCCCTTCCGCCGGTACTGCACTTCGCCCATGGCGGTTTGCCCCGCTTGCAAGCCCGCTGCCGATACCTTGAGCCCCGCGTCAATATCGCTCTGCACCGCCTCGCGACGCACCGCATGAATCCCGACGCGCGCCTTCAATAGATCGTTGCGCGCTTCGGCCTGCGCGAGTTGCGCCTCGCCGACCTCCACGCCCGCGCGTTCCGCCCGTCCAAGCAGTTCGTCCGAACGCGCAATCGCGGCGTCGAGCTGCGTCAAGTCGTCATGCAGCGCCCCCGCGGTCACGAATCCCGGATCTCCTTCGGTGTGGCAGTTCAAACAAACGGCGCCCTGGCCCGTGCCGATCATCGCGTCGGTCGGATGCACGATGCGATGATTCGAATGGCAAGTGATGCAGCCCGGAAGCCCCATCGAACCGAAAGCCTCTTTGTGCGGCCCGGTATCGAATAATTGCGCCTGGAATACATGGCACGTCGAACACACTCGCGCGACCGAGTCAACGCCGGGCGGCGAGGCACCGTGGCTTCCATGGCAAGTGGAACACGTCGGCGCGCTCAGATCGCCGCGAACCGCCAGCGCCTCGTGATGCGCGCTCGCAGAATAATCGCCGAGCTGGTCGGTGTTGATGCCATACGGTTTCATGTAGCCGGCGTCCGCGTGACACCGGCCGCAAGTTTGCGCCACGTTAAGCGGATGAACTCTCGAGCGCTGATCCCCGGGCGGCTGAATGTCGTGCACGCCGTGACAATCCACGCACACCGCCGTTTTCGTATCGCCTTTCGCAAACAGCTTGCCGTGCACGCTGGTCTGATACTGGCTGAATTGGTCGGTGCGCAACGACGGGTTGTAGTTCCGCATGTACGCCGCGTCGGAGTGGCATTTGGCGCAGAGCGCGGGAATTTCCTTCCGCTCGATGTGTCCGCGAAATCCAGCGGCAGGGCTCATCGCGCGCGACATTTCGTCCGTTGAGGAATCGCCGCCATGGCAACTCACGCAAGTCAGCCCCTTTTGAGCGTGAATGCTGGCGACAAATTCTTCGCTGTCCATGTGGAACGCGCCAGTCTGCGTCGAATGGCAGTCGAGGCAACTGTTCTTCGTCTGCGCGTGCAACGGCGCCGCTGCGGCCAACGTACCGGCAACGCCGAGAACAAGCAGGGAAGCGGCGCGAATCAACGGGCCGCAGAGCGACGCGCGCCCTTCACCCAGCGTAGTCACTCGTTTTTGAGTCTTCGAGATGATGGCACTTCCTCCATCAGCGGCGCCCGGCCCAGACCCGCGCCTTCACTTGACCATGTATCCATACGCCGTCAGCGCGACGATATACGCCAGCGCAAATACACCCGCGCCAGCAACCCACCGCGATGTCCGCCCGTTTCCCCCGCGATCGAAAAACGGCAGCATCGTCCACAGCGCCGCGGCCAATCCGAATCCCACTACGCCGAGCAAGTCACCGGGAATCGGCCCGACCTTTGCCGGAAGCAATTTCAGCGTCTCGAACATGAACATGAAATACCACTCGGGTCGAATCCCCGCCGGGGCGGAAGCGAAGGGATCCGCCTTGACGCCGAGCTCCCAGGGCTTGAACGCCGCGAGCGCTCCCAGAATCGCCAGCGCGAGATACCAGGCCATCAACTCGCGCAGCAGAAAGTTCGGCAGAAAATGCATCTCGCGTTTGTTCGGCGGCTTGGCATTCCACTCGGCCTCCTGCGATGGCGGCACGCTCATTCCGAATCGTTGCACCAACAGAAGGTGCAAGCCGACGAAGATCGTCGCCAGTCCAGGTAGCAGCGCCACGTGAAAGCCGAAGAAGCGCGTCAACGTCGCGGCCGTCACGTCCTCGCCGCCGCGCAGCAGCGTGAGCATCCACTTGCCCATGATCGGAATTTGTCCGGGGATGTCGGTGCCAACTTTCGTGGCGAAAAACGAAAGCGTATTCCACGGCAGCAAGTAGCCGCTGAACCCGAACCCGAGAACGATCACCAGCAGCGCCATGCCGCTCAGCCAGGTCAACTCCCGCGGTTTGCGGTACGACTTCAGGAAAAACACGCTGAACATATGCGCGAACGCCGTCAGGATCATCAGGTTCGCGCTCCAGGAATGAATCGACCGGATCAGCCAGCCAAAGCGTACCTGCGTCATGATGTATTGCACGCTTTCGAAAGCGTCGGCCGGCGTCGGCCTGTAGTACAGAAGCAGCAGGATGCCGGTGATCACCTGGATGATGAACAGAAACAGCGTCATCCCGCCCAGAAAGTAGAAATACGAGAAGCGATGGACGGGAACCGTCTTCTTGCGCAGAAACGCGACAATCTCGTTCACTCCGAAATGATCGTCGAGCCACGCGTACGTTCTTGCGAGCGCGCTCATCTACGAGTTCCTGCGCCGCTGCACGTAAATCTCATCGCCTTTGACCATCACGTCGTAGTCCTCGAGCGGACGCGGCGGCGGACCACTCAAATTGCGCCCGTTGAGGTCATACATGCCGTTGTGGCAGGCGCACCAGACGTTGTGGAGATCGCCGCGGTATTGCACCGTGCAGCCGAGGTGCGTGCAAACACCGGACATCGCGCGATATTTTCCATCGGAGGTCATGATCAGCAGCGCCGGGCGGCTGCCGAACCGGAAAATTTTTCCCGTGTTCGGTTTCAGGTCGCCTGTTTTACCGGCGAGCACCGTGTCGCTCGAGAGTTCTGCGGAAGGAGGAGGAATCAGATAGCGCAGCACGGGATACAGGAATGACGCAAGAGAAGCCACGATTCCCGTCCCGAGAAACATTTCGACGAAGCGACGCCGCTTCGGATGATCCGTCTCGTCTTCGCTTACAGTCGTCAATGTGAACTCGTACCTAACTCATCGGAAAGTCGGGGGAAGTACATTAAGCTCCGAGCGGAAATCTGGCACGCCGCCGGCAACTAACGCCCGGCGAGAGTCTAACACGAACATTGCCGGTCTGGCGTTAAGTGCACCCAGGCGCAGATCAAGCGTTCCTTTTTTGTCGTCTGGCTGTGCGGCGCGGCTCGACGCCCTTGAGATTCCCGGCGCTATCTTTGCGCTTCGAGTGCAGCATGGCGTGCCGCAGAAGCCAATTTGCTTTGGTTTGATAACCGCGGCCGCCGGCTTTAAGCCACGCGATCACGTCCGAATCGAGGCGCATCGTGACGGGTTTCTTTGTGGGCCGGTAGAACTTGCGGATTTCGGCGCCGCTCCAATCGGGAACCGGGGGAGCGTCGGAGAAATCAATGTCTCCATCTCTTTTTGCGGCGATGGCGCGGATGTCTCGCTTTTGCTCCTTTGTAAGCTTCTTCATAAGCTCTCCTTTCATGGGACGCGGCAGCGCGAGCCGAAATGATGCGCATGATTTCTTCAGTGTCTTCGTCACGATGGGTATGAATCACCAATAGAATTGAACCTGGGCCGATAGCTCCGAGGGTGATCCAGCGTTCCTCTTTTTCAGAGAAAACGTCCCGCAGCGTAAGCGCGTAGGGATCCTCGAAAACAAGAACAGCCGTCTCGAAGCGAACTCCATGCTTCTGAAGGTTTTGGTGATTCTTATTCTCATCCCACTCAAAACGCATAGCCAGTGGCGACAACGGTAGCATACTCGCCGGAGCAGCCGATGTCAATACGAGTGTACGTACAATAAGAGCTCAAGATACGAAGATGGTATCGCGTGGACGGGATCAGTTTGAGTGAGCGCGAACCAGCAATTTGTAAGGATGGCGGAGAGGGTGGGATTTGAACCCACGGTCCCGGTTTTGCCAGGACACTCGCTTTCGAGGCGAGCTCTTTCAACCGCTCAGACACCTCTCCGCGGCGTGAATTCTAGATTAACAGAGCCGGAGATGGGCCTCAACTGTTGAGAGCGGGGGACGATTGCGGAGGTCCGGAAGGATAGGGTCGCACGCTCTCTACTTTGTGGCAATTTGTGAGATACACTCGGCACACAAAGATGGAGGAACGGCGATGAGTGCTGCACCTAGTGGGGCGTTGGCAGTAGGCGATCAAGCACCGGATTTAATTTATCGCACGCGTGAAGGCCAGGAGCGCCATTTGGCGGACACCTGGGCTGACGGGTCCGCGCTCGTCGTCTGGCTGCGGCACTTCGGCTGACCCTTCTATATGGAAGCACTCGCGCAGTTGCGCGAGCAATTGCCGGAGTTGGAGAAGTTGGGATTAAAGCTGGCCTGCGTAGTGCAGGGCGAAGCAGATGAGGCGGCAGAATTTTGCGGCCAGTACGGAATGGCGTCGCAGTGCATCCCGGATCCGAATAAGGAAAGTTACCGGAAGTTTGGCCTGGACCGCACGAGCTGGGCCGCCCTACTTTTTCCGTCACCAGAATTGAAAAAGCGAAGGAAGCAGAATCGCGAAGCAGGATTCGCCGTAAGCGTAAAGGGAACGCTAAAAAATCATTGCGATATCCTGCTACTTCCCGGCGCCGCACTAGTAGCCCGCGGCGGAAAGATACTCTGGCTCCATCGAGGCAAAAACCCGGCCGATTTGCCCGCAGCGGAAGTCATGGTTGAAGAAGTGAGAAAAAACCTAGGTTCTGCAACTGTTGAGCACCGCACTGGCGAAGGTAATTCGTAGGGGCGCTGCTTGCCGCGCCCGCCACTCGACCCGCACCTTTCTTTTGCTAATTGGCGATCAAGACGCGAATGAGAGCTCTTAATTTTCAGGATTGCCCGAAAATCGTATGATGGCAGCGCCAAACAGAAACGCCGGCTGGCAGCCGACGCTACGAACGCCTCGCCGCAAAGAAAGTTTGTAGTAGGGCCGCGGATTCCTCTGCCAGGACGCCTGAACTGAAATCCACGTTGTGGTTTAGCTGTGGATTGTCGAGGAGCTGAAAGCATGTTCGCACAGCCCCGCCCTTGGGATCGTCAGCGCCATAAACCACACGCGGAATCCGCGCTTGGACGATAGCCCCAGCGCACATAGCGCAAGGCTCGATGGTCACGTACAGAGTGGCGCCAGTCAGCCGATAGTTGCCGATGGATTTAGCAGCCGCGCGCAGGGCCACGATTTCAGCATGCGCCGTAGGATCGCAATCGCGAATGGTCCGGTTTCCCGCGCGCGCAATCAGCCGGCCGTCAGCAATAATCACCGCGCCGACGGGAACTTCTCCGCTGGCCGCAGCTTCGCGCGCCTCTTCGAGCGCGATTCGCATCCAGCCCAAGTCTTCCGCACAAGATTCATTCATGGCTGCACAGATTATCACCGAGTTCCGGCGCCACGAACCTCGTCGCCTTGACAACATGGTTTCGGGACGGCACACTACGTTCACGATGAAGGATTTGCTGCGCCGCATTTTTTTGGTCGACCTGCTCAAGGGCATGTGGGTCACCTTCCGCTATCAGGCCCCAAAGAACATTTATACCGAGCAATATCCGCTCGAACGGCCGATGGTAGCCGAGCGTTACCGCGGCGCCCCGCGCCTGAATATCAATCCGGAAACCGGCGAATCACTCTGCATTTCCTGCAATCTCTGCGCCCTGGCCTGCCCGGAAAATTTGATCGTAGTCGGATGGCAGCGCGACGACGCCACCCGCCGCAAAGTGCTGACGCATTTCACTTACGACACTTCGCGCTGCATGTTTTGCGGCTTGTGCGAAGATGCATGTCCCACTGACTGCCTCGAGCTGACCCAGGATTTCGAAATGGCCTCCTACAGCCGCGAAGGCGCCATCTGGGATCGCCATCGGCTGGAAGTCGGCCCGACGCCGGCTCATTACACGCGGTAAATGATCTCCTGCGCGCGAATCCAGAAAATTTGCCGGGTTCTTCGGGAATATCACCCGCCGACGTGTGACTGGATGGCGTCTTGAGCATTTCAAATTTCAAAACAAATTTCTCGATGGAGCGGCGCTTCTTTCATGGAACTGCGTAAGGATCCCATCACGAAGAGCTGGGTGGTCGTCGGGCCGTCGGATCAAGCCCGCGTGCCGGACGATCCCTGCCCGCTCTGCCCGGCGAATCTCTCGCGCACAAAGGCGCTGCTCTATTTCCCGGATGCGCAGAAGTGGCAAGTGTGCGTGATTCCGCATCCGCGGCCTCTCTACCACATTGAAGGGGACGCGGGGCGCCTGGCGGAAGGAATTTACGACCGCATGGCGGCGGTGGGCGCGCACGAGATCATCATCGAATCTCCGGAACACAACCGCACGCTCAGCGAGATGAGCGAGGATGAAATTCACGCGGTTCTCGATGCCTACGCCGTACGTATCGCCGACTTGAAGCGCGACCCGCGCTTCAAATACGTAACCGTATTCAAAAACAAAGGAGCCCTGGCCGGAGCGGAATGGACGCATTCCAATTCGCAATTGACGGCGACTACGTTCGTCCCGCGCCGGATTCTCTATGAGCTGCGCGCAGCGCGCGAATGGTTCCGGCAAAAGGAACGCTGCGTTTTCTGCGACATCCTGAGGCAGGAAGAGAAGCAGAAAGTGCGCATGGTAGACAGCGTCGGAGATTACGCAGCTTACTGCCCGTACGCGTCGCGCGTCCCCTTCGAAGTGTGGATACAGCCGCGCACGCACAGTCACCAGTTTGAATCGCTGGTTGCTTCGGAGAATCGGCGCAATCTAGCTACGCTACTGGGGCGGACGCTGCGCCGCCTGGCGCAAATCTGCGAGGGATATCACATGGTGGTGCACACCTCGCCGAACACTCTCCAGACCAAGGGCGAATTAAGCGAATATTGGAAGACCATCGCCGGCGATTATCATTGGCATTTTGAGATCCTGCCCATCGTCGAATCGCGCAGCAAGTCCTACAGCATTAAGGAAGTCTATTTCAACGGCCGCACGCCGGAGGACGCGACGGAGCGGCTGCGAAAGATCGATCCAGGTTCATGACGCCTCAGTTGCCTCGCCGGAAGCAGACAATCAACTCTCAGCGCGGCGGAATCATCAGCAAGGGCATCTTCCTCATCTTTCTGGTCATCGTCATCGGGTTGATTTACGTGGCGCGCCATCCGCTGCTGCGCATCTGCGGCCGAATTTGGATCGTGGACGAAGATCCGGTGCGCTCCGACGCGATCGTGGTCCTCGGCGACGACAATTACAACGGCGATCGAGCCGCGCGCGCGGCCGATTTGCTCAAAGCCGGCTGGGCGCCGCGGATCGTAGCCAGCGGGCGATTCCTGCGCCCCTATGCCAGCATCGCGGACCTGACCGAACACGACCTAAAAGATCGCGGCGTGCCGGTGGACGCCATCGTAAAAGTGACGCATCGTGCCGAAAATACGCGCGACGAGATCGACGTAATCCGCCGTCTCGCCTCAGAGAAGCAGTGGCACAAGCTGCTGATCGTCACCTCCAACTATCACACCCGCCGGACTTCCTTCATCTGCGGACGCATGTTCCCATCGGATATCGGCGTGCGCGTCATCGCCGCCCCCGACGCGGACTACAATCCGGACACCTGGTGGCAGAGCCGCCTGGGCCTGAAGCTGTTTCTGCATGAATTGGTCGGATATGTAGTGGCGATGTGGGAGGTTCGGCGCACGGAACCGGCCTCGTCCTCAGTCATCGCCCCGGGAATAGGTTTCGTCTCATCTTCGCCCATATTTCGCAGACAGTACCCGTTTGGCTCCGAAAGCCCACCTTTGCGTTTACACTGTCCCCAGCCTGTACTATATTCCAGGTGCGAGCTTGGGTACGCCCCTTCATAGGACCAGGCCCCCAGCCCAGTCCCGGTTCGCGGCTGAACTTTTTACCGGTTTTTCCGATAGTTGAGTCTTGGGAAGCGTGAGCGTCGTCGAGCCGATGCCGCGCCTGACGTTGAGTATTCCTTGGACTCGGGGACGGAGAAACCGATGGTGCTGACCTGGGGTATGAACTGGCAACTTAAGACGCGCTCCGCCATGCCCGCTGCTGCGGCAGCCCCCGGCCCTAAGACTGCGGCTGCTCCCGCTCCGATTCCCACCCGCGTTTCCAATGGCTTGAAGGAATTCCTATGGCTGCTGAGCGACGCCGGAAAAGGCAAGCTGCTTGATCTCGGTCAAGTCTCTCAAAATACTCTCAATTTCTTCATCGAGAAGGGCTTCCGCGTCACCACCGAGGATTTCCTGCGCTCGTGGCGCGAGTTTATGAACGTCGAGGAAGATCGCCGGCGCAAGGTCCTGCTGAGCAAGGATGGTGAGTTCCCGTCGCCCGACGCGCTGGCAGCCCGATTTCTAGAGGATATTCTGCAATATCCGCCCGAGACGTTCCACGGCGTCCTGGCCTGGGATTTGTTCGATTACATGGAGCCAGAGCTCCTAGCCCGCGTAGTCTCGCGCCTGCACGACATTCTGCGCCCGGGCGGCTTGGTGCTCTCGCTATTCCACAGCCGCACGCCGGAGCGCTATTCTCGCTACAGAATCCTCGAGAATCAAACCCTCGAGGTGCTCCCGACGCCCCCTCTAGCCCCGCACGTCCGCGTCTTCCAAAACCGCGAAATCCTAGATCTATTCGGCAAGTTCCGCTCCTCAAAATCCTTCGTAGGCCGCGACCAGATCCGCGAAGCCCTGTTCCTTAAGTAGCGAATCACCCGTCTCCACACATCATCCAACCCAGCATTTCGGTGGCAGCCCCCTGCTGCAGCAGGGGGGAACTGGACTTCACAGCTCGCCGGAAAAAGCCCTCTCGCCGTCATCCCGAGCGAAGCGAGGGATCCCTCCTGGATTAAATGCCAGCAAAAGAGCGATTCGAGAGAGCCGTAGACGCCACGCCCGCGAACTTGCTACGCTCTCACCAAGCTGATGAGAGGTCAAAATGCCCGCAAGCCCGTGGCGAACTTTTGGCTCTACTGACCTCAACGGCGATTTCGTCGCGCTGCTCTCTTATGTCCCTCTGAAAAGTTATTGGCGTGTGCCGCCTTTTTTTCTTTATACCGTTCAAGTGATGAAGCAGTTGGCGTCGGCGCAGGGCTTGCTCGGCTATTCCGTTCTCGCCCACCCGTTCGCCAAGCAATTCTGGACGCTCTCCGCATGGAAGGGCGATTCGGCGTTGCGGGCCTTTGTGGAACATCTCCCACATGTGCGCCTAATGACCGCGCTCGCTCCTCACATGGACACGACGAAGTTCATCCGCTGGACCGTCAGAGGTTCCCAACTGCCCCTGCATTGGGACGATGCGCTGCGCCGATTTTCCACCAGCCCACGCTAGTCGAGTGGGCCAGCCATTGCCGAACATTCCCCGCAGCCAGCGAGCGTGCCCCATCCGCCGTATTTGCGGGTGGGGGTTTTGACTTCTCCTGTTGTCTCTAGTCCTCATCTCCCGCGACACGCGCTGCTTCAACAGCGGCCTGAAGTAGCACAGCCACCCCTGTGTCCGTAACAGTCGCATGAATCCAAGCAACCGCACGGACGCAAGAACAAAGCCGAAAACATGGCTGAAATCCCCACCCTTCCCATACGGCAAAACAGGGAAGGATTGATTGGATAAGAACGAAGGCTCCCTTCGAATTCAGTATTCTTGATTTGGCGAACAAAGAAACTGGGAAGAAAGGAGCCCTCGATGATGCTTATTGGCTGCGATTTCCATCCCAGTTAGCAACAGGCTTGCTGGCTGGATACGGAGACCGGGGAAACGGAAGATCACGAAGCGGGGCATGCGCCGCGAGAGCTGGAGAAGTTTTACCGGCGGTTTGCGGCGCCGGCGTTGCGTCAGAAATGGTCCATCAGCCAAATGTTCGCGCTTAGTTGGCGGTCGAGAATCGCGAGATGGCGGCCGTCGGGGGACGGCGTCACATCGCACTGCTGGCCTCCGCCGCATGTCCACAGAGTTTGGGAGGTGCCGCGCAGATCGGTGTGCACGAGAGCCGTGCCGTTCGTGGTTCCAGTGATGAGAAACAGCCCATTGCCATCCGCGGCCCAAGCCAATAGGCGGATACTCAAGCCGTTTACGCGGACGCTGCGCGGCGGCTGCCCGCGCAGCGAAATGATTTGGATCAGGCTGGCCTCGCCTTCGACTGCGGCGAGCTTCGTTCCGTCGGGGGAAATCTCGAGCGGCGGCCAGGGGTTTTCCTTCAGCTTGGCGCCGCGAACGAACCGCGCGAGTTCAGCGCCGCGGCGTGCCTCGAGCGGATCGAATTCCGTGACGATCATTTGCTTGCGGTCCGCGCTCGGCTCCGCGAGCACGCACAAACCAGACGGCGATCTGGCGCAGGAAAATCCGCTCCCGGGAGGCAGTGAAAATATCAATTCCGGCGAGCCGCCGGCGATGGGCACGCGCATCAGCGGTGTTGGCGCCGACCGTCCTCCAGCGATGGGATAGATTTGCAGTATCACCCATTTGTCGTCGGGGCTGACCTGAGCGCTCTCTAACCACTGGCCTGGGACCGAGCTCACGATCGGTTCCGGCGCTCCATCGTTCAACGCCTGGCGGTAAAGCCCGTAATCATCGCCGCGATTCAAAACCAGGATGAGCGTCTTGCTGTCGGCGGTCCAGTCGGCAACCGCGTCGTTGCCTTCATCGGGAGTGAAGTGCCTCGCGTTGCGAATGCGCGTGCCGCCGGCTTCGAGATCGGCAACATACGCGGCGCTGTGTACCGAAGATTTTCGAAAGACGAGTCGCGTGCCATCTGCCGTGGCTGCCGTGTAGGCTATGCAAAAACCAGCCCAGTCGGTCAGCCGTTTGGGTTTCTCGATGGTTTGACCTGTTTGCGCATCGATTCTCGTCACCCAATAGTTGCAGGATTCGCCCGCCGCTTGAGCTTCGCTTCTCGAATAGATCAAGCGGCCATCCGGTTGCCATGAAAGATTGTCGATTCCCTTCATGTCAGTAACGGAAAGCAGCGTCGCGGGGGATCCGCCGTTCAGATCGCGGCTTACGAGCGCGTTGCCCGATGGGTCGGATCTGAGGTAAGCGACTCGCTGTCCGCCCGGCAACCATTGCAAGCCGCCGACGGCGCTGTTTTCGTCGGTATCAAACAGCTTGTGCGCCTGCTCTCCGTTCGGGCCCATCAACCAGATTTCAAGATCGCCGAAGCGGCCTTTGTTCGCTCCGAAGGCGATGAACGCGCCATTGGGAGAGACGGCATCGGCGATGGCATTGTCGCGAAGTTTTCGCGGCGCTCCACCCAGCACCGAGACTTCCCAAATGCTGCTGGTGTCTGAGGTCCAGCGGCCCGGATCGAGCGCCGCGGGATGAGCATTGACCAGAAATCTCGCGCTGTCGGGAAACCAGGCGCTGGCGAGAATTTCCCACTGTACATTCTTGCCGTTGAGCGATTCGGGCTGCGGGACGGTAAGTGCTTCGCCGGTATCGACGAGCTGGATGTGAATGCCCTTGGCGTCCACGAACGCCAAATATTTCCCGTCGGGGGAGATCGCGCCGCTAGTCACAGGATTCTCGATGGAGTTGACGGTGAGCTGGCGCAGATTGACCGCAGGCCGGGCCGGCGATGTCGGCCGGGAACGCAGAAGGAAAGCCGCCGCGATAAGAACGGCGAGGATTGCTGCGGCGCATGCCGGGTAGAGCAGATAGTTCGCGACGCGCGAGGTTCGGATGGCCGCGATTGCGGGTGAAACTTCGCCCGAGGCGAGCGACGCCGTATCGCTCGCACCGTTTCCGGGAGCAGGTATTCCGGCGACGGACGGCGCTTCAGGTCCAAAACCATCGCCAGTGATTGGCGCAATGAAGCGGTAGCCACGCCTCGGCACAGTTTCGATGAAGACTGGATTGTTGGCTGAGTCGCCCAACGCCTGGCGCAGCTTCTTGAGCGCGGTGTCGATTCCTTCGTCGAAATCGACGTAGGTGCCGTCCGGCCAGAGCTCTTTCCGCAATTCCTCGCGGGTGACGAGTTTTCCCGGCCGCGCCAGCAGCAGGGAAAGAACGCGGAAGGGCTGATCCTGCAGATGCACCCGGCGGCCGCGCTTATAAAGATCACCTGAGCAAAGCTCGGCCTCAAACACCCCGAAACTTAGGCGCTGGCGTCCGATGGAAGGGAGTTCCACGGCACAACACTCCTACCGAATGTGCCCGGGAGTTTACCACATCTATACGCACCCTCGCCCCGCAGTACAGAACCGCCCCCAACTCGCTCGCAGCACGCCACTTCCGAGTTCACCCAGAGTTCGGTCTCAGTCCGGTTGACGAAACGCGCAGACACAGTCAGCCTCTCGCGAAACTCGGCCCGTTTCTGTGTGAATAGGAGAACAACATGACGCCGAAGGCGTCTCGAGCATTCATCGCAATTGCGATTCTTGCTGCGATGGCTTGGAAAGTCCAAGTGGCTGCGGGACAGCAGCAAGTTTCACGAAACGGCTCACCCACCGGCAATGAAATTAAAAAAGCGGGGCCGCTGGTCGCGGTCCTCGCGGGTCTGGCGTTCGATGGCCAGTCCACCTTTGCCGACCCGCTGGCCAAACTTGCTGCTTCCGACGGAGTAGCTTTTGATTACCTTGGCTACTCCGTGGCTGTTAGCGGCGATACGGTTGCGGTCGGGGCGGCCCTGGCGAGGACCGACTCGAATCCTTTGGAAGGCGCAGTCTATGTCTTCGTGAAGCCAGCAACCGGCTGGGCCAACATGACGCAAGTCGCCAAGCTTACCTCCTCGGACAGAGCATTGGGCGACCACTTCGGCTTTTCCGTTGCAATCAACGGCGACACGATTGTCGTCGGAGCACCGGGAGTGCAGGTCGGTTCGAACATAAATCAGGGAGCGGTCTACGTTTACTCCAAACCCGCGAGCGGCTGGAGGGACATGACCGAGACTGCCAAACTGACCGCGGCAGACGGAGCAGCGTCTGACACTTTTGGCTGGTCCGTGTCCATCTCTGCGGATGGAGCGACCGTCGTCGCAGGCGAGCCCGGTCCCACAGCGCGCGTATTCGTAAAGCCGGCGAGCGGTTGGGTCAGCATGACGCAGACCGCGGATTTGACCGCCTCGGACAGCGCGAGGGTGAACGACGATTTCGGCGTCTCTGTGGCCATCAGTGGCAGCACGGTCGTGGTCGGGGCCCTTGGAGCAACCACCTTCTCGTCCGGCGCTCCAGAGTTTCAGGGCGCAGCTTACGTTTTTGTCCAGCCCATTACTGGTTGGTCGGACATGACGCAGACCGCCAAGCTCACCGCATCGAATGGTTCGTACGCCGGCTTCTTGGGCGCGAGCGTAGGAATCAGCGGAAACACCGTCGTTGCGGGCGCGCCGGGTACGAACGACGGTAAGGGCGCAGCCTATGTGTTTGTTGAGCCGGCGAGTGGCTGGTCGGACGTGACTGAGACTGCAGAACTCACCAGCGACACCTTTGGCAATGAATTGGGCTGGTCCGTTGCCATTGCAGGCCAGACCGTCGTGGCCGGGGCGCCTCAGTGGCCTGCCTACGATGGGCCAGGCCACGCGTATGTGTTCCTCAAGCCAAACACGGGATGGCACTCAACCTCAAAATTCAGAAAGAAGCTGGCCGCCGTGGATGGCGCTGTGAACGACTTTCTCGGTTACTCGGTGGCAGTCGGCGGCGATACGGTGATCGCCGGGGCTTATGGCGTCACCGTCGGCTCCAATCCTCAGCAGGGGTCTGCCTACGTGTTCGAAAGGCCGCAGTGATTGGCTTTCGCGGCCCGGAGCTCTCGCGCGTCACTCCTTGATTCAGCCGGAACGGAGAATCTGAGCGACAGCGTTTCAATGGATTCGTAGTGGGAGGTGCTTATGGAAGCCCATCGATTCTCTGGGTGGAGAAGCGTAATCACGCTATTCCTCGCGCTTACCGTTGCGCTTGGCGTTCGGCCGGCCGCGCGGGAACGGCAGCAGATAAATCCACAGCACCCGCGCTATGAGCTCATCGACTTGGGTGACTTCGGTGGTCCCCAGAGCTATCTGAACGTCAATGCCAAAGTACTAAGTGATTCGGGCGTGGTGGCCGGATTCGCAGACACCCTCATGTCCGACCCTTTCCCTTCTGCCTGCTTCAATCTTGACTGCTTCGTCTCGCACGCCTTCCAATGGCGAAAGGGTGTTCTGACTGATTTGGGGGCGCTTGCTCCCGGCTGGAGCAGCGCGGCGTTCTGGGAAAGCGATACCGGTCTCATTGTTGGAATCTCAGAGAACGGAGTGATAGATCCATTAACCGGCCTTCCGGAACTTCATGGTGTGCTTTGGAAGGACGGACGGATTATTGACCTCGGTACACTCGGGGGGAATGAGAGTCTTGCGTTGGCGGTGAACAACGTCGGCCAAGTGGTCGGATTTTCTGCGAATACAGTTGCTGATCCTTTCTCCTTGGCAGGATTTGGAACACAGACGCGGGCCTTCCTGTGGCACAACGGAGTAATGCAAGACTTGAATACGTTGGGTGGCCCGGACGCCGCCGCGGTAGCTTTGAACGAGCATGGACAAGTGGCGGGATTCTCGTACACGAGCTCAACTCCAGGCTCCGCTGGAGTTCCGCAGATCGATCCTTTTCGTTGGCAGATCGGGAAAATGACTGACCTCGGAAGCCTCGGCGGGCCTGCCGGGATGCCAATCGCCATCAACAACTCGGGCCAGGTAGTCGGTCAGATGGATCCGCCGGGGAATTATAAGGGGTTCCAATTGTTTCATCCTTTCCTGTGGGACGAGGGGGTGCTGACGGATTTGGGCACGTTTTATCCGCCACTGGGTTTTGGTACTGCTTCGTGGATCAACGACCGCGGGGACGTGGTAGGCTTCAGCGACAATATCATTTTTGATTTTCCCTTTCTTTGGAAGGACGGCGTCAAGACCGACCTCGGGGATGTTGCTGGCGACACGTGCGCTTACGCGCTGGGCATAAATTTAAGCGGTCAGACTGTCGGCCGATCGGGACCTTGCGGGTCTTTTGCGCACGCCTTTCTTTGGGAGCGCGGTGGACCCATACTCGATCTCAATACCCTGATCGTCTCTGCTAACGGTGTGCAGGTGACGAATGCGTTTTTTATAAACGAGCGGGGGGAGATCGCCGCTCTGGGTTTGCTCCCGGATGGCAACCAGCACGCCTTCCTGATGGTCCCTTGCGGGGAGGGTGACGCGGAGTGCGAGAACAGCGCGGCGGCCGCTGACGGCTTGACGCAAAATAATCCGACGTCCTTTGCTCGAAGGTTGTCAGCTTCGGCTGCCGGGCATTCCGCATCGGGAGGCGGCGGGCTGTTGGAGCGGCTCAACGCCTGGAAGATCCATGGTCGTCCAATTCACGCTCTCCGAGGCACGCCACTGAAATAGAGCGGGTGGCAAGGCGGGTGGCGCAGCGCTGGCCGAAGGTTTATGGTTTCGGGTGCCGCATCTTTCCCGGTTTTGGTTTTTGGGAAGGGTGCGGGTTTTCGGCCCCGCCGTTGATTTTTCCCTGCTTTTGTTTTTCTCCCGCCTTCTCACACCAGTTCGGAACTCCCTCGATGCCTCGCATACCTTGCATAAAAATATTGACAAGTTGGTACTCTTGTGAGATAAAGGTTCGCGTAGTGCGCAGTCCCTAAGCGCGGGGCTGGCTCTCCAGAGCTGGCTAGAAGCTTGTCCTGAGCGATGCCGAAGGTACCGCACGTAAAATTTGAACGCGAGGAGCGAGAACAAGTGCTTGGCGCCGAAGCCAACACGAATTGTATTTGCGAGGGCGGATCCTACCTCTTCCAACCCCCAACATCGAGCCTCCAA
Source organism: Candidatus Acidiferrales bacterium (assembly GCA_036833535.1). GTDB lineage: Bacteria > Acidobacteriota > Terriglobia > Acidiferrales > UBA7541 > Palsa-147. The sequence goes on along the minus strand of DAITPO010000042.1, from coordinate 4,116 downwards.
CCTCTGTTTTCTAATCGAGACACGAAACGATTAGAAACGCGCGTAACCCCAAGAAAACAAAAGACGCGACACAGCTCTAATCGAGACAAATCACGCCTTTTTCCAGGCGCGATTGCTCTGCTTGTCGGGCTTCCAATCTCCGACGTCGAGTCTGCTGCCTCCGTGCTCGCAGAAGCGACGAAGGGTCGAAATCGACCCCTTTCGCAGATGTTTCGGTTAGAAATAAATTCGCCGATTGTTTTCAAGGACTTACAAAAATTTTAATTGAAGGCTTGTTTCGGTTAGAACTGGCATTCGAGCCTAATTAGGTGCGTAGATTTTGGGTCTTGCAATTGGCCTCGGCTCGGCGTACAAGTCGAAGTAGCAACGATTTGCTTGGAGGGAGAATGACTCCACCGGGCTCCGATTGCTGACTGAAAAAAACACACCGCTTTTGCGGTGCGAAACCGACGGCATCGATTGATGCCTCGGCCTTCAGAGATAGCGAAACGGGGAACTGCCAGGTTCCCCGTTTTGCATTTCAGAGCCCTACGCGCTGCGTTTGCGGCCGCGGCGGGCCAAGTAGAACTGGCGGGCCACGGGGATGAGCGAGAGCAGCACAATTACGGCGATGACCCAGTGAATTTGCCGGTCAATGTGCGGCACCGCGCGGCCGAGAAAGTAGCCGAGCAGGATCATACTGCAGACCCAGAAGAAGCCGCCGAAAACGTCGTAGCTCAGATAGCGAGCGTAGGGCATTTCCGCGGCGCCAGCCACCGGCGGGCAGAACGTTCGGATGATGGGCACGAAGCGGGCGAGGATTACGGTCTTGCCGCCATGATGTTGGTAGAAAGCGTGGGCGCGCTCGAGATGCTGGCGCTTGAAGAAGCGCGAATTGGGCCGATTGTAGAGCCCCTGGCCCATGCGTCGGCCGATCCAGTAACCGAGTTGATCGCCGGCGATGGCGCACAGCGAAACTAAAAACAGCAGCAGGAACAGATTCAGATCGCCCGCAGCGGCAATGATCCCTGCGGTCACAAGCAGGGAATCGCCGGGCAGGAAGAATCCCACGAACAGGCCGGTCTCGACGAAGACAATCACGCAGACCATCAGCGTTCCGCCCCATCGGACGAGTTGCTTTACATTGTAGATTTGATCGATCAGGTCCTTCAGCGGGCCCATCGTAGCCTTTCTGAGGTCATTTCCCGTCGCATCGTGAATAAGGGCCCCGGAACGCTGGAAGCGAGTGGGCGCGTTCGATTGGCTGGTTTCAGAATAACAGATACTTCGATAGGTATGGCCCGCGGCTGCGGCGGGTGACAGGTAACGGTAATCGGCCGGCGTCGATGCCCCCGAACGCGTATTGACAGGCGTCGGGCTACTGCCGGGCCAAAGGCCGGCGCTAAAATACCTCCAAAAGCCAATAAATACAGGGTTTTCTGCGCCTTGGGCGGCTAGTACTTTACTCCCAAAAGTTTTAGTCCTCTGTACCATAGCCCGCGGCGACGCCTGCCCGCAGACTGTCCTCGTTGAAAGACAAAGCAACTCCAGAGAGGGGACACAACATGGTAGGCGGATACGCGAACTGGATGGGGCAGCCGGTAATCCTAAGAGTGGTGGCGGGCAATTTGAGAGTGCCACTGCGCGGTCGGTTGGTCTCCGAGACGAATGATGTGGTGAGACTGCGAATCGCAGATAGCTGGGACGTGGATATTTTCAAGTCCATGGTTGCGGCGATCGAGCAGGACACGCCGGTTTACGTCGTTCACTAAAATATCAAGGCACGAAAAAGCGATGGCGCAACACGAATCACCGAGGCCCAACATGAACTATGTGTCGCAAAACGAGGTTTCCGGCAGCGAAGCAACAGCGATGGCCATCGCGCTGCCGGCGCCTGCCGCGCTGAAGACGGCGATGCTGAATGCGCGCGACGGCCTCATGATCATCACGTATCAGCTTATTATTCGAGTTCTGTACCTGGCGCGCCGCTGGAACTACTGATCGCGCGCTGACGATTTTACCGGCCCACGCCCCCTCTCACGCCCCGAAAGCCCCGGGTTTGCACCCTCCAAACCCGGGGCTTTTTTTGCGCGTGAATCTTGCAGAGACTTGTGACTCATCGAGAACGCCCGGAACGTTCCCCGAGATAATTGGCAGGCCTCGTGGCTTAAGTGCGGAAAGTCAAAGTCGCCGGCTTGCCCTGAACCTCGAAGGCCAGGCTGCCCCTCGCGGTAGCTCGGGATGAACCGGCGCTACGGACGGTGTAAGGCCACTCAGGGCATGCGCGAGCCGTAGCGGCCGCAGGCTTCGAATAGCGAGACGATATTGGTCATGCTGAGGAGTTCGCGGATGCGCGGGCTCAAGTTCACCAACTGTAGTTCGCACCCTGCGCGTTTCGCGGAGATGTAAAGCCCGACCAGAGCGCCGAGCCCGGTGCTGTCCATCTGCGCCAACTCGGTGAGATCCAGAACTACCCGGCATTTATTCCCCAGCAGCGGCCGCACTTCCGTCTTCAAAATCTCCGAGGTTTCGATGGTGAGGCGGCCGGTGCAGCGCACCACAGTCGCGCCTTCTTCTGCGGAAGTATGCAGAGTAAGCGTGTGCACGGGAATCGCATGGTCGGCGGACATACGAGCCGTTTATTTACTCTCGACGCGCAGCGAAGGCAAGGACTTTCTCCCAACTCTTCCGCGGTAGATTGCGGCGCTGATTACACGGCGAGGTCGTCAGAGGGCGCAGCAAGCGGCGCCCCTACGATTTGCGACTGCTTAGAGAAGTGGCGCGCCCGAGAGGAGTCGAACCTCCGACCTTTTGGTTCGTAGCCAAACGCTCTATCCAGCTGAGCTACGGGCGCGCCGTGATTTCAGTTTAGCACAAGCTGCGTGGGGCGATAAGTTCGGGGTACACGTGCTGGGAGGCGAAAATGTTCGTAGCCGATTGCGTTCCGCCAGGCTTCTGGGGAGAAGCTAGCGGCGGATGGTGATTGCCGCTGTGTCCATCTCGTAGCCTTCGTCTTTGACGATTTTCTCGGCTGCGGAGCGGAGCGAGGCATCGTCCACGCTCTTGGGCAGATCGCTGTGGCGGCGAATCGCTTCTTCGCCGGCTACGATGCGAACCTGCCAGCTCGATTTTGCTTCATTCCAGGAAATCTCGACTTGGTCTGCGCGCATAGGCTCCTCCAGCGTCGTAATGCAGCGCATCCTACCGCACAGCGCGAAAATCGGAAAGGGCGCACGGCGAACTTCGCGTTCCGCGCCCGGATCGCTCATTTGACAATCGTAGGTCGTTGCGCTAATAAACCGCTCGCTCAAGTTTTTTGTCTATCGCTTGTTCGATAATCGCAATTCAGCGGCACATCGGACGACATGGAGATAGCAATCCGGGCGGAATTTAATTGACGATCGGACGGGACCGAACATTCTCACTTCGCTTGTGGTGCCGAAGACCGGCGGGATGAATACGACGAAGGTGACGGTTGTTCGTTGGCTGAAGAAAGAGGGCGACGCGCTGAAGCAGGGCGATGCGATCGTCGAGTTGGAGACGGAGAAGGTGAATTACGAATTGGATTCGCCGGTGAATGGAGTGCTGCTGAAGATTGTCAGCCGCGAGCCGGCGGAGGTGCCTGTGGGCGGAGTGCTTGGTTACATCGGCGAGCCGGGCGATAGCGCGCCGGCTTCGTAGCGTTGGTGGAATCGAGGAGGTGGCGGCGATGCAAACGAAAGAGAGCCTGAGCAAAGAGCGGTTGATCTGGATGTATACGCAAATGTTCCGGATCCGCGAATTTGAGGAGCGCGTGAAGCGGACATTCGTCGAGCATCCGGGAGTCATGCGTGGGCACGCGCACCTGGCGGATGGAGCCGAGGCGAGCATTGTCGGTGCGCTGGCTACGCGGGAGGAAAATGATCTGGCGATGCCGAGTTATCGCTGCCATGGATACCCGATCGCGCTGGGCACACCGACGCGAAAGCTGATGGCGGAGATTTATGGGCGGAAGGATGGATTGTGCAAAGGATTCGGCGGCTCGATGCACCTCTGCGATCCGGAGCATCATTTTCCGGGGACTTCGGGAATTGTGGGGCAGAGCATTGCGCACGCGGCGGGCGCGGCGCTTACGGCGCAGGTGAAGAATACCGGGCA
>DAITPO010000041.1:26346-28459 GCA_036833535.1 Candidatus Acidiferrales bacterium | reverse complement strand
ACATCCGGTTTGATGCGAGCGCCAACTTCACCGCCGAGTAGCCAAATATCGCCGCTACGAGCGCGGAACCGGCGATCAGAGCTCGCCGCTTGAGCGGGGTATCCAGGGGTACGTTCATTGTCCGTTAATCTGCACCGGAACTTTGGCTCGGCGCAAGTGGAAATTCTCGATCGGAAGTGTGCTCGGCCTGGAGACATTTTGCGCTCGAGGCGGGATGAATGTCAGCCAGGGCAACTCTCACGACTCCGTCCTCGGCGCTCAGTGCGACGCGTCTACTCTCCCGGCGCTTTAGGCCCACTTCTTCCCAAGCTTGTCGAGGCCGGCTTTGCCGAGCTCATCCGGCGACATCACTACGCGAAACTCGCAACTCGCGCCGAAAGAAAGAAACCACGGTTCGGCAATCGCCGGCACCCGCGAAGGTTCGGCCACCTCCACAATCAGAATCGCCCCGCGGTGGCCGTCTAGCTCTGTAAAATAAGTCGCCTCGGGTTTCAAATCCGCGAGAATCTCTCCGATTCTCTTTCCCGCGCTTCCGTTTTTCACCCTCGTGTTGAATGGGTCGTGCGGAAACTTCACCTGCACAAGCATCCTCATCCGCGTGTCCTCCAAGTTTCAAGTTGTGGCTGGATTGTTTAGTTCTGCAGCCCAGACGCTACGATCGCAGCACAGAAGCTCTCAGCCGCAGGCGGCAACCGCCCTCGCAACGTGCTGCACTTTACTCCTCTCGCCTGGAAGCGTCCAGTCGGCTGAGCCCCCGCTCCCGGAATTAAAATTTCTTGCTTGCGTGGGTGGCTTGAGGTAGGGTCTTGCCAGCCTTCCGGAACCGGAGCGTCCCCCAGACTGGAAAGACATGCTAGTTGTCCGATTTCGGACCAGCGCATCAAATGTTTTTTGGCTCGTTATGAATGAATCGAACTGTTTTCTACTGGAGAAGTTTCGATGAAATCCTCTCAGAAACGTCCTCGCCGCTTCGCTCTCGACCCGGTCGTTCCGGTCATTCTTACGATCGTCGTTCTCGCCTTCGCGAGCCATTATATCGACATGGTGCTGGATCGCATGGGAATCCCAATCGCCGCCACAATTCTGAATGACTGCGTGATCGGCGTGCTGGGCGGCGCGGCACTTCTGCTTTATCAGCTGAAGACGCAGAGGGACCAGGAATTCGAAAGAGCCAGAGAACGCATGCACCTCGTCGGCGAGTTGAATCGCAGCCTGCGCAGCGCCATGACGTTGATCGAGCTGTCCGCCGTCCTTGATGATAAGAATGAACGGATGCGCCGGATCGACGAAGCCATGGCGCGCATCGACCTCGTTCTTACCGATTCACTGCCCAAGGCGGCCAGTTCCAACAATCCGCAACTCCACTTTCCCGATGAACTTAGAACAGACTCGCGCGCCTGATCCTCGGTTTCGCCGTCTTGCTGTGCGAGACTCTGCGCGCCGATGCTACTTGTGGCGGCGCGGTCCTCTTACTCCGAAGCGATAGACGACCCCGCCGATCAGCCGTTCGTTGCCCTGCGATCCCGCCGTCGAGCTGAAGAAGCGCGTCGATAGATAATCGGCCTGCAGCCGGATGGCCCAGTGATCGCCCAGCGCGTAATCAACTCCCGCACCTCCCGCCCACGCAAACGCCTGATCGCTCAGCGTCTGTTGTGGAAACGGCGGAACGGCCGGGATGCCAGCGCGCAAATAGCCTCCGCCGAAGAGCGCCTCGCCGAAGAGCGTCAATTTGTGGTGGCCGAACGGATAGAATCGCGGGCCGACGAGATAAGTGAAGACAGTCGTGGTCTCTCCGTTGACGGCGGGATCCGAAGACGATTGCCTGTTGTGCCCTCCGCTGAAATCAAATCCGACGCCGACCCAGCGTAAGAGATTGTAGGTGACCGACCCGTCCGCGCCGTTCATGTTGATCCGCGATGCGCCGGCCGTGCTGTAATACGCCATGTATTGATAGCCGCCGCTGATTTCGTATTTCGGCGTGATCTGCGCGCTCGCGGGCAAAGCCGCGGCCGCAATCAGAATTCCGAGTCCCAAGAACTTTCGCATTACGCCGATCCTCCTGTGCGTTTCGTCATCCTAGAGATTCCAGTTGAAGAGCCGCAGTTGCCCGGTA
>DAITPO010000041.1:24374-26246 GCA_036833535.1 Candidatus Acidiferrales bacterium | reverse complement strand
ACAAACGACGACCGCATCGCCGAATTCGCGCGCGCTGCACGCAATCACGGCCAATCCCACCGCTACGAGCATGAATTCGTCGGTTACAACTACCGCATGGACGGATTTCAGGGCGCGGTGCTGCAAGTGAAGCTCAGCCATCTCGAGGAATGGAATTCGCGGCGCCGCCAGTTGGCCGCCGCTTACCGCCAATCGCTCGCCGATGTGCGCGTCGATATCCCGCTCGATGATTCGCGCGATGAGTGCGCCTATCATCTCTTCGTCGTTTACGTTAATGAGCGCGACTGCGTCCGGCGGCTGCTCGCGGATCGCGGCATCGAAACCATGATCCACTATCCGCGTCCGCTGCATCTTCAACCCGCCTACGTCACGCTCGGCATTCCGCAGGGCAGCCTGCCGCAAGCCGAACGCGCCTGCGAGCGGGTCCTCAGTCTTCCCCTCTTTCCCGGATTGCAAGTCGAGCAAGTAGAATTCGTAGCCGCCGCCCTCCGCGACATCGCCGGCCGCAAATAGCTCACGAGCGCTTCTCCGGAATCGATGCATCCGCTTTGATATCGGATCGTTCCCACGGAACACGCTTCAGATTTGTATGGCGAAATCTCGGGATCCCTACGAGGATTTCAATGCCGTTGAGAGCCGCACAAGAGGCCTCTAGGGGGTGCCATTTTGTCTCGACCATAAATGACGCCCGTCTTTTATTTTCAGTGAGTTACCGCGATTTATGCTCGTTGCCGTGTCTCGACCTGAAAAATGGCGATCGAGCCGGCTTCCGGGGTGGTTTTTCCTTGCGTGCTGGCCGGATTCATTTGCAGTTTCCCACCGCAGGCTAGCAGCGATTGGCGGCGAGCACCAGATTACGAACTGCGGCACTACGCATACTAGATGCTGTGTGGGATTGCCATCGTGGGGGCGTCCGCTGCAGGGGACGGCGACTAGTTTTTGCGCCTAAATCCCGGCGTGCGAATCGTGCCCTGCGGCGCCTGGATTCACCATCGGCGGCGGCGCCGAAGAGGAAGCTGATGCAGCCGCGCCCATCGCCTTCGTATCCGCATTGGCGCTCGCTGGTTCGGCAAGGCTCACGCGGATGGCATCCGCAATCTGCTCGAAGATTTTCAGGAATGAGCCGCGCAGCGCCTGTTCCCCAAATCGCGAGAGCGACGCAACGGCAATCTGCCCATTCTGATTGAGCTTATCGACCGCCTCGTTCACCCACGCTGCATTTCTCTGCTGCAGAGTGTCTTCATACTGGCGAAGGGCTTCGTCGTGTGTGCGCGACAGATTTTCGCGCGAATCCGCGTCGCGCGCCGTTCGCTCGAGGCGCGCAGCTTCCACCGCGGCCGCCAATTCCCGCGCATGAGTCTCGCGCACCTCGGCAAGTTGCCGCGAGGCCTGCGCGGCAATATCGTTGCGATAGCGATCGAGAAGCCCCGCCGCCGACTCTTCAAAATTGACGCGCACTTTTTCCGAAATCCGTTCGACCTGAGTTTCTTTCTCCGAGAGCGCTTTCGCGCCGGCTTCCTCGAATTCTTTGAACAGCCCCGAAGCAGTCGCGTTCACGCGCTCTTCGAACACTTTCGAAGCCGCATCGGAAGCCTGCGTCAGCGTTGCCACAGACCGTGCTTCAACGCCTGCCGCCGCGGATTCAAGCTGCGCTTGCGCGCCCTCCGCAAACACCGCTTTGCGCTTCTCCAGCTCCACGCCGAGGCTCTCGGAAGCCGCGCGCGTCCGCTCCTCGAAAACTCCTTCTGCCCGGCGCAGCGATTCCTGCGTCAGATTCTCGACATGCGCCTTGGCTTCTTCTTTGTGCCACTCCGCGGACTTCACCAGATCCTCTATGGCCGCGTGCGCCGCGCGCGCCCCGCTCGCGCTCAA
>DAITPO010000041.1:0-24274 GCA_036833535.1 Candidatus Acidiferrales bacterium | reverse complement strand
AGATGCGAGGTGAACTCCAGCTTGAGATCCGAGCGAATTTCTTCGCGCGCCCAGGCCATCTGTCCCGTGAAATGCGAAGCGATTTCATCCCGCGCGCCGGCGATTTGCTCGGCCACGCTCTTGGTGGTCTCTTCCCGCGCGCTTTCGCGCTCGCGCTCGATCGATTCCTTCCAGCGCTCGAACAGAGATTCCGCAGATGCGAGGTTCTGCCTTTCCGCTTCTTCGGACACGCGCTTCAAAGATTGCGTAGCGTTCGACGCCGCTTCTTCAACGGCGCGCTGCGCCTCGCGCTCGAGCTGCGCCTTCAATTCTCGCAGCAGCGGGCTTTCGATCTCCCCGGGCTCGGCCTGTTCGCGCGCGACGGCTCCGGCGAATCCAAATGCCGGTGCGGACGGCTCGTCCGATCCATTTCCTTTGCTCACTTCACGATCGCGCTCGAAGATTTCTGACACGGGGGTCTCCAATTTCCGGATGGGCCTATCCCTTGGTGGTGCGTCGGGAACTACGGCGAGTGTTTCGCCCGGCTGCAGCCACGAAGTTATGACATCGGCAGCCTTGCGATCCTCTTCAATGGCGGCGGCAAATCGCGAGTCCGCCGTTGACCAATCGTCCGGCGGCACTTCGAGGCTCCAGATATTGCCCGGCGACTCGAGTTCCACCGATACCTGAAAGAGCTCGCGCACGGAGCGCGGCTTTTGGATCCACACAACACGCGCACGAACGCGGCGTTTTCCTTCTGCGGCTTCGTCGGAGGGGACTTCGAGAGTCACCCAGGTATTCTTCGGCAGATGATGGCGCGAGGGATAGCGGCAGCCGAAGGTGTTGAAGGAAAGTGTGGTAGTGCGTTCTTCGAAAGGCTGGCTGAGAAGATCGACGCCGCGGATAGTGAGAGGCACGCTTCGAGCGATGCGTGTGCTGCGCCGCCGTTGCACGGCGGGCTCTGGCGTCGCGGGCTCAGCCACGTCGTAGCCTCAAGGTAGCGGGAGCATATCACTCTCGCGTATCCAAATCGAGTGCGCACAACGGTTTTTTATTTGGGCGCTCAACCGCTGAGCGCGATCGGCTGAGTTCTGGCGCAGTCTCTCTCGCACCTATAGCCGCGTGCCTCTAATTCCCCGAGCCCTTCTTCTTCGTCGGCCGCTTTCCAACCGTCGTATCTACGCCCTGATCCAACTGATCGAGGCCCGCGAGAGATTCCTTGGCCTGCCCCGCATAAGGGCCGCTGGGATTCGCGTCGATGCACTTCTGGTAGGCTTCCTTGGTTCCTGGCGGAATGATGTAGATCATCTTCTCGCCCTGTTGCTTGCTGTCAATCATTGCGGCGAGCGAATTCCCGAGCAAATACCATGCCTGCGCGTCTTTGGGATCCGCAGTGGTGGCCTTCTGAAGAAATTCGACCGCTTCCTTGAATTTTCCGGCGTTCGAGAGAACGATGCCGAGATTCTTCCAACACATGGCCGCGAGTGTCGGATCGGCCGCGATCGCCTTGTCGCAAACTGCTGGCGCGTCATCGTATTTCGCCGCCTTGGCCAGGTCCGTTGCTTCCGCCACGTAGTAGCCTGGCGTCGGCTTTAGTTCCGCCGCTTTGCCGAAAGCGTTGGCGGCGTCTCCCCATTGCGCCGTGCCTTCCTCTGCCACACCCAGCTGCGCCCAGATTACGGCGTGGTTGCCGGCATCCTTGGCAGTCACGAGTTGCTCGGCCTGCTTGAGTTCCGTGATCGCCGTCTGGTAATCGGCGGCGAGCTTGTCCTTCAGTCCCTGGTCCGTCGGCGCGGCTTGCAATTGCGTCTTCACCGCTTTTGCGTCATTCATTGCCGCCATGCCGGCGTCGAAATGAGCTTTCATCCCCTCGGTCTTCTGGGCTTCTTCCTGGCGCTTCTTTTCGGCTTCGGGATTTATCACGCCTTGCTTGGCCAACATTTCCTTGAGATTCAGCTTGTAATTGTTCTCGCCCGTTTCGTCGACGTGAAACTGATCCTGGAAAGTCAGTTTGTCCTTCTCGTTAGAAATCGTGAGGTTGTAAACCGCGGTGCGCAATCCCAACGCTGTAAATTTCCCGGACTTATCGGTCTTCACCGTCAAGGTTTGACCCGTGTCCGGATTCTTAATGACCACCGTCACGTCGGGATACGGATTGCCCTGCGTGTCGCGGATTTCGCCGTCGAGCCGCCCAAGTCCTTGCGCCGCGGCGCTCGCGGCTGCCAACAGGACCAGCGCAAACATTCCACAGAAGCGCATCAAATTTTTCTTCATAGCTGCCTCCTTCCAAACTGCCTGCGAATTCCCAATATTTCGACCGGGCCACCCCGCCGGCTGATTCCAAGCGTATTATGACCCAACTCGCGTCCGGTAAGCGATAGGGTCGGGCACTCCGGCCTCGCTGAACGCGCGCAGGCGCAGCCGGCAACTATCGCAGGCGCCGCAAGCTGCTTCGTCGAATTGATAGCAGGACCACGTCAACTCGAGCGGCGCGCCGAGATCCAGCCCTCGCCGTACGATTTCATTTTTACGCATGCCGATCACCGGCGTCGCGATTTCGATGTGCGTGTCCGGCCTCGTGCCCGCGCGAATCACTTTCTCGAAGGCTCGATAATATTCCGGGCGGCAATCCGGATAGCCGGAGCTGTCTTCGGCGACCGCGCCCACGAAAATCGCCGATGCTCCAATCACTTCCGCCCAGCTCACCGCTGCCGATAAAAAATGCGCGTTGCGGAAGGGAACATAAGTGATCGGAATCGCACGCGGATTGATGCCTTCTTCCGGCACTTCGATGCTCGGATCCGTCAGCGCCGAGCCGCCGATCTGCGAGAGCGCGTCCAGGCGAATTACCAGCCGCTCGGGCACATCATAAAAATCCGCAATCTCGTCAAATGCGCGCCTCTCGCGTTCCTCGGTGCGCTGCCCGTAACTCGCATGCAGCAGCGCAAGTTGATGCGTCTCGCGGGCGATAGCTGCGGTGACGCAGGAATCCAATCCACCGCTGAGAAGCACAACCGCCTTCTGCTTTTCTGCCGTCGCCATGGCGCGGAGTATAGCCCGATCTGACTCCGCACAAAACTGAAACAGCGCGTATCGACGATTGAAGCGACTCGCACGCCGAGCCGGGATTGTGCGCGTGAGCGGGCCAGCCGCTGCGGGCGCCGTCCTCTCGGCCCCTTGCCCGGCCCTTAGGAGGCCGAGACAGCGGCTGGGACTTCTGAGCACCATTATCCAGGTATCAGTCGCCAATAATAAATAAAGTGAATTATGTACTTGACTTTATTCAGTTTTATATTCATAATATTGATGAAACGATAGGATATCATGGAAATCGCCAGCGTAACATGCCCCGACTGCAAGCGCCCTCTAACCATCTCCCGCATGGCTTGCCCCACCTGCAGTTTCGTCATGCAGGGTAGCTTTGCGCTTACTCCTTTGAGCAGCCTAAACCTCGACGACCAAGCCTTCGTCATCGCTTTCCTGCGCCATCACGGTTCGCTCAAGAAAATGGAGAGCATCTTTAATATCAGCTATCCCACAGTCAAAAATCGGCTCAACGCCATCGCCGCTGTGCTCGACAGAAGCTTCCAAGGCCCATCGCCGAATCTCTACGTTCTCGAGCAACTGGCTCGCGGCGAATTGACGGTGGAAGAGGCTCTCGAAAAGCTCAGTTAAAAACGCCTAAGGAGGAACGAAACATGTCCGCGGAAACGAAGAAGATCTTGGAGATGCTGGCTGAGGGGAAAATTTCCGCCGAAGATGCTGAAAAGCTGCTGGACAAGCTTAACGCATCGAGCGGCGACGCAACTGCGAAGGAAAAGGCGCCGGACGCCGGCGCGGCGCCGAAGCAGCCGCGCGTCATGCGCATCGTTGTCGATCGGCCGGGCCACGAGCAGGTCAATATCCGCATGCCGATGGCGTTCACGCGCACGGGCTCGCGGTTGATGGCCGTCCTCCCGCTTGGCGTTACGGAAAAGCTGGCTGATCTTGGGATTGACGTCGCCACATTAGGCGCGATGACCGGCTCAATGGAAGACATGCGCATTGACGTGGACAAAGGCAACGGCAAGCGCGTGCAAATCTTCTGCGAGTAGCGCCGGCGTCTCTGCCGGCATCCGACGATCGGTGACGACGCCACGTCCAAAAATGAAGCACGGCGCTACTACGATTTATCACTACTAAGTTCGACGTGCGGCCTGCTTTTCTCTCCGCCGCAAAAACAAGATGACTCCTGCCGCGATGGCCAATTCCGCGATGGTCCCCAGAATCGCGGCGCGCAGGCTGTAGCCTTCGTACAACCAATAAAACGACGTGGCAATCGCGGGAATCCAAATCACGAGGAAGGCTTTATTCATGGCTTCGCTGCTGCCGCCTACGGCCGGTAAGTCGCCGAGGTCACATCCGTCTCCCAAACCGTGATGCTCGAAATCGCCGCGCCATTTTCCACCGGCTTCATTTGCTGGCTGATTTCGTCAAAAATATGCCGCGCGATATTTTCAGCCGAAGGATTGGTGGTATCGAACGGCGCGAAATCATTCAGAAAGCGGTGATCGAGCGAGCGAATCACGCCCTGAATCACCTGCTTCAAATGCACGAAATCATAAAGCAGGCCCACCGAATCGAGTTCGGCGCCCGCCAAGGTGACGCGCACCTTGTAATTGTGCCCGTGCACGTTTTCGCATTTGCCCTTGTAGCCGCGCAGCGCGTGCCCGGCGGAAAAAGTTTCATCGACGCTGACTTCGAACATGAACCCTGCCTTGCCCCGAATTTCTATCGGCGACAATTCTCCCGCACGCACGTCTCTATCACGAATTTTGCATGAAGCGCTCGACGGCGGCGAGATCGAACGTGGTCGTATAATCCGGCAACGACTCGAAGAAAATTCTACCATAGCGCATGCGGCGAATCCGGTTGTCCAGAATGGCCAGCACGCCGCGATCGCTGCGCGAACGAATCAGCCGCCCGAATCCCTGCTTCAGGGCCAGCACCGCTTCCGGCACTTGATATTCGGCGAACGCATCGCGCCCATCTTCCTTCAACGCCCGTACGCGCGCCGCGACCACCGGATCGCTCGGCACCGCAAACGGCAATCGATCAATAATCACGCAAGAAAGCTGCGCGCCCGGCACGTCCACGCCCTGCCAGAAACTCGCGGTCGCAAAGAGCACCGCATTCGGCGTGGTCTTGAAGCGCTCGAGCAACACCGAGCGCGGCGCCGTCCCCTGCAACATCAACGGAAAATCCACTTTCGTTTTCAGGCGCTCGAATGCGTCGCGCATCTGCACGTAGCTCGTGAACAGACAAAACGCCCGCCCCTCGGTAATCTCGAGCAATCCGGCAATTTCCTCAGCCGCGCGCGCCTGAAATGACGCGTCGCGCACATCCGGCAAACGCTCCGGAATATAAAGCACCGCCTGCTCGCGAAAATCGAATTCCTGCGGCAGGACGCGCTCGCGCACCGTATCGAGGCCCAGGCGCTGCTTCAAATAGTCGAAATGCCCTGCAACCGCGAGCGTTGCGGAAGTGAGCACGATCGTATCGAACTGCTCGAACAATTTCTCGCGCAGGATCGCGCTCACATCGATCGGCGTGGCCGCCAGAAACACTCCGCGCCCGCGCCGCTCGAACCAGTACACGTAATTTTTCTCGTCGCTCTCGAGCAGGAAAGTCAGCTCGCGCCGCGCCTCCGAAGCCCGCCGCGCAAGGGACACGATTTCCTCGGGCTTCGCCGGCAGCGCCGCCATCTCCGCCTCCACGCGCTTCAGCGCCGCCGTAAATTCTTCGTAAGTCTCGCGATGATTCTCGACGAACGACGCCCGCTCGGTCGGCTCGAACGGATGCCGCCCCTCACGCGCGCCGAAAAGCTCGAAGAATTCGTGCGCCCGCTCGCGCATCCGTGTTACCGCGCGGCGCAGCGTGGGTGCATCAATGCTCAACATCTTCAACGTCTGCTCCGCATCGCGCGAAAGCTCGTCGAATTTGTAGCTCGAAACGCCGCGCCCGAAATAATCGCTGGCCACATCTTCAATCTCATGCGCCTCATCGAAAATCACCGCGCTGTATTCCGGCAGGATCGCTCCGAAATCATCCTGGCGAATCGCCAGGTCCGCAAAAAACAAATGGTGATTGACGATGATCACGTCCGCTTCCTGCGCCCGCTGGTGCATCGCAGTGATGAAGCAATTCTGAAACTCGTCGCATTTCTGTCCCGTGCAGGTATCGCTGCGCGCATCGAGACGGTGCCACAAATCCGCATCATCCGGCAAAAAATTCAGCTCCGCGCGATCGCCGGTCTCCGTCAATTTCTCCCAATCGCGAATCTGCGTGAACCAGTCCACTTCGTCCATGCCCTTCAACACCGGCTGCCCAGCCATCAAATGCACTTTGTGGCGGCAAAGAAAATTGTTGCGCCCCTTCATCAACGCCACTTTCAAATCCGGCGCAAAATGTTTTTGCAGGAAGGGAATGTCCTTGTGGAAGAGCTGCTCCTGCAGCGATTTCGTGGCCGTGGAAATCACCACGCGTCGCCCGCTGCGAATCGCAGGCAAAAGATAAGCGAGCGTCTTGCCGGTGCCCGTGCCCGCTTCGATCAGCGCGTGCTGGTGCTTGGCGAAAGCTTCTTCGACAATCTCCGCCATCTCGAGCTGTCCGCGCCGGAATTCATACGACTGGTGGCGCTTCGCCAACAATCCGCCATCGCCGAAAATATCGGCCATGGAGACATCTTTCGCTGAAGCATCCTTCGCGCGCTTGGTCACTGGACTCACGGATTTTTCTGTAGGGGGCCGCCGAAAACTCTACGATAGCACGGAGCCCGAGAAGTAGTAAGCTGGCTCTGCCGATTGAGCAGTCACTGTATTTGGCTTCGGCCCGCTCGGATCAGCACTTCTGGTCGTTTTCCGGCCAACGGACATGCTTTGGACGATTTATAGCGTCGCCTTCAGTGGCGGCTCAAAGATTGGTGTGATGGCGCGGCCAAGAGGCGGCGACTGGCTCGAAGATGAAATTCGCTCGATTCGCGATCAAGGATTTTCCGTGCTCGTCTCTCTGCTGACGGACGCAGAGCAAAAAGAGCTGGAACTCGAAGCCGAAGGAGATTCGTGTGAGAATGTCGGCCTCACGTTTGTCCGGCTGCCGATCGAAGACATGCGCGTGCCTGCACTCGATGAGCAGACCATCTCCGTGGTCGCAGAGCTGCGAGAATTTCGTTCCACTGGAAATTCAATCGCAATCCACTGCCGCGCGGGGATCGGCCGATCGCCTATGATCGCCGCGTGCGTCATGCTCTCACACAGCTGCAACGTAACCTCGGCCTTCCATCAACTTTCCGCCGCGCGCGGCATGAAGGTCCCCGAAACCCCGGAGCAGCGCGAGTGGGCTGTGGCTTACGAAAAATTATTGCTGGCTCCGCAGAAATTATCATGACTGAAAAACTTCCATCCATCGTAATCGTCGGCCGGCCCAATGTCGGCAAATCTACGCTCTTCAATCGCTTGACTGGCACGCGCCGCTCGATTGTCACCAACGAGCCTGGGATCACGCGCGATCGCATCTACGGGGCGGTCACCTGGGACGGTAAGCCGTTCGAGATTGTGGACACAGGCGGCATCGTTCCTGATTCGCAGGCCGGGATTCCTGGCGAAATTCTGCGGCAGGCGCGCAAGGCTATCGATGACGCGACGCTCGTCGTGCAGATCGTGGATGCCCGCACCGGCCCCGTGCCTCTCGATCAGGAACTCGCCGAATTGCTGCGCCGCGCGGGCAAGCCACCGATCATCGCTGCGAACAAAGTGGACACGCCGCAGCAAGCCTTCCTCGCCGCTCCGTTCTATGAAATGTCCGACAACGTCTATCCGATTTCCGCGGAGCACGGCTTCGGCCTCGATGAATTGCTCGACGGTCTCACCGCGTCGTTTCCGAAGGGCGAAGCCCCCGAAGCTCTGCCGGAAATTAATGTCGCGATTATCGGACGGCCGAACGTGGGCAAATCCACGCTGCTGAATCGCCTGGTGGAAAGCGAGCGCGCCATCGTCTCGCCCGAGCCGGGCACCACGCGCGACGCAGTGGACACGGTCACCATTCGCGACGGCGTCGCCTACCGCTTCCTCGACACCGCCGGGATCCGCCGCAAGGGCAAGACGGAACTCGTCGCGGAAAAATTGAGCGTCATCATGGCCAAGCGCCATCTCGAGCGCGCCGACGTCGCGCTGCTCGTAGTGGACGCCTCGTTCGGAGTCACCGCCCACGACGCCACCATCGCCGGCTATGCCGAAGAATCCGGCCGCTCGGTGATCATCGTGATGAACAAATGGGATCTGGCGATGGACCTCGCCCGCGCAAAAGCATCGGCGCCGCCCAAGCGCGATCCGAAGCCCGCGCGCGAACGCGTGATCTCGGTACGCGAGGCTCGCTCCCGCTCGCGCGGCGCCGCGCGATCAAAGAAAGCCGGCGGACGCCAGGCCGCGGTCGCGGAGAAATTCAATCGCGCCGTGCTCACTGCCGATTCCGCGCGCCGCCAATCGCTCAGAATCGCCGACTCCATCGATCCCGCAAGCTTGGCGCAGGATTACGAAAAGCTCGTCCGCGCAAAATTGAAATTCCTCTCCTACGCTCCGATCGTCTTTCTTTCCGCCAAGACCGGTGAGCGCGCCGAGAAACTTTTCCCGCTGATCGACAAAGTAGCCGAAGCCCGCCGCCGCAGAATTTCCACCGGCGAACTGAATCGCTGGCTAGCCGACGTCGATCTAGAGCGCGGCACTTCTCCCGCGAGCCGCAAGATGAAGATTTACTACATCACCCAAGCCTCATCCTCGCCGCCCACGTTCATTCTCTTCACCAATCAAAACAAGCCGCTACACTTCAGCTTCCAGCGCTTCCTCGAAAATCAATTGCGCGAGAAATTCCATTTCGTAGGCGCCCCAATCCGCTTCATCCAACGCCTACGCAAAGTCGGCCGCCGCGATCCGATCCGTCCGTAGCGCCGGCGTCCCCGCCGGCATCTGACGAGCGCGCAAGTTGGCGGGAATCTCAAATTTGCGCGGCGCTCGGGATTAAATTAGTGGTGTTGGTTGGAGTGGGTGGTCCGCGCACAATTGCTGCAAGTGGCGAAGAGTTCGTCGTAAGACGCCGGCAGGGACGCCGGCGGTACAAATTTTCCACCGCCAACTTCGATCCGAGTATTGACACCGGCTGAAAACGGCCTACGATACGCACATGGCTGCTGTTGCTCCCATCTTGAATGCTTTGCCGCCGAAGAGTTTGTTTCGCATCGGCGAAGTCAGCCGCATCACTGCGACCAAGGCTTTCGTTCTGCGTTACTGGGAATCCGAATTTCCCACGCTGCAGCCGGTGAAGAGTCCGAGCGGCCATCGCTTGTACCGCCGCGAAGACATCGAGACCGTCTTCGAAATCAAGCGGCTGCTTTACGACGAAGGCTTCACCATTGCCGGCGCCCGCAAGCATCTTGCCGATCTCGCTGCCGGCAGCTCCGGACTGAAATCCGAAAGCTCCACCGCGCACGCCCAAGGCCCCGCGCCCACGCGCGTGGCGCTCAGCGGCCCGCCGCAATCGGCTTCCTCGGCGCGCGCGCACCGCAAAGTGCTTCTCGATTTGCGCGAAGAACTCGGCGCCATCTTGACCCTGCTCAAATCCGAGTGATAACCTGATTTGTGGGCAGTCCCAGTCGGGACGTGGCGCAGCCTGGTAGCGCGCACGCTTGGGGTGCGTGAGGTCGCTGGTTCAAATCCAGTCGTCCCGACCATCTTTCTCTCCACGCTTGGGCGGATACGGTTAGCCAACTCGAGTCGCCGGGTCAGGCCGGTTCGAATTCCATGCCACATATTGTCGTAACCAACGATGACGGAATTTCCGCGCCGGGGCTTCGCGCGCTGGCGAAGGAGCTGGAGGCGGTCGGGTCGGTGAGCATCGTGGCGCCGAGCCAGGAACGCAGCGCCGCGGCGCAATCGCTGACGCTACGGCAGCCGATTTATTGCGATCAAGTGGCGCCGCGCGAATGGGCCGTGGAGGGCACGCCCGCCGACGCCATGATCATCGCGCTGCACACGCTGTTTCCCGAGCCGCCCGATCTCGTAGTTTCCGGCATCAATCGCGGCGGGAATCTTGGCGAGAATATCTATTATTCCGGGACGGTCGGCGCGGCCATGGAAGCGGCCATCAATCACATTCCTTCGTTTGCGATTTCGCTTTCGTACCGCGACAAGAAAAATATCGATTTCGGCCCCGCCGCGCAATTTGCGCGAAATCTCGCGCCGCTGATTTTGAAGGAAGGATTGCCGAAAGGCGTCCTGCTGAACGTGAACGTGCCACAAGTATGGACGGGCGACGTCCGCTTCACGCGGCAGTCCTCGAAAATTTCGCGCAATCTACTCCAGCCCGGCAAAGATCCGCGCGGCCGGACTTATTTCTGGCTGCACGAGCAAACGATCAAAGAGGGCATCGAGCCGGACACCGACTACGCCGCAATTTTCGCCGGAGCAATCTCAATCACGCCGCTCAAGCTCGATCACACGCACGCGCCCACGCTCAATCATCTCTCGCACTGGGCCAAGCAGCTTTCGCAGAATCCGTAAATTAAAATTAATGCGCGCCGGGAATCGGCGGTGCGGGATAATCCGGCAGCTTGTCTTTTGGCGTGTCGGCGCGCCTCACTTCTAGTTCGTCCAAGAGCAGCGCGGGAGCGATGACCGTTGTGGGGACATTTCCTTCGCGGTTGCGAACTAGCGGGCTGTCGCCGGTAAGGATCAAATCATTGCGCAGTTCGCGCGTGTCGAGCTCGTTGAATACCGCGCCGCGCACCAATTCTTCCTTTCCATCTTTCACCCAAACGCGATAGAGCAGGCGCGGGCTTAGCTCTTCGCCGAGCGTCTCGACGTAGTAGCCGTACGGCTTGCCTTCGTCCTGGCACATGGCGATCAATTTCTTCTTCAGGTCCGCGAGCGGCATGGTCTTCGTGGACTGTAGGAAGAGAACGCCGATATTCGGAATCGCGGGCCCGCCCGGAGCGGCGCGGCCGTGGCCGTTCGAGACTGGGAAATCGCGAATGGGCGAGCGGCCGATCAGATAATTCGTGAGCGTGCCTTTGTCCACGACGGTTACGGGCACGGCTTTCACGCCTTCATCATCAAATGTGTAACTTCCGACCAGACTGTGACCTTGAAATGATTTCTGCGTTGGATCGTCGATTACAGTGATGAAATCGGGAAGGACGCGGCTCTTGTAACTCGAGGCGAAATCGCCGGTGGTGCGCGCGCTTGCGCCGGGCTCGGGCTTCGGGCCATCCACATTATTTCCGACGAGTTCAGCGAAGACATCGTCGGCGGCGTCGGCGTCGAACAAGACCGGGCCGCGATATTCTTCGTCCACAATCGGCGCGAGGCGCAAATCTTTCAGCGATTCGAGAACTTCCTGTGCATCGGCAACGAACTTTTCGGGCGTGGGCAATTCGCCGGCATCTTCGACCATCACGAAGGGCGAGCGCGCGAGGCGCATGCCGTCTTCGGCCTGCGTGGATGCGAATGTCGAGAGGAAGTACTGCGTCCAGCCGCGGCGCGCGACCGAGCCTTCCGTGTTCACGTAGTACTCGTTCTCCGACGCAAATCGCAGCAGCGAAGAGACCGATTGCACGTCGGGATACTTGGCATAGAGCGCGGACGCATCCGCGATCGCCTTTTTCCATTTCTCGGTGTCGAGATCCACTTTGGCGGGCGGCTCGATGGAGACGAGCGGCAGCGCGGCGGCAAAATCATCCGCGCTGTGCTCCATGGAAATCTGCTTCGAGAGCGATTGCTTCGCGGCGTAGGCCTCGCCGGCGGCTTTGTAGGCTCGGTCGGTGGCGTTCCAGAGTTGCTGGCGCAGCGCCAGGACGTCATTTTCGAAAGGCCCGAAATCGGCGATGCCCAGGCCGCCGCGGAAATAGCTGTCCTGCTTGTAATCTCCGATGCGCACGGTGACGCGCAGCACGCGCGCGCGGGAATGCTGGTCGGATTCGAGCGCGCCGAAGACGGCGCTGGCGGCTTCGCCGCCGATGTCGATCACGCGGTATTCGATGTAATACGGGGCTTGCACGCCGTCCATTTTCAACTGCGTTTTGGAGCGCTCGATTTCCGCGAGCATGGCTTGCAAGACGGGATCGGAATCCGCTGCAGTGCGCGCTTCGGAGGAAAAGATCGGCGCGGCATTTGCCGGAGCTTCGGTTGGTGTCGAAGAAGCCGCAGCAGCGGGCGCAGCTGATGATGTCGATGCCGCCTGGCCGCGAGCGCTGGGCGCCATGAGCACGGCGCCGAGGAATAGAGTCGTTAGCGCAACTCGAATTGCGAGGCGCGATTGATTTCTTGCTGGGCGAAGCGTGGCGAGTCCGATGCTCATGGCTTCACCCCACTTTTTGTATCGGTTTTTGCCGGGGCGGCAGCGATGGATTCGAAGCCCGGCGGGGCTAGGATTGGCGGGCGCGTGTGAGATTTTGCGCGCTTCTGCACTTCCATTTCGGAGAAGAGCATCGAGGGCGCTACGGCGGAAACCGGAACCCATCCGGATTCAGCGCCGCAGACGCCGTTGAAGACGTCCTGCTTGTCGCCGGTGATGGTGATGTGCGTGAGCGCGGCGAGCGGCGTGCCGACGATGTCCACGCCGCGAACGAGCTCATCGGGTCGGCCATCGGGAAACACGCGCCAGACCATCACGGGCAGCACTTGGAACGCTTGCGGCAGATTGCGCATGGTGAGGGTGAAGCCGCCTTCGATGTCTTCGAAGTAGAGACCGTAGGGCTTGCCGGCTTTTTTGACTTCATCGATTAGCTTTTGGCGCATGTCGGCGTCGGGAACGGTTTTCGTTGAGGTGACGATCAGGTTGCCCTGGCGGCCGGTGGGCATCAGGCCGGGCTGGCCGCGGCCGTGGCCATTCGACTGGCCGAAATCTTTGAAGGGCGCGCGCGACATCAGGAAATTTTTCAGCACGCCATTTTGAATCACGTCGGCGCGCTCGGCGGGCTGGCCTTCGTTGTCGTATTGATACCAGCCGGCGAGCACGGTGCCGTTCAATTCGCGCTTGGTCGGATCGTCGGAGACGCTCAGGAATTCAGGAAGCACGACCTGATTCACTTTTTTCGTGAAAGTCTGGCCCTCGTTCTCGCCGCGCTGGCGATGGCCTTCGAGGCGATGGCCGAGAACTTCGTGGAAGAAAACGGCGGCGGCGCGGCCGGAGAGAAGCGCGGGGCCATCGAAAGGCTCGGCGACGGGCGCTTTGCGCAGCGCGGCGAGATCGTCGGCCATTTTCGGGATGCGGCTCGAGATTTCTGCTTCGGACGGAAGCTGATCGGGCGCGAGCGCCTGGAAAGTTTCCACGCGAAGAAGATCCATGCCGTCGTCGGCGCGCGTTTCGGCTTGAATCACGAGGCGGACCGACGAGGCAGGCGTGACCAAGCCGCTGCCTTCGGTCGAGACGTAAGTGGATTCGGATTTCGAAACGGAGAAGACCACCAGCGAAGAATAAATTTCGGGATATTTGCGGAATTCGCTGGAGAGGCGGCGGACGCGATCGGTCCAATCCTTTTCATCCAGATCGAATTTCGGAACGCTGGCGTCGACGTGGTCTTGCGGCTTCTCGGTGGAGAAGTCCGGCGATTTGTCTTCTTCTTCGGAGCGGACGGCGGTATTGGTTTTGATTTTCAGGAACGCGGGAGAAGCTTTTTTGTATTCGCGATCGGTGAGCTCCCAGAGGACGCGGGAGATCGCGGCGGAATCATTTTCGAGAGGGAGCGGGCCGGATGTGATGCCTGAGGCGCGGCTCTCGGTGTGCGTGTTGTCGAGCGCGGCGGTGCCGACGTGCATGACCACATCGGCGGTGCGGCGATGGGCGCCGGCGGAGGCGATCATCGCGCCATAGCTCGCGACGATTTGAACTTCGTTCGTGTCGTAGGCGGTGTAGCTGACGAAATAGGGAGGGGGATCGGTTTTTGCCAGATCGGCTTTGGCGCGGGCCAATTCTTTTCGCATCGTGGCGAGCAGCGTCTCGGAATTCGACGCGGCGGGGCCGGCGGCGTTGGCCGTGAGGGCCAGCGTCAGGACGGCGGGAAGGAAAATTCGGTGCAGCGAGCGATTGCGTTTTGTCATCAGGATTCCCGGTTGGCTGCGGCGCCAAGATTTAGCATCGATGCAAGTATTCGATTATGAGGTATTGGACGGGGCGGAGCAATTTTTAGGTTGCTGCGGCCAATTTCTAACCGAAACAAGGGTTCAATTAAAACCACCCGTAAGTTATAGAAAACAAAGGATGGGGGTCCTTTCTAACCGAAACACTTTTCAGACCGCCTCGAAGCGTTTCCTCGCGGTTTGCGAGAGGGATACGCGTGAACGACGGGGCGTTTGATGAGTGTGCGGAAAAAGTCGAAAAGTTCGCTTCATGGGCTGACGCGCTACTTGAGATGCGCGCTTTACGGCGGGGCGCAAGCGTCGATCTCCCGCGGCGAGCGTATTTTTCCGCGACCGGCAACGAGCCGCTGGCGGCTTCTTTCTTGCACTCCTTCATTTCCAATTGCTCCTACATCGACGCTAGCATGTTTTTTGGGAAATTTCACTGGGCCGGAGTGTGTGGAATGTGGCTTGGTAACGCGGCGGGATTGGTACGCGAGAGTCTCCAGAGTCGGAATTCGCGATAAGGAAAATGGAGGAGCGTGAGGCAATCGATGCCGAGCAATTCGAAGCGGCGGGCGCGCAGGTCGCTGCGCACGAGTTGGACGAAATATCGCGTGTGAATTTTGAGAGCGTAACCGGCGACGCTGCGAAGGCTCATGCCATTGGGATACCAGCGCGAGCCGAAGAGGAGCCAGCGCCAGCAGGCGTCGAGGATGGAGCGAATGGTGTCGCGGCGGAGATGAGTGGCGCGGGCGCGCGGATCGTAGAAAAGTTTCCATCCGCGATCGCGAAGTTTGCGGCATAGATCGGCATCCTCGCCATTGGTGCGCATGGCTTCGTCGTAGCCGCCTGCTGCGAGAACGGCGGACTTGCGGAAAATATTATTGCAGCCGAAGAGGAATTTCGGATTTTCGATGGGATTGGGGCCCAATTCCTGCGGCATGTGGGCGGCGCGCCAGCGATCGGCGACGGTGCGCTGGACGCCTTCGAGAAGGCGGCCGCCGACGCCGGCGATTTGGGGATCGCTCAGGTTCGGGACCAGCGCGGCGAGCCAGCCTGGATCGGCGACGCAGTCGGCGTCGAGCGAGGCGATGAATTCGTTGCGGGCCGAGCGGAAGGCAGTGTTGCGCGCGGCGGCGAGGCCGCGGTTTTGTTCGTGGCGAATGAGAGTGACTTTCGAATAGCGCGTGGCGATTTCGGCGCTGGCATCGCGCGAGCCGTCGTCAACGACGAGGATTTCATCGGGAGTCAGAGTTTGCGCGAGAAGGCTTTCGATGGATTTTGGAAGGAATTCGGCGACGTTGTAGGCAGGGATGTAAACGGAGATAGGGGCGGAAGGCATCTTAGAGCGGCTGAAGATCCACAAGAGTGTGGCTCAGAATTCGCACGAGGAATGCGATTTTTCGTTCCAATTGGCTCTGAAATTAACGCGCATCTCAGGAACGTTCGAGAACGGCCATCAGCGCAATTCCCAGGAATTCCTGCGGGACTAGTTCGCATCTAGAGACGGCGCCGACTAGGTTATTGATGAACTTGCCCCGCGAATCGAATCCTTTGGAGATTATCTTATCTTTGTCGTGCTGACCCAACAGCCAGAGCTTGCGGAGCACCAGCATGGGAACTAACGGTAGGCCCCAATAGGTCCATTGCTTGACTGCGAGACCGCTGCGCATAGCAGTCTCGCGCAGGGAAGCGATTGAATACCGGCGCACATGTCCGACAGCGGCGTCGAACGTAGAATAGGCCCACATGCCAGCGGGTACGTTCACGGCCAGCTTCCCGCCCGGCGCGAGATGAAAAAGAGCAGCGCTAAGGAAACCGTCTTCATCGGCGATGTGCTCAAGAATGTCAAACAAAAAGATAAGATCGAATTTTCCAGCCAGCCCTGGATTTCTGTGGTAGATGTCGTAGCAATTGATGGCGCTCCGGCGGCTTACGTTTTGGTTGAGCGCTATCTGATTGAGGTCAAAACCTGTGACTTCGCGGTCGTAGGTGTCTTCGATTTGCAGTTGAAGCAAGCCGTGACCGCAACCAATTTCAGCGATCTCTCGCGCGTTAGTGATTAGTCCGCCGGCCGACTTCTGGAGGACCTCAAAGCGCCGCCGCGTCCAGAAGTGGTCGATAGCGGCCACCTCGAACCAGCGATCTGCCATGCTGACTTCGGCGGGCGGTGACAAGTACGTTACGATTCGCGTGGAATTCATCTGTGGTTGGCCGATCCTCTGAGAATCTCGAGTGATGTCACGTTAGAACTGAACGCGGACAACCGTAGCACGGAATTGGGGAAAATTCATGGATTAGGATATGTTAAAAATCGCATGGAGGATGACGAGGCGCCGAATATGGGCGCGATGCTTAGCGATGACGCCATCGGGCACGAAACGGTTGGAGATGAAACGCGGGCTCTACGAATGAATTTAGGGGAGCGATGAACGATCAGGTACATTCGCCTGCGGAGCTTCAGGATCTTTATCGGACCCGCTTTGCTGAGCGGGCGGAGTACCGGCGGCGCGTTTGGGAGGTGCTTGCTGGATTTTTTTCGAGGTGGATTCCGCAGCAGGGCGCGGTGCTTGATTTGGGCTGTGGATGGTGCGAATTCATCAATGCAGTGAAGAGTCCGCGGAAGTACGCGATGGACATGAACCCGGACTCGCGGCGGCACGCCGGCGCGGACGTGACGGTGCTAGAACAAGATTGCTCTGAGGAGTGGAAAGTCGAAGAAGGAAGCTTGGACGCGGTGTTTACGAGCAATTTCTTCGAGCACCTGCCGTCAACGAGCCAATTGCGGCAGACCATATTGCAGACGCACCGTGCGCTGAAGCCGGGAGGACAGTTGATCGCGCTGGGCCCGAACATCAAGTATCTCGCAGGAGAGTATTGGGATTTTCTTGACCATCATCTGGCGCTGACGGAACTTTCATTGTCCGAGCTGTTGGTAAATACCGGCTTTGAGATACGAGTTTGCCGCGGCCGGTTTCTGCCTTACACGATGATGTCGGGGGTGCAGTATCCGATTTGGATGTTGAGGGCTTATCTCTCTATGCCGTTTGCTTGGCAGTTTTTTGGAAAGCAGTTTTTGATTGTTGCAGAAAAGAAAGACTCGTAGATTTCGCTCGAATAGGCCGCGGTGGATTTGAGGTTCTTGGTGAGGTTTGCGGTCGTAAGAGGGCGCAGCGAGCGGGCCCCTACGAAGACCCAGTTCCGGAGCCGGCGCTTCAGGATTGTTTGCGGTAATCGCCTCGGCTGAAGTATTTCTCCAGCCATAGATATAGGCAGATGAATAAGTAGCGGCTGCCCATTTCGCGTAGCTCTAGTTTGGCCTTGCCGGTGCGGCGATTTCTCCATGTGATTGGGATTACCGTCCAGGTGTATCCGCGGACAATGGTTTTCAGCGGCAGCTCTACTGTCAGATTGAAATGGGGCGAGAGGATGGGGCGGCAGCCTTCGATTACCGTGGCGCGATAGGCTTTGAAGGCGTTGGTGGTGTCGTTTAATTTGACGCCGAACATCAGGCGGATGAAAAGATTTGCCAGGCGATTCATGCGCAGCTTGAGCCACGGGTAGTCGATTACGCCGCCGCCCTTCATGAAGCGTGAGCCGAAGACGGCGTCCCAGCCCTGATTCAGAAGCTCCCAGTAGCGCACGACGTCGCGGCAGTCGTCGGATTCGTCGGCCATCATTATGACGACGGCATCTCCATGAATTTGATCAAGGCCGCAGGTGATGGCGCGTCCGAAACCATGGAGGCCGGAATTCTGCAAGGGCCGCAGAGTAAGGACGCGTTCGCGGGATTCGAGCAACTTCTCCCAAGTGGAATCCGAACTGCCATCATCCACAACCACGATTTCGTGGGGGACGCCGCGGAGCCGCAGTTCCAGATGCAGATGCTCTACGGTGGAAGAAATGCAGCCCTCTTCATTGCGAGCGGGAATTACGATGCTCAATAGATGCAGAGGTTCTTTGATCAGGTCAGGCAATTTCTTCGCGCCCCGTTTGGAAGCAGTCAAAGATTCGCGCGCCTCAAGGCGATTCCTGAGGGCGAGTTACCAAATATATGGTGCGCTGGTGGTCGACGGCGAGGACTTTCAGAGCGTAACCATCGCGAAAAAGCCGCTCGGGCCACCAGTCGTGCGGATCACGGCCGGAGCCGTTCGATGAATACAGGAGAAAAGTGGGGTGCTGCGAGGCGAAAGCCGGGTAGTCGTAGACGCGCAGAGCAGCGAATCGGCGAAGGACGATGAGTCCTCTGTCGAGGCTGTCATTGCCCGCGAAAATAAGCGCTGCCTGCGGATCCACAAGATTTACGAAGCGCTCTGACCAGGGAGGCGTCGCGTAGTGGGCGATGGGGAGATATTCGAGACCGTCGGAAATCACGACGGGCAAATCCGGATGGCCTGCGGAGGTAACGAGCCCGGCGAGCGAATCGGCGGGGGAGTCGAAGCCGGTGAGCTGGTGCGCGTGGGCCACCCAGAACGCCGCTTCTTGAACGGCCAGCAGCGCGGCGAGAAAGCTGACGGCGAGAATCACACTCTTGCGGTCGAGAAGCGGAAGGATGCAGCCGGCGGCGAGCGAGATCCCGAGCACGGCTGCGAGGACGTAGCGTTCCGTCATGCCGGAGTGCGTGAGCTTCGCGGCGACATATCCGATGAACGGCAGAGCGAGCAACCCCAGCACCAGAACGTACTCGTGAGCCGGAGCGCGATTGGGGGCAGTCGCAGCCTTTGAGTTTCGCGCCGAGAAGAGGATGAGGCCTGCCATGGCAAGCACAGCCGCTGCGG
Source organism: Candidatus Acidiferrales bacterium (assembly GCA_036833535.1). Taxonomy (GTDB): domain Bacteria; phylum Acidobacteriota; class Terriglobia; order Acidiferrales; family UBA7541; genus Palsa-147. The sequence goes on along the minus strand of DAITPO010000041.1, from coordinate 5,370 downwards.
CGACGGCGGCGCCCCAAGGCGGAGAGGTCATAAATATTGTTGCGTAGATGAAGGCGAGTCCGCTCAGACTTGCTTTGGCCCAAAAGTGAGCGCTGAAATTGTGTCGCATCGCCAACAGTAACGGCCAGAATGCAGCCATCGGTAGGACGCCGAGCGCGAAGGCGATCCAAACGGGCCATCGAGTCTGGCGGCGGACGAGGAGAACGTAAAGCTCTGCGAGGCCGAAGGGAACCATGGCGAGCCCCGCGTAGTAATTGAAGCTGACGGACGCTGCAAATGCCAGGGCCATGACGCACATCCAGCGGAGAGCAGGAGCCCGCTGGTAGGCCACCAAGGCGATGGCGATACAGCCGACGAGCAGGCTATACGCGCGGGCTTCGATCGCGTACCAAGTAAAGAGGCTCGTGGTGAAAGGAATCGCAGCGCAAACAAGGGCATAGGCGCTGCCGGCGCGTCTGCGTGTAAACACAAATAGGCAAATCGTGATGCAACAGAAAGCGAGAATCGAGGGAAGACGGAGGGCTACCTCTTGGTTGCGAAGCAGCGCTGCAGACATTCGTTCGATGAGACAGAAGCCCGGACCCTGGGAGTCCGCGGCGTGTGCGAGGGCATTCCAAAGGCCGGAAATGGAAGGTTGGCGCGTCACGATGATGCTGCCGACTTCGTCGAACCAGAAGGGCCGCGTGGCGGCGCCGACGAGGCTTCTGAGTGCAGCGTAGGCGATGAGTACTATAAAGATGCGGACGGCGAACTTGTCGATTTTCGAATCTTGAACTGCGGCGGGGAACTTGGCGGGTGAAGTGGGTGTGGGATCGAGATTGTGCATCGTAGGAGATCCCCACGGATCGCGGCGCAAGATGCCGTACCAGGGTCGGGATAGGCGCAGCGAGAATAGCACACCAGCGAACAGGGGGGTTCGCCAGCGTGCCGAAGAGCTTTGCCCGAGATGGTTCTTTGCGGCACCTGGCTGCGCCGCGATTAATGAAGCGTGTTTCGTAGGCATGGACAGCGGCGTAGACCAACGAGCTGGTAGAAGATTTTCTGGAGTAGTCCGACCCGAAGCGAACGGCGCACTAATTCGCTACTGCAGTCCGGACAGGAATGCTTCCGATTGCCGGATTCGTCCGTCATCAACGCGGAGTCTAGCATGGAGTGCGTCAATGGGTTTCCGAAGTGCGAGTCACCAAATATATGACTCGATCGTGATCAACGGCGAGGGCTTTTAGCGCGTAGCCATCCCGGAGCAGGCGGGTGGCCCACCAGTCGTGCGGATCACCGCGTGAACCGCTCGATGAATATAGCAGAAAAGAGGAATGTAGCTCGACAAACGACGAAAAGTCGTAAACATTCACTGGAGCGATGGAGCGGAAGACGATGAGTTCTTTTTCGAGTGTGTCCGCGCCCGCGAAAGCGACTGCTTCGGACAAGTCCACAAGAGTGACGAAGCGTTCTGACCAAGGCGGCGCGGCATAGCGGGCTATGGGAAGGTATTCGAGGCCGTCGGACACTACGACTGGCAAATCAGGGTAGCCTGCCGAAACGATCAGGCTTTCGAGCGAATCATCTGGGGACTCGAAGCGAGTGAGGTGACTCTTGTGTGCCACCCAAAAGGAGGCCTCCTGGACGGACAGCATGGCGATGAGTGCGCCGATTGCGAGAGCCACGCTGCGCCGATCGAGAATGGGAAGGAGGTAGGCGGCGGCAAGGGAGATGCCCAGGACGGATGAAAGCACGTAACGATCCATCATGCCCGTGTGAGTAAGTTTTGCGGCGAGAAAACCGATGGCGGGAAGGCCTACTAGCGCGAGCACAAGAACGTATTCGTGCGCTGGCTTGGATGTTTCCTCAGCGGTTCCTACGGGTTCCGCGGCGCGGACTACGATGAGAGCAGCCATGCCTAGCAAAGCCGCTGCCGCTATTGCCACTCCCAATGGCGGAGTGGACATGAAAAAAGATCCGTAGATATGTATGAAACCACTGAGGCTTGCCTGCGCCCAATAGTGACCGCCGTAGTAGTGCCGAAAGTAGGCGAGGAGCGGCCAGAAGAGTGCCAGCGGAATGACGCCACACACCAGGGCCATCCAAACACCCCAACGAATCTGACGCCGGACAATGAGAAATTGAAGCTCCGCGAGACCGAAGGGAGCGAGAGACAAAACCGCATAGTAGCTAAAGCTTGCCGAGGCGGCGAGGGCCAGGCCCATGGCGAACATCCAGGCCGGAGAGGGCGCGCGCTGGTAGGCCACCAATGCGAACGCGATGCATGCGACGACTAAGCTGTACGGCCGTGCTTCCACTGCGTACCAATTGAACAATATGGTGGCGAGTGGAATGGCCGAGCAAACGAGGGCGTAGGCGCCGTTGGCGCGTCTTCGCGCGAAAACGAAAACGCAAATCGTGATGCAGCAGAACGCTAGAATTGAGGGAAGCCTAAGCGCTAAGTCTTCGTTGCGAATTAAAATGCTGGAGAGCCGCTCGACGAAATAAAAGGCCGGTGGCTGTGAGTCCGCGGCGTTTTTGAGAGCGTCCCAGATTCCGGATAGCGAGGGTTGGCGTACGACGATCCAGGTGCAAACTTCGTCGTACCAGAAGGGGCGTGTGGCAGCGCCGACCAGGTTTCTTAAGACAGCGTATGCGATTAAGATTACGACGCCGCCTAAGGCGAACTTCTCGGTTTTTGCGTCTTGTAGCAGGACGGTGAAACTGGAAGGCCGGCTGTGTTCTGAGACGGGCTGATGCATTGAGGGGCGAGAATATCACAGTGGATAAAGCGCGTAGTGAACGACTGCGGGGCCGGCTGCGGAAATTTTGGAGCGGGTACGACGGGTACCTGGATAATCCTGCGCAGGGAGATGCCGGCGAAGGATCGTTGCGTGTGCGGGCGGCTTCGTTTGTGCCCGAGGGTAGCCGGATTTTGGATGTGGCTTGCGGGTTGGGGACGAATTCGGTTTGTCTCTCGCCGCGAGGAGAATATTTCGGGACGGACATTTCTTTGAATTTTTTGCGGCATGCGCCGCGGCGGGATTTGCGGCTGGCTTGCTCGGATGGGGAGGCGTTGCCGTTTGCGGCGGAATCATTTGATGCGGTGATTTCGACTTACGCGCTTGAGCATTGCGTCGAGCCGGTGCGCGTTTTGCGGGAAATGCAGCGGGTGGCGCGGCGCGGCGGGCGGATCATTTTGCTGGGACCGGCCTGGGATTTTCCTTTTTGGTATCCGAATGCGTTGCTGTCGCGGGCGAAGAGTTTGCGATGGCGGCTTGGTTATGCGGCGCGGCGGGCTGCGGGGCAGGTACGGGCGATGTTCCGCGGAGCCTCGCCGTGGATGATTATTGAAGAGCCGGACGCGCTGACGCAGCCGTTTGTATACGATTCGGATGCGGTGTATGTGGTCTGGACTTATGAGGTGATCCGGCAGATGCACGAGTGGGGATGGCGGTTGATCCACGGCGAGGCCGATACGCCGCTGCTGGGGGACAATGCGCTGGTGCGATTTGGGAAGAGGGTGTTTATGAAATTGGCGGCTTACCGGTATGCGGGGAGTACGGTTTTGTTGGTGTTTGAGAAGAGGCGAGCGTTCGATACGACAAACCTCAGCGGCTAAAGCCGCATGAATTTTGCGGCGTTTGCAGCACGGCTGAAGCCGTGCCCTGACAAAGCATCCGACGTCTCAAAGAGACTCAGAAGGTGGCTGCTACATTAAGTCGCTCGCGGCTCTGCGGATTTCGACGGTTTGACTCGCGCGCTTGGCGGCGACTATACTGCGATGCTTTGCGATGGGGCGAAAATTAATCGGGCTCGGGCCATTTGTTCGGAGGAATGATGGGCGTTCTTGAGAACCGGTTTGAGCGCAGCTATGTGCTTTCTACCGTGGATTATGTTTTTAATTGGGCGCGGAAGAGCGCGATTTGGCCGCTGACGTTTGGGTTGGCGTGCTGCGCGATTGAGATGATTGCTTCGACTACCTCGCGATTTGATATTGCGCGATTTGGGGCCGAGGTTTTCCGGCCGTCGCCGCGGCAGGCGGATTTGATGATTGTGGCCGGGACGGTGACTTTGAAGATGTCGCCGGTGCTGAAGCGCGTCTGGGATCAGATGCCGGACCCGAAGTGGTGCATTTCGATGGGAGCTTGCTCGAGCGTGGGCGGGCCGTTCAATGTTTATTCCGTGCTGCAGGGAGTGGATCGAATTGTGCCGGTGGATGTTTACGTGATTGGGTGTCCGCCGCGGCCTGAGGGGCTTTTTTACGCGCTCTTGAAATTGCAGGACAAGATTGATCAGATGTCGCTCGCGAAGCGGCCTACCGAAGTGCGCTTGCGGCCGGAGATGGTTGGGGATTTCAAGAAGGGCGTGATGGTGGCGCAGACGCCTGCGCCGCGGTGAGTCCGTTACACGTTTATCGTGCGAATGGCTTGCAACGCTGCGGCCTCTTCCGCGCGTGAGTGGTGCACGTGGTTTTAGAATCGGTCGTCGGATGCCGGCGGGGACGCCGGCGCTACTTGGGGGAGATGAATGGCGCTTTTGCGTGCGGCTCGTAAAGACGATATTCCGGCGGGGACGATTCGCGAGTTTCAGGTGAACGGGACTACCGTGGCGATTGCGAATGTGGACGGGAAATTGTTCGCTATCAATAATACCTGCCTGCATCGCGGCGGGCCGCTCGGGGAAGGCGAATTGAAGGGAAAGGTGGTTACCTGCCCCTGGCACGGGTGGCAATATGATGTTACGACGGGCAAGACTTTGATGAATCCTGCGGTGGGAGTCGAGTGCTATCCTCTTGAAATTAAAGGGGATGATATCTGGGTTGAGGTGCATTAACCCCTCCTGGCTTCCTTTCCATTACTTTCGGCTCCCTCACAATTCTTCCCAATTTGGCGCGCTTGCGTGTATAGTGCGCGCGACAAAACTCGATGACACAGACTGCCTCGAAACCACGCCGTTGGCTCCTGGCCGTTGACCCGCGGGTCTATCACTGGGACACATTATTCGTGAAGGGGAAAGAGATGTGGCGGCACGCTGGGCACAAGCCCGACGCGCTGCGGCAACTCAAACAGGTGCGCAAGGGTGATCGCGCGCTGTGCTATCACGGCAAGCCGGATTTTGCGCTGTACGCGCTGGCGGAGGTGAGCCGCGATCCTTATCCTGATCCGCATCATCCGGACGCGAAACATTTAGTGGTGGATTTGCGCGCGGTGGAGCGATTGCCGCGACAGGTTTCGCTGACTGAATTGCGCGAGAATAAATTGCTGCGGAAAATTAAGTTCATGAAGAATACGCGGCTGACGATCGCGGCTTTGACGGATGAAGAGTACACCGAGATTTTGCGCATGGCTGGAATTGTGGCTTCGCCGGGAATTCCTCTTCCGTAGCGCC
>DAITPO010000040.1:10947-29492 GCA_036833535.1 Candidatus Acidiferrales bacterium | reverse complement strand
CAAAATCGTTGGCATCGGACGCCGCCCAATGCTGATCCAGTGCCGCACGGATCTCCTGATCTCGCACTCCAGAATTCTGCTCGTTCTTTTGTGGATCGTTCATCTAAAGCCCTCAATTTGACAAGAAGCCAAATGCATTAGAGGAATCGGCGTGTTCGGCTCCTCGAGTCGCGCTGTTCCTTCGATCGCCCCAGAGTCTACACCGCGTCGAAGGGTCTAGCTCCTGATTAGGCGTATAAGTGGAGATGTGGTTTTGGAACGATCCCACTTGTTCAATTAGCGCTGCGGGCTCGGCCGGTCAATTGGTTCATCGACATCTTCGTGCAAGAGCGGCGCCCAAACGAACAAGAGTGCGCGAGGGGACTGGATTTTAGGTTCCTTGACGTAATGGATTTGTGATACATCACGTCGGGATTTTGAGAGGAATGATTATGAATCCTTTGCGGATCTTTTTGGCTGGGCTGGGCGGCTTCGTGGCTTACTTTGTGATCGGGGGATTGTCGTTTGCGGTGTTGCCGTTTCTGAAGACTGAGTTCATGAAGTATCCGGCGGTGTATCGGTCGCAAGAGGGAATCAAGAGCGTGATGCCGGCAGGGATGGCGGCGATGTTGGTGGCGATCCTGTCGCTGGCGGTGCTTTACGCGATGATGTACCGCGGGGGTTCCGGGTGGCTGGAAGGGGCGCGATTGATAGGAGTGTTCGCGATTGGCTCGTTTGTGATTCACAATTACGTGAATTTGAATATTGGTTTGAAGCTTACGGTGGAACAGTCCGTGGCTTACTTTGTGGAATGGGTGGTAGTGGGGATTGTGATTGGGCTGATTTACCGGCCGGTGCCCTGACCTAATGCGGCCCTCTGGTTGACTTCACTTGTGACGTTCCCTAACCTTAGTTGTTTCGCCTTGTACTAATTCTGCTTCAGGAAAAGGACTACGTTTCTACATGTCGGACTTGAAGCTGCCATCGCGTTCGGAGGATTTTTCGGAGTGGTACAACCAGCTCGTCTTGCGGGCGGAGCTGGCGGATTATGCGCCGGTGCGCGGGTGCATGATTGTGCGGCCTTATGGTTGGGCGTTGTGGGAGAACATCACCGCGGCGCTGGACCGGCGATTCAAGGCTACCGGGCATGTGAACGCGGCGTTTCCTTTGCTGATTCCCAAGAGCTTTATCGAGCGCGAGAAATCGCACGTCGAAGGATTCGCGCCTGAGCTTGCCGTGGTTACGATTGGCGGCGGAGAAAAGCTCGAAGAGCCGCTGGTGATCCGGCCGACTTCGGAAACGATTATCGGGCATGCTTACGCGAAATGGATTCAGTCGTACCGCGATTTACCCGTGTTGATAAATCAATGGAACAGCGTGGTGCGCTGGGAGCTGCGCACCAAGCTTTTTCTGCGCACGCTGGAATTTTTCTGGCAGGAAGGCCATACGGCGCACGCGACCGCGGAGGAAGGCGAAGCCGAAACTCGCCAGATGCTGGACATTTACGCGGATATGGCGGTGCGCGACGCGGCGATTCCGGTAATCCCCGGGCGCAAATCGGATTCCGAGAAATTCGCGGGAGCGGATATCACCTACGCGATCGAAGCCATGATGGGAGACGGCAAGGCGCTGCAGGCCGGGACGTCGCACAACCTGGGGCAAAATTTCGCGAAGGCTTTCGAGATCCGCTACCTCGACAAGAACGGGCAGCTGCAATTCTGCTGGACGACTTCGTGGGGGCTTTCGACGCGATTCATCGGCGCGATCATCATGGTTCATGGCGACGATCAAGGGTTGATTATGCCGCCGCGGCTCGCGCCATTTCAGGTCGTGCTGGTTCCCATTTTCAAGAGCGACGAAGAGAAGGCGCCGGTGATGGAAGCGGCGCGGAAGATTCGCTCGGAGCTCGTGGCTGCGGATATTCGCGTGAAGATGGACGAGCGCGAAGGCTTCAGTCCCGGCTTTAAATTCAATGATTGGGAAATGCGCGGCGTGCCGTTGCGCATTGAGTTGGGGCCCAAGGATGTGGCGAAAGGCAGCGCCGTGTTGGCGCGGCGCGATCGCCCCGGCAAGGAAGGGAAGTCGTTCGTGCCGCAGGCCGGAATCGCCGACGCGGTTTCGAAGCTGCTCGCCGAAATTCAGCAGGCGCTTTATGACCGCGCTTTGAAGACGCGCGAGTCGAACACCTTCGAACCGAAGGACTATGGCGAGTTCAAGACCGCCGTGGAGCGGGGCTTCGCGCGGTCGCATTGGTGCGGCAGCGCGGATTGCGAAGCGAAGATCAAGGCAGACACAAAGGCCACCATGCGGTGTATCCCTCTGGAACAGTCCGGCGGGGACGGGAAGTGCATTTTTTGCGGACAGGCGGCGAAAGATAAGGCCATATTCGCACGGGCGTATTGACACACTCGTGCGTGTCGCCGCACAAAAACGTCGACTGGCAGCCCTTCGAAGCGCAGGACGAGCCGGCGCTACGAGAGCCTGGCGGCGCCGTAGCACTTGTTCGCGCTCCTCTTGCTTGTTGCATACCTCGAACACCTGCCGGCTGTAACGCTCGACACTACGGAAATTGGGCTGCTAGCATAAGTCGTTGACGGGTGTAGACCGTCTGATCGCATCTGGGACGGAGAAGGGAATATGATGCCGGTAGAGCGGAATCCTGAACGGGGCGCCGGGAAGATCGCCGGATTCCTGTTCTTTATATTTGTAGCCGCCGCCGTGTACGTGGGATTTAAGGTTGTGCCGGTGTACGTCAATAATTATGAGTTTCAGGATGCGCTGGAGTCCGAGGCGCGGTTCGCGATTACCAACCGCAAGGCGCCCGACGACATCCGCAACGACGTATGGAAAAAAGTGGTGGAGCTCCAGATACCGGTGGACAAGAAAGACATCCAGATCAAGTTTCCCGGAGGCGGCGGGGCCGGGCCGATGGCCATGGTTGATATTGACGTGCCCTATGTGGTTGAGGTTGAGTTTCCGGGCTACACGCTGCAATTGAATTTTCATCCCCACGGCGACAATCACACCATCTAAGATAGGTAGTGCTAGTGCTAGTGCGAGGCGCCTGGCAGCCCGAATGCTATTGCGTGCGTCCAATTGCTTATCGGAGTGCCGAAGTGTGTTGCGATAGAGATTGGGTGTCGCGCCGCGGTTGCGCTTGCCGGAAATTGGGATGCGAGGTCGTAAGATGCCGGGAGGGACGCCCCGCAGCCCCATACGGGGCAAGCCGGTGGTACCGGAGAGCTTTTGCGCATTAAGTTAGGGCAGGGATTCTGGACTTCACGCTTAGGCCTGAGCCTGCTGGGCCTGGCGTTCGTACTCTTCTGCACTGGTGTCGGCATCTTCTCGTATTACTACATCACTTTCGGGCGCATGATTGACGCCCGGCTCTCCGGTCAAATTTTCCAGAACACTTCGCGCGTGTATGCGGCGCCGGAAAGGATATTCACCGGCGAATCCATGAAGCAGGAGGAAATGCAGAGCTATCTCCTGCGCGCGGGATATTCGGAGAGCGAGATCGAGGGATCGCCCGGGCAATTTCACGCCAGCAAGAAATCGATTGAGGTGCATCCGTCGGCGGAGTCGTACTTCAAAGGCGGGAATGCGATCCGGATTGATTTCGAGGCGAACTCGATCGCGCGGATCACCGCGCTGAGCGACCAAGCTTCGCTGAGCAGCGCGGAACTCGAGCCGCAGGTGCTGACCAACCTTTTCGATACGACGCGGGAAAAGCGGAGGCTGGAGCGTTTCGATGATCTGCCGAAGATTCTGGTCGAAGCGGTGCTATCGGCCGAGGACAAGCGCTTCTTCGAGCACGGCGGATTCGACACGGTGCGAATTCTGGGAGCAGCATGGGCCGACGTGCGGCGCGGGCAAAGGGCGCAGGGCGCGAGCACGATTGACATGCAAGTGGCGCGCAGCTTTTTCTTCACCACCAAGCGCGTTTGGAGCCGGAAGCTGAAGGAAACGCTGGTGGCGCTGGAGCTGGACCAGCGTTTCACGAAACAGCAAATCTTCGAGCTGTATGCCAACGAAGTTTATCTCGGCAATCGCGGCAGTTTTTCGATTCACGGATTCGGCGAAGCGGCCGAGGCTTATTTCGGCAAGGATGTCCGCAATTTGTCGGTAGGCGAATGCGCTTTTTTGGCCGCGATTATCCGGTCGCCGAGCCGTTACGCGGCGGCGGAGCGCCATCCGGATAAGTCGATCGAGGCGCGCGATCGCGTGCTGGCGCAGATGGTGGAGAACGGATACGTGACAGCGGCGGATGAGGAGAAGGCGAAGAAGGAAGCACTGCATTTCGTCGGCGCCGGCGTGGCGGCGAGCGACGGCCCTTATTTTGTGGACATGGTGAAGGATCACTTGCTGGAACAGATCTCGGAAACGGATCTGGCTTCGGAGAGCTATCGCATCTATACGACGCTCGATCCTGACCTGGAACGGGCCGCGGCGGTGGCCGTGGATATGGGCGCGGCGAATGTGGATAAGCTGCTGGCGAAGAAATACGCGCTTTGGAAGAAAAAGGGCGAGGCGGTACCGCCGGTGCAGATAGCGCTGGTGGCCATGGACCCGCGCACGGGAGAAATTCGCGCGCTCGTCGGCGGAAGGAATTACGGCGAGAGCCAGCTCAATCACGCGTTGGCGCGACGGCAGCCGGGATCGGCGTTCAAGCCGTTCGTCTATGCGGCGGCCTTCGATAACGCGGCGGAGGGATTGCAGCCGGTAATCACGCCGTTGACGACGGTGGTGGATGAGCCGACGACGTTTAATTTCGATGGGAATGATTACACGCCGAATAATTTCGGCGAGAAATTCTACGGCACGGTGACGGCGCGCGAGGCGCTGATTCATTCGTTGAATGTGGCCACGGTGAAAGTTGCGGAGATGGTGGGCTACGACCGCGTGGTCACTGTGGCGCGGCAGATGGGGCTCAGCCAGACCATTCAGGCGACGCCCGCGGTAGCGCTTGGCGCTTACGAGATGACGCCGATTGACGTCGCCGCCGGTTACACGGCGTTTGCGACGAATGGGACGCGCGCTGAACCTCTTTACATCCGCAGCGTGGTCGGCACGGACGGCGCTGTCGTCGAGAAAGACGATCCGAAGACGCGCCCGGCGCTTGATCCGCGCGTGGCGTATCTGGTGACCACGCTGATGGAAGACGTGATGAGCCAGGGCACCGGCGCGGTAGTGAGGTCGCTCGGCTTTGACGCACCGGCGGCTGGGAAGACGGGAACCTCGCGCGACGGCTGGTTTGCCGGCTTCACATCGAATTTGATTTGCGTGATCTGGGTGGGATTTGACGATAACCGAGATCTGGGACTTTCGGGTACCGCGGCGGCCGCGCCGATCTGGGCCGAATTCATGAAGCGGGCTGTGGCGCTGCCGGCGTATAAGAATGTCGAGCCATTCGCGCCGCCGCCGGGAGTTTCGGAAGTCACCGTTGATCCGCAGTCGGAACAGCTTGCCACGCCGACTTGCCCGACGACGAAGCAGGAAGTTTTCATCGCCGGAACCGAGCCGACGCAGTATTGCTTCCTCCACGGCGGTCGAGCGGTTTCGCAAGCGCCGCCGGTTTCCTGGCTATCGCATTTATTCGGAAAGTCCGGAAGTTCGGAACCTGCGCCGCCAGGCGGGGCTGCGGCTCCGAAGCCGGGCAACGGCGCACCGGGCGACTCCGCCGGCAAGGAAGGCGAGAACCCGGAGCAGGACGGCGAAAAGAAAAAAGGCCTACTACAGAAGATATTTGGTATCTTTGGAGGCAGCAAGAAGCCTGCGGACAAGCCGGAAGAGCAGCAGCCTCCGCCGAAACCTCATCCGTAGGCCTCGGAGCGCAACTAGAAGGAGAACGGCGATGAAACGCCTTCTTCTGCTGTCCCTGTCGTTGGCAGTCCTCTGCGTCTCATCCCTGCAAGCTCAGGAGCACGCGCCGGCTACGCCGCCAGCGGCATCCCCCGCACCGATTCCGTCACAATCCACCAACGTCGTGCAGATGACGGAGCGCCAGGTGCAGGAGATGCGCGCCGATATTCTGATGGCGCGGAAGATGTACCCCGAAGCGATCAAGGATTATGAACTCTTGCTGGCGCAGTCGCCGAAGGACGCGGAGCTGCTGAACAAGATCGGCGTCGCCTATCAACAAGCCGGGAACACGCAGGCGGCGGCGCGGTATTACAGACGCGCGATGAAGGCGAACAAGACTTACGTGAGCGCCATAAACAATCTGGGGACGGTGGAATACGAGAAGAAGCATTACGGCAAGGCGATTCGGCTGTACAAACAGGCGCTGACGCTGAAATCCACCGACGACATTGCTACGATTTACAGCAACCTGGGATATGGCTATTTCGGAATCAAGGAATATCCCGAAGCGATGAAGGCGTTCGAGGAAGCTTTGGCGCGCGACCCGGATATTTTTTCGCATCACGGAAGCTATGGCACTACGGTGCAGCAGCGCGGAACGACGGAGCCGGGGTTGTTTTATTACCTCGTGGCCAAGACTTATGCGCGCTCGGGGGACGCGGAGCATTGCGCGCATTATTTGAAGATGGCGCGCGATGACGGGTACAAGGATTTGTCCGGCGTTCAGAAGGATCCGGAATTTTCGAAGGTGGTGAAGGACCCGCGGGTGCAGGAAGTGATTGTTGTGCCGCCGTCGTACGCCGGCGAGCCGAAGAAGAGCGATACGCCGCAGTAGAACGAGCGAAGAAAAAACCTCTCGCAACGTACAGTTCCGCCCTCTGGGTTTCCGCGATGCCCGTTTGATCGAAAAACGCCGGCTGGCAGCCGGCGCTACGATGCCTTGGCGTTAATTCTTGCTATAATGCGCGCGAGATGTTTCTGCGCAATGTTCGCGGCTTGGTGCTGATCGCTTCCGCCGCGGCGATACTGCTCGCGGCTACGGGCGCTCTGCTGTTCTACGCGCATCCGGTGGCTGCGGCGCCTCCTACTCCTGCAAAAATTTTGCGATTGCAGATTGACGGCGAGATCGAGCCAATCCTTGCGGACTATATCGTCCATGGGATCGATAGCGCGGCGGAGCAGCACGCCAGCCTGGTGCTGATCACAATGGATACGCCGGGCGGGCTCGATTCGTCGATGCGCACGATCATCCAGAAGATTCTGGCGTCGCCGGTTCCCGTAGTGGTTTACGTGTCGCCTACGGGCACGCGCGCGGCTTCGGCTGGATTTTTCATTTTGCTTTCGGCGGATGTGGCGGCGATGTCTCCCGGGACTGATACGGGGGCGGCTTCGCCGGTGTTTGTGATCGGTGGTTGGTCGATGCAGGTCGATGAGACCATGCGGCACAAAGTTGTGAATGAGGCCACGGCCTACTTGCGAAGCTACACGGCGCAGCGCGGGAGGAATCCTGATCTCGCGGAATTGGCGGTTACCGAGGCGAAGGCATTCAGCGAGAAGGAAGCGCTGGATGGGAAATTGATTGATCTGATTGCGCCGTCGCAGGAGGCGCTGCTGGCGCAGTTGAACGGCCGGTCGATCAAGCGCTTTGACGGCACGACGGTGAAGCTCGACCTCGATTCACCGGCGGTGAGCGATTATCAGATGGCGCTGCGGGAGCGATTTCTTTCGCGCATCGTGCAGCCGGATGTGTTTTTCATTTTGCTGATTGTGGGCGTGCTAGGGCTGTACGCGGAATTCACGCATCCCGGATTATTTGCGCCGGGAGTAATTGGCGGCATCGCGCTGATCCTGGCGCTGTATGCGATGCACTTGCTGCCCGTGAATTTGACGGGAGTCGTCCTGATCATCGCGGCGCTCACTTTTTTCATATTAGAGGCGAAATTTCCGACGCACGGAATCCTTGGCGTTGGCGGCGTGATCTCCATGGTGCTCGGAGCGCTGATGCTGGTGCGCTCGCCGCTAACGGGCATGGGCGTGAGCCTCGGCGCGGCGCTGGGCGTGGCGATTCCGTGCGCATTGATCATGATTATTTTGATGCGGCTGGTGATGAAGTCGCGCAAATGGAAGCTCTCGACCGGCCGTGAGCAACTGATTGGTGAAATCGGGGAAGTGACGGAAGCCGTCGGAGCGGGCGCGGCGCCGGGGATGATTTTCGTTCACGGCGAGAGATGGCGTGCCGCGGCCGAAACGGCGATTCCGCGCGGAGCGCACGCCCGCGTGCGCAAAGTCGAAGGATTGACGCTGTACGTCGAGCCGGTGGACGCGGGGCAGCGACCGTCCGGGATTTAGCAATCGAGGAGGATGCGATGGGGTTCATTCAAATTTTGCTTGGGGTGTGCGTATTTTTCTTTCTGATTTGGCTTTTCAATTCCGTTTACGTGATCAAGGAATGGGAACGCGGTGTGGTCCTGCGCCTCGGAAAGATGCGGCCGGATCCAAAGCCCGCGGGATTGCAGTTGGTGTTCTGGCCGATCGACGTGCTAACGCGGATGTCATTGCGCGTAGAGACGCTGGACGTGCCGCCACAGGACGTGATCACGAAAGATAACGTCTCGGCGAAGGTAAACGCGGTCTGTTATTTCCGCGTGGTGGATGCAAACCTGGCGCTTTCGCAGGTGCAGAACTATCTCTACGCCACTTCGCAGCTCGCGCAGACCAATTTGCGCAGCGTCCTCGGGCAATTTGAGCTGGACGAGATTCTGTCGGATCGCGAAAAGGTAAACGCCAAGTTGCAAGTAATCCTTGACCAGGATACGGAGCCTTGGGGTATCAAGGTATCTAAAGTTGAGGTCAAGCAAGTCGATATTCCGGAGTCGATGCAGCGCGCCATCGCCAAGCAGGCGGAGGCGGAGCGCGAGCGCCGCGCGAAGATTATTCATGCGGCTGGTGAATTTGAAGCCTCGACAAAGCTGGCGCAGGCGGCCGAAGTTCTTGAAACGCAGCCCGCCGCGATTCAGCTTCGCTACTTGCAGACTTTGACCGAAATCGGAGTCGAGAAGAATACGACTGTGATTTTTCCGCTGCCCATCGACATCGTGTCGCAGTGGGCGAAGAGCTTCGGAGGGGGCAAGTAAGAGTGGCTGGGGGAAACGGAAAGCGCGGGGGCGGGGAACGCGTACTGGAGAGCCGGCATCTGGTCGGCTTGTTTCTGGGCGTGGTATTGCTTTGCGGTGTGTTCTTCACGTTGGGCTACGTGATGGGGCGCACCCAATCGGGCATGCCTATGCCACTTCATGCGTCGGCGGATTCGAACCGGTCTCTGATTGCGCCTTCCGGCGGCAGCGCGAAGGCCGAGAATCCCGACGCCGGCGAAAAAAGCGCGAATAGCGAGTGGGATTTTTATTCGAAGGGCAAGGATCCGAACAAGCTCGAGCCGCGACCGAATGCGGCGCCGAGCGTGCCCGCTACTGCTCCGGCGACTTCGGGACGCGTAACCTCGACGCACCGGCCTGCGGATTCACCGCCGGCGGCTGCACCGCAGCCTGTTATCGCAAATTCGAGCGACCTGCGAAGATTTCAGGCGCCACGCATTCCGCGAGGTTCGGTGGTGATGCAGCTCGCCGCGCTTACAAAGGAAGCCGACGCATTGGCACTCGCCGACGCAGCGCAGCAGAAACATTTTCCATCGTTTGTTGTGACGCCCACGACCGACCGCCTTTATCGCGTGCAAGTCGGCCCTTATCCTGACGGGGCCGCTGCCGAAAAAGCCAAGGCGGCGCTTGCCCAGGCCGGATTTAATCCTATTATCAAGCGCTGAATGGAACTTTCGCGGCCTTTGAGATTAGTCCTCGGCCTCGCTTCCGGGGTTGCGCTCGCCCTCAGCTTTCCCAATTACAATTTGCCGCTGCTCGCGTGGGTCGCCGTGGCGATGCTGATTCTGGCGTCGCTGGGCGCGAGCGTGCGCGACGCCATGGCCGCCGGATTTCTGCACGGCTTTATCTTTTATCCGCTATGCCTCACTTGGATTTACGTCGTGATGCGCCAATACGGAAATGTGCCGGTGCTGCCTGCGCTGGCCATCATGGCGGGGATCGGGCTTCTCGGCGGATTGCACATGATGATTTTCACTTCGTGCGTCCGCTTCGTGAGTCGGCGAAACGTTGGCGCGGCGTTTGTGATCGCGCCATTTCTGTGGCTGACGTTGGAGCTGATTCGCACGCATCTGCCGATCATTGCGTTTCCGTGGAATTTGAGCGGCTATGCGGCGAGCGGAAGTTTGGCGTTCGTGCAGCTCACGGTGCTCACCGGAATTTACGGGCTATCGCTGTTGATCGGCGCTTACAACGCGGTACTGGCCTGGGCGATTTGGCGGCGCGATCGCCGGGCGCTGATAACGCTCGCGAGCACGACTGCGGTATTGCTTGTGGTGGCGATTGCCGGGCCTCATCTCGTGCCGTCGCAAAAGCCGCGCTACATCGCGCATTTAGTGCAGACGAATTTTCCGCAATCGGAGAGCTATCCGTCGGATTGGCTAGACATCCACGCGGGAGACCTCGACGAACTCGAGAAGATCAGCGTGGACGCGGCGCGGCGGCAGCCCGGACTCGTTGTTTGGCCGGAAGTTCCCGCGCCGTTCAGCTTCACGGAAGCGAAGTTCGGCGAGCGCGCGCAGCGCATTGCGCGTGAAGCGGCAAATGAATTTCTAGTCGGCGTCGTGGATTGGAAGAAAGGCCCGGACAAGCAATGGCAGGCGACGAATAGCGCGACGCTGCTGAATCCGCTCGGCCAGCGAATCTTCACCTACGACAAGCTGCATCTCGTGCCTTTCGGCGAATATGTGCCGCTGCGCGAGTATCTGACTTTTGCTGGGCGGCTGACAGCGGACATCTCGGATTTCACACCGGGCACGGAATATCGCGTAGGCGAATTGCCCGGCGGGCGATTCGGCGTGTACATCTGCTACGAAGCGATTTTTCCGAACGAGGTGCGCCATTTCGCAGGAAACGGCGCGGAGATGCTGATCAATCTTTCGAATGATGGCTGGTTCGGCCGATCAGCAGCCCCCACGCAGCATCTGATGATGGCCCGCGTGCGCGCGGTGGAGAGCCGCCGCTGGATGCTGCGCGACACGAATAATGGCTACACGGTGGCGATCGATCCCTACGGTCGCACGGTGGCAGCCCTGCAGACCGATATCCGCGGCCAATTGGACGCCCCCTACGATTTCCGCAGCGATAAAACGCCGTACGTCCGCTGGGGCGATTGGATCGCCTGGCTCTGCCTGTTCGTGTCGATTGGGCTTATGGTGCGAGCCGGAATAATGATGCGTCTCGATCGCGACGACGAGGATGCCGCGCCTGCCGAAACTGCACCCCGGAAGTCGAAGCGCAAGGAGAAGTGACCCGGCCGCCGCCAGCTATCAACTCCACGCGTTTGACGGTAAACTGTAGTTCGAGGAATCACCGTGGCTGAACATATTGAAGATCTGCAGCAGCGCTTCGCCGGGCTCAGCACTCGCATCGAGCTGGTGCGGCGCTATCTTTGACGTTCCCGCCAATCGCCAGCGCTTAACCATTCTCGAAGAAAAAGCCAACAAACCCGATTTCTGGTCGAACCAGGAACAGGCACAGACCGTGCTGCAGGAACGCAAGCAGGTGGAAGAACGCCTCGGCGCGGAAGAAAAGCTTGCGCGCATGCTGAGCGACATCGAGACGTATTTCAATCTGGCGAAAGAAGAATCGAACGCCGAACAACGCGATTCTCTGCTCAATGATGTCGCGGCGGAATTGAAGACCGCTGACACCTACGTCGCCGAGGTCGAAACGAAAACGCTGCTCTCCGGTGAGACCGACGCGATGAACGCCATCATGACCATCAAGCCCGGCGCGGGCGGCACGGAATCGCAGGATTGGGCCGAGATGCTGATGCGCATGTACATGCGCTGGGCGGAAGCGCACAAAGTGGGCGTGACCCTGATGGATTCGACGCCGGGCGAAGAAGCGGGGATCAAATCCGCTACGCTCCGGTTCGAGGGCGAGAACGCGTTCGGTTTGCTCTCAGGCGAAACCGGCGTTCACCGGCTCATACGCATTTCGCCGTTCGATCAAGCGGCGCGCCGGCATACTTCGTTCGCCTCAGTCTTCGTGATTCCGGAAATTGATGACCGCATCGAGGTCGTCATCAAGCCGGAGGATTTGCGCATTGACACATTCCGCGCCGGCGGCCATGGTGGCCAGAACGTCAACAAAGTCGAAACTGCGGTGCGCTTCACGCACTTGCCCACGGGAACCGTGGTGCAATGCCAGAACGAACGCAGCCAGCATAAGAATCGCGAGCTGGCCATGAAATTCCTGCGCTCGAAGCTGTATGAACTCGAGCTCGAGAAGCGGCGGGGGGAAGCCAGGAAGCTGGAAGACACAAAGACCGATATCAGCTTCGGCAGCCAGGTGCGCACCTACACGCTACAGCCCTATCAGATCATCAAGGATCACCGGACGAAAGTTGAGCGCGGGGATGTGGAGAAGGTGCTCAATGGCGATATTGATGATTTTATTCGGGCGTTCTTGCTCTACCGACGGACGGGCGGAAACGGCGCCGGAGCGACCGCGGGGGAGTAAGAGCCCGGGACTCGCAGTTACCTAGCAGCGGATGCCACCCTGAAAGGGTGGCGCTACAAAACTCGCGCTTCGGCGGCGAGAATTGCCGTTCACGCGGCCAATAACCCGTTTCGGCGCAAAGCGTTGACACTCCCTAAGTCGCATGCTAATTTGAATTTTCGATATTTCTACTGCGGAAAGCAGCTTAGGCCTGTATTTCGCATCCAAGTCCCCGGGAGGACAGTCTTTTGACAGCTTCTCACGAACGCTATTTGTTTACTTCGGAGTCCGTGACCGAAGGTCACCCCGACAAGATCGCCGACCAGATTTCCGACGCCATTCTCGATGAAGTGCTGAAGCAGGACCCGAAAGGCCGCGTGGCCTGCGAAACGCTGGTCACGACGGGCCTCGTGGTGATCGCCGGCGAGATCACGACGACCGGCTACGTGGACTTTGGCGACGTGGCGCGCGACGTTATCCGTGAAGTCGGCTACACCCGCGCCAAGTATGGTTTCGACGCAGATACCTGCGGCGTGATTTCCTCGATCAAAAAGCAATCGCCCGACATCGCGCAAGGCGTTGATACCGGCGGCGCAGGAGATCAGGGCCTGATGTTCGGCTTCGCCTGCGATGAAACTCCCGAGTTGATGCCTATGCCCATCCAACTCGCGCATCAACTGGCCCGCCGCCTCGCCGAAGCCCGCAAGAAAGATCTGGTTCGCTGCCTCCGCCCGGATGGAAAAACTCAAGTCACCGTCGAATATATGAAAGGCCGCCCGACGCGCGTCGATTGCGTGGTTGTCTCGACGCAGCACGGCGAAGATATTTCCAACGAAGAATTGCACCGCTCGATCGTCGAACACGTGATCAAGCCAATCGTGCCGCGCGAGATGCTCGATGCCCAGACGAAGATCCACATCAATCCTACCGGCCGCTTCGTCGTTGGTGGGCCGATGGGCGATGCGGGGCTGACGGGCCGCAAGATTATCGTCGACACCTACGGCGGCTATAGCCGTCATGGTGGTGGCGCGTTATCGGGCAAAGATCCAACGAAAGTAGATCGCTCGGCCTGCTATATGGCGCGCTACGTGGCGAAGAATCTGGTGGCCGCCGGTGTCGCGACCAAGCTCGAAGTGCAAATCGCTTACGCCATTGGCGTCGCCGAGCCGGTCTCCGTCATGGTCGATACATTTGGCACTGGCGTAATTCCCGATCCCCAAGTCACCGAGCTGATTCGCACCAATTTCAAGCTCACGCCCGCCGGGATCATCGAAACGCTCGACCTGCGGCGCCCCATCTACCGCCAGACGGCGACGTATGGGCATTTTGGACGCAACGAGCCCGGTTTTACTTGGGAGCGCACCGACAAGGCTGCGAAAATCCAGAGCCAGGTCGGCTCGCAGGGCGCAGTCACGGCGTCACGCAGCTAACCCCTTCGCGAACACAACCTAGGAGACTATTTCGTGGAAACAGCACCCAGACTGTCCGGTGACGTGAAGGACCTCGCATTCGCCGACCGCGGCAAGCGCAGGATCGAGTGGGCCAACCAGCACATGCCCGTGCTGCAGCTCATCCGCAAACAATTCATCAAAGATCAGCCGCTGAAGGGCATTCGCATGGCGGCGTGCCTGCATGTCACCAGCGAGACCGCCAATCTGGCGATCACGCTGCGCGATGGCGGCGCAGATGTCGTTCTTTGCGCTTCGAATCCGCTCTCGACGCAGGACGACGTGGCCGCGTCGCTGGTGAAGGATTACGGCATTCCCACGTTCGCGATCAAGGGCGAGGACAACGCCACCTATTACGCGCACATCAGCGCGGCGCTCGATCATCAGCCGCAGATTACCCTCGATGATGGCGCCGATCTCGTCACCCAACTTCTCACCAAGCGCACCGAGCTGGTGAAGCATGTAATCGGCGGGACAGAAGAAACCACCACCGGCGTGATTCGTCTGCGCGCCATGGCCAAGGATGGCACGCTGCAATATCCGATCATCGCGGTGAACGACGCGCTCACGAAACATCTCTTCGACAACCGCTACGGAACGGGCCAGTCCACTCTCGATGGAATTATTCGCGCCACGAATCTTCTGGTCGCCGGGCTTCGCGTCGTTGTGGCAGGCTACGGCTGGTGCGGCCGCGGCGTGGCCATGCGCGCCAAGGGCCTCGGCGCCGACGTCATTGTCACCGAAATCAATCCCACACGCGCGATCGAAGCGGTGATGGATGGTTTCCGCGTAATGCCCATGGCCGAAGCCGCAAAAATTGGCGACATCTTCGTCACCGTCACCGGCAACAAGTCGGTGCTCGCTTCGGAGCATTTCGAGCAGATGAAAGATGGCGCGGTGATGTGCAACTCCGGCCACTTCAACGTCGAGATTGATATCCCGGCACTCGAGAAGCTCTCGAGCGCGAAGAAGCAAGCCCGGCCGATGGTGGATGAATACGTAATGAAGGACGGCCGGAAAATTTATCTTCTCGGCGACGGCCGCTTGATCAATCTCGCCGCCGCCGAAGGACATCCGGCGGCCGTGATGGATATGAGCTTTGCGAACCAGGCGCTATCGGTGGACCACCTGATCAAGCACGCCAGCGAGTTGAAGAAGCAGGTGTATCCGGTCCCCGAGGCGCTCGACCGCCAGATCGCCAAGCTGAAACTCGAATCGATGGGCTTCCAGCTCGACAAGCTGACCGCCGAGCAGGAGCACTATCTCGCTTCGTGGGACGAAGGCACTTAGGAATCTGCGGCCACCCAGCCCGCCTTCCGCGCCAAACATGCATGATTGGGCTCAAATCGCAGTTGGAACCGCGCTCGTGCGCGGCGCGACTTACGCCGATGCGCGCGTGATGGACATCCGCCAGCGCGATATTTCCACAAAAAATGGAGCCATTGGCACGGTCGCTGAGAGCGAATCGCTCGGCATCGGCGTGCGCGTGATCGCCAGCGGCGCTTGGGGATTTGCCGCGACCGACCGGTTGACGCGCGAAGGCGTGCAGGCCTGCGCCGCCGAAGCGGTCTCAATTGCGAAGGCGTCAGCCCTCGCAAAGACTCACAACGTCGTCCTCGCTCCCGAACAGGCCTACGAAGATACTTGGCAAAGCCCGTTCATCAAAGATCCGTTCCGCATTCCCGTCGAGCGCCAAATTGATTTGCTTCTTGCCGCCGACAAGGAAATGCGCAAAGTCAAAGGCGTGACGCTGGCCGAAGGCTCGATGTCGTTCCGGCGAATCGAGCAATTCTTTGCTTCGAGCATCGGTTCGGCGATTCATCAAGTGAAGATGCTCTCGGGCGCCGGGATTGTGGCCACGAGCTTTGCCGAGAAAGAAATTCAGAAGCGCTCCTATCCGAATAGCTTCGGCGGGCAGCACATGGAAAGCGGCTACGAATTGGTTGAATCGCTCGATCTCGCCGGAAATGCGGGGCGCGTGGGCGAGGAGAGCGTCGCGCTTCATTCTGCGGCGCAATGCCCCGAGGGGACGAGCACGATCATCCTCGAAAGCGCGCAGCTTGGCCTGCAAATTCACGAGTCCGTCGGGCATCCGATCGAGCTCGACCGCGTGCTCGGCCAGGAAGCAAATTTCGCGGGCATGAGTTTCCTGACTATCGATAAACTGCGCAAACTTCGCTACGGCTCGGAAATCGTGAATGTTGTCGCCGACGCGCGGCTCGAACACGGCCCCGGCCTCGGCACCTTCGGCTACGACGATGAAGGTGTCCCCGCGCAATGCACGCCGATTATTTCGAACGGCCTATTCACTGGCTATCTCAGCAATCGCGAATCCGCCGCGGCCATCGGCGAGAAGCGCTCCGGCGGCACCATGCGCACGGAAAGCTGGAATCGCCTTCCGATCATTCGCATGACCAACGTAAGCCTTCTGCCCGGCACATGGAAATACGACGATCTAATCGCCGACACCGACGACGCAATTCTGATGGAGACCAACCGCTCCTGGTCCATCGACGATCGCCGCTACCATTTTCAGTTCTCCACCGAAATCGGCTGGGAGATCAAAGGCGGCAAAAAAGGCCGTATGATCAAGAATCCCAGCTACAGCGGTATTACCACCGAATTCTGGAACAGTTGCGACGCGATTTGCTCGCGCGATTACTGGACGCTCTGGGGCACCCCGAATTGCGGCAAGGGCCAGCCCATGCAGACCATGGGCACGGGCCACGGCGCGGCGCCTTCGCGCTTTCGCAACATTAAAATTGGAGTCGCCTTCGCGAAATAAATGTCTCCCGCGCGCAAATCGAAGAAGCCGCGTCGTGCCGCGAAGTCCGTGTATCACTCGCACGCCTCGGAGGACTTTCGCGTCGGATTGCCCGATCTGCGCGAAATAGCTGCCCGCGTCTTGAAGCTGAGCGACGCCGATGAGACCGAAGTCGATGTCGGCGCCGTCAGCGACGCGCTTACTCGCTTTGCCAACAACACCATCCATCAGCACGTCGCCGAGCAGAATCTGGCGCTTTCCGTGCGCGTAGTTTTCGACGGCCGCACGGCTCGCGCAAGTACCAACAAGACTGACGAGGAATCGCTGCGCCGCGTCGTGAACGCGGCATCGAGCCTCGCGCGCGTGCAGCAGAAGAATCCCGACCTGCTCCCCATGCCCAAGCAGCAGAAATATCAAAAAGTCCGCCGCTTCTATCCCATCACCGCTGCCGCCAGCGCCGCAGACCGTGCCCGCGCCGTCGCCCGCGTTTGCGCCACCGCCGAGAAAACGAAGCAAACGGCTGCAGGAATTTTCACCACCGGCTTGACCGAATCGATTCTCGCCAATTCGCGCGGCCTTTTCGCGCATTACGAGCAGACGCGTGCGGAATTCTCGATCACCATTCTCGAGAAGGATTCCTCGGGCTGGGCCAAGTCGAACTCGCCGAATCTCGTGGAGATCGATCCCGAAGCTCTGGCCGAATCGGCGAGCGAAAAGGCTGTCGCATCGCGCGCGCCTCGCGAAATCGAGCCGGGACATTACACCGTGATTCTTGAGCCGCCCGCGGTGCTCGATCTCGTCGGATTCCTTTTCTACGATTTTGCGGGCACGGCTGTTCTCGACCAGCGTTCGCTTTTCACCGGCCGCATGGGCAAGAAACTTTTCGGCGAGAACATTTCCATTTGGGATGACGTCTATCACCCGCTGCAGCTCGGCGCCCCTTACGATGGCGAGGGCATCGCGCGCGAGAAAGTGCAGCTCGTTGATCGCGGCGTGCCGCGGAATCTCGTCTACGCCCGCGCGACCGCCAAGAAAATGAAGGCCAGGCCCACGGGCCACGGCTTCTCGCTGCCGAATGAATATGGCGAAGCGCCGATGAATCTCGTTTTCGCCGGCGGGAAGGCCACGGTTGACGAAATGGTTCTCTCCACAGAGCGCGGCGTCCTCGTCACGCGGCTCTGGTACATTCGCGAAGTCGATCCCTACCAAAAGATTCTTACTGGCATGACCCGCGACGGCACATTCTTGATCGAGAAAGGCCGCATCGCCGGCGGCATCCGGAATTTCCGCTTCAATCAGAGCATGATCAAGATGTTATCGAACGTCGAGATGCTCGGCGTCCCCGTGCGCGCCGCGGGCGAAGAATCTTTCGAGATGGTCGTTCCCGCGATGAAAGTCCGCGATTTCCATTTCTCCGAAGTCACAAAATTCTAGAGGCAGAAAATGCCGGGCAGCGCAAATGAGAAGGTAGAGTTGCTGCGTCACACCGTCGCGACGCTAGCCTATCGCGGCGGCAAAGCTCTGCGCGGCGCGCCGCCCAGCTTCTCGGGGTTTCAAGCCGCGCCATGTGTGCGCACGCCCGGTCAAATCCTCGCGCACTTAGGCGATCTGCTCGATTGGGCCCTCTCGCTCGCCAAAGGCAAGCAGGAATGGCGCGATTCGCCTCCGCGCACCTGGGAAGAAGACTGCGTCCGATTTTTCGCCGCGCTCAAAGCCTTCGACGATTATCTCGCCTCAGGCGCGCCGCTCTCCACGCCGCCGGAAAAGCTGTTTCAAGGCGCGATCGCAGACTCACTGACGCACGTAGGCCAAATCAATATTCTTCGCCGCATCGCCGGCGCACCCATACGCGGTGAAAATTACTACCGCGCCGATATCCAGGCCGGCCGCGTCGGC
>DAITPO010000040.1:1669-10847 GCA_036833535.1 Candidatus Acidiferrales bacterium | reverse complement strand
TTCGTAAATTGTAGGCTGGTGATCGCGCGGTGTATCACATTTTCCTGAATCTGCACGAGGTCTGATCCCGCATAAGTCATTCCGAATATCGTAAAGAGCTGCTTCCCGCGTTGCACCAGCACCACGGTCCCCGACCAATCCTTGCCATCCACGACGCCGCGGAATCGCCGCTCAATCGCCGACAGGCCCGCAACCGTCGTCTTCTTGTCGCCCAGCGGGCGATAATTCTCCACCATTTCTCTTAGCTTCACATCAGAAGCTTTCAAATCCGCATCGAGCGACCCAGCCGACGGGCTCGCGCCAACCAGCAAGTAGGTGGTTTGATCGTTGGTGCCAAGCGCAGCGATTGCGCCGGGCAACGTAGTTCGCGCGTCCTCGATTATTTCCCACCCCGGCGGGCGGAACATCCGGAATCCGTATGTGTCGTTCGTGTAAAGATTCCCGCTGATCGATTCGCGAATGGGCTCCGGCGGCACAGGCTTGGGAATCGGCGGCGGCGCGGAAGCCGGAACCACAGCCGGTACCGGCGCGCTCGCCGCGATCACCGGCGGTTTGGTCGCGGCAATGCTCGAAGTTGGCGCTGGCTTCGCTGGCGGCGTCATCATCGTCTTGGTAGGCGTGATGGCCGCCGGGGGAGGCGTGCTTTTTGATGCCACCGTGCTCGGTGGTGCTGAGGTCTTGAGATTTGGCGGTTCAAGCGGCGTCGCGGGCGCAGCCGCTTTCGCAGACGGGCGCGACGCATTGGGGGCCACATTTGCCGGAGCGCTCGGCGGCGCAGTAGCAGTCGTCCTCGACGCTACAGGAGTCGCGCTCGCATCCGGCTTCTTCACCGCGCCGGAATCCGTATCTGTCACGTCGATGGAAACCACCTGATCGCGGCGCACCATCGCGTAACCGTAATTTGTTTTTACTTTGAACGAGCTTTCATCAAAGCCCACGATGGTGCCGTTGATGACACTGCCGTCTTTCAGATGCAATTGATCGGCGCACACACCGCCCGCAAGGACGGCGCAGGCCGCGAGGACGATCCATGCCCGCTTCATCGCTCACAGTATGGCAAGCGTTGCGTTTTCCGGCAAGATGCCGCTGCGTCGAAGTTATCCGTAGGACTACGCACCACCGCAGCGCCGCGCGATATTTCAGAGGGAAGCCAGCGAATCAAAGCAGGGAAGCAAATATTCTAATTTCTACGTAGAGAGAGCGAGGCCAATCCAAAGCCCGACGGTCAGCACGCCGGCGATTACCATCAAGGTGCGCAGTCTCTTTCGCCGCGTCGCGGCCACCACAATTCCCATCGCACACAGCGCGAATCCCATCTCAAACCAAAACCACGCGCCGATTCCCCGGCCAAGCAGCCCAAGCGAGTCTTGATACCACATGGACGCAAACGAAGCAGTCGCCGTAAGCGGAGTCGCCACCAGCGCCGCCAATCCCAAGCCGCTCGCCCATTCGGGTACATGCCACCCGCGGCGCGTATCGCGCCATTCTATCCACGTTTGGCTGACGACCACCCCGACGATCAGTAGAACCAACAGTGCCACGTCCCCTCCCAAGTAGGGTCGTAGGCCCGCAACAAGTGCGATTTGCGACTCGCCCGGGACACCACGGAGCGAATCGTAGTGGATTGGGTTTGGCAATTGGCCAGCCAAAGGCCGGTTCGCGGGCCGTCCGCGACAACGAATATAAGTTCTTAATAATCAGTGGAATGGGGCAGTCTGCAGGAGGCTCTCCGGACGCCCGGCAGCAGTCCGCCCGGCGGCCTCCCGACTCGATGTCAAATGACAGTAGCCGCTTATCTTAAATGCGAAACGATTTGCCAGGTATCCCAGCCTCGCGCGCCGCCCGGAAATCGCCATACTCGCCCGCTTGCGATTCTCGAAACGCAGCATGACCCGCGGCCATTGCCAGGTGCGCGGGGGGAACACCCACACTCGCGAGGCAGAATTTCCTGGCGCGCGATTCTGTTAGGATAGGCGGACATGCGTCAACCTTGGGTCATCGCGCACCGCGGCGCTTCCGGCCATGCCCCCGAAAATACGATGGTGGCATTCCGCCGCGCCGTGGAACTAGGCGCGCGCTTCATCGAGACCGATCTGCAAATGACGCGCGACGCCCGCTTCGTCGCCATGCACGATTCCACCGTCGAACGCACCACGAATGGCCGCGGCGCAGTCCGCGATCTCACTCTCGCGCAAATCGCCGAACTCGATGCCGGAAAATGGTTCGATCGCAGCTTCATGGGCGAGCGCGTTCCCACCCTCGATCAGATTCTCTCTTTCGCCCGCGAGGCCGACATCGTTCTCTATCTCGAGATCAAATACGAAGTCGCCTACGGCCTGCACCACTCGCTAGCAGCCGAACTCACCAGCAACGGCGACGCCGCCCGCGTCGTGCTCCTTTCCTTCGATCCCACCACTCTCGACGGCATCCGCCAATTCGATCGCACCCTAATGACAGGGCTCCTGGTCGATGATCTGCATCCAGATTCCGTCAAACTCGCCGTCGGAGTAGGCGCCCGCCAATTCTGCCCTCGCGCCGACGTAGTCACTCCCGAACTAGTCGCCGAAGCCCATCAAGCCGATCTGCAAGTAGCCACTTGGACCGCCAACAAGCCCGATCAAATGCGCCGCCTGATCCTAGCCGGCGTAGATGGCGTAATGACCGACTTCCCCGATCGCCTCCAAGCCGTTCTCGAGCATCTCGAGCCCGAGGACTAGGCCCACTCGCGACCGCCTCACTGTTTTTTGCGCATGGGGTTGTTCCCAGTAAGCTCCGCAGCAGAAACCAAGTCCCTACGCGGAGCACGCAGCGAAAGTCTATTTAGCGCCGCGCTTTTAGCCCTGCATCCTGACGCCGGCGACTGAAGGCACGCACATCAAATCCCCTGTGAGCACTCCGATGTTTTGTCAGGGCACGGCTTCAGCCGTGCCGAAAGCGCCGTCGAAAGCCTACGGCTTTGGCCGCTGAGGTTTGTCTACTCGGGATTGCAGACGCACTATTCAGCCCGACACATTTATGAATTTGGATGCGATCGCAAATGCTGGCCTGACAGGCGAGCGCTACACTCCGATCGCCTCATACATCGCCGCAAATTGCCCCAACGTCAATTCCTCCGCCCGCACATTCCCCGCAATCTTGCATCTCTGCAATGCCTCCTCGATCCGTTCCGAATCCGCAACCCCGCGCAAATTATTCCGCAACGTCTTCCTCTTCTGCCCGAAACACATCTGCACAAATTCAAGAAACCTCTCCTCATCCGCAATGCCCAACCCCGCCCGTTCCCCCGGCAACTCCATCTTCACCAAAGCCGAAGTAACCTTCGGCGGCGGCCGAAACGCCCCAGCCGGAATCCGCAACTCAATCTCCGGCCGCGCATAAAACTGGCACAAAGCCGAAAGATACCCGTAAGCTCGCCGCCCAGGCCGCGCCACAATCCTCTCCGCAACTTCCAACTGAATCACAATGTGAATCGAAGCAATGCGGTCAGCCACAGCAAACAAATGCCGCAAAATCGGCGAAGTAATGTAGTAAGGCAAATTCCCGTAAACGCGAGCCCCATCTCCAATCAACGCCGCCAAATCCACCTGCAAAACATCTCCCGCAACAACTTCCACCCGCCCCCAAGCCTCCGCTTTCTCCCGCAACCCCTCCGCCAGCCGCTCATCCGTCTCAATCGCCACCACGCGCGCCCCAACCCGCGCCAGCAACTCCGTCATCTCGCCATGGCCAGGCCCAATCTCAAGCCAACGCTCGCCCGCCGCCACGCCCAGCGTCTGCAGAATCTTCTTCCGCCAACCCAAATCTCCAAGAAAATGTTGTCCCAGCTTCTGTCGCGCCATAGCGCCGTCGAGTTTAGCAATTTCGCCGCAATCAAACCGCAGGGTTCTTCTTGACGAACCTCCATCGCTCCGGTAGCTTCTCCGTTCCGGTGCGAATCCGATGAAAATTCTCTTCGTTGCTTCCGAAGGCGTGCCGTACTCAAAAACGGGCGGCCTCGCCGACGTCTCCGGCGCGCTCAGCGTCGCGTTGGTCGAAGCGGGTCATGAAGTCGTCGTTCTCCTTCCGAAATATCGCGGCACCAAAACGCATACCGTCACGATTCCCAGCCTGACGATTCCCGTCGGCGACGAGCTGCGCTTTCCGGCCATCGCCGAAGGCGCAAGCATCAGCGGCGTCCGCTTCTTCTTCGTTGACGATCCGAGCTACTTCGATCGCGCCCAACTTTACGGTGAAAAGGGCAGCGACTATCACGACAACGCCGAGCGCTTCACTGAGTTCAGCCGCGCCGCCATCGAATTCACCAAGCATGTCTGGATGCCCGACGTGATTCACTGCCACGACTGGCAAACGGCGATGGTTCCCGTTCTCCTCCGCACGTTGTACGCTGGCGATCCCGCTCTCAAAGGGCTCCCCGTCGTCTTTACGATCCACAACCTCGGCTACCAGGGCCTTTTTCTTCACAGCACGCTGCAGCGTATCGGCCTGCCCGAAACACTTTTTACCGTGGACGCTCTGGAATTCTTCGGCAAGCTCAATTTCCTGAAGGGCGGCCTGATTTACGCCGACGAACTCACCACCGTAAGCAAGAAATACGCCGCAGAAATTCAAACCAAGGAATATGGCCACGGCCTCGAAGGCGTGATTCGCATGCGCGCCGGCCGGCTCACCGGCATCCTCAATGGCGTCGATTATTCCGCCTGGAGCCCCGAAGCCGACAAGCTCATCGCCGCGAATTATTCCGCCCACAATCTCGACGGCAAGCGCATCTGCAAGAAGGATCTTCTCGATACGTTCAAGCTGCCCGCGGAGAATATGACGCGGCCATTGATCGGCATCGTCTCGCGCTTTGTGGATCAAAAGGGATTCGACATCTTCGCGGAAGTCGCCGCCGAGCTGATGCAGGAGAATCTGGCCATCATCGCGCTCGGCACCGGCGATCCGCAGTACGAAAAGCTATTCCTCGCGCTGGCTCAGAAATTTCCGGCCAAAGTGGGCGTCAAAATCGCCTACGACAACACCATCGCGCACAAAATCGAAGCCGGCGCCGACATGTTTCTGATGCCCTCGCAATACGAGCCTTGTGGCTTGAATCAAATCTACAGCCTGCGCTACGGAACGGTACCCGTCGTCCGTGCAACTGGCGGCCTCGACGACACGATTGTGCAGTACAATCCCAAGACAGGGGGCGGTACGGGTTTCAAGTTCGACGCCTACACGGGCCGCGCGCTTCTCGAATGTGTGCGCAACGCGATTCGCGTTTTCCGCGACGCCGCCGCGTGGCACGCGATCCAAACCATCGGCATGGCCAAGGAATTTTCCTGGAAGCCCTCGGCTGCCGCCTATGTCACGGTTTACGAGCACGCCAGGCGCGCCAGAATCCCGGCGGCGTCTGTAACATCTAATTAACTCGGGGCGAGGCTGCTGGTTGGCGTAACCCCCAGAATCTCAAGAGGATACCAATGGCAGATAATGTTCAAGCGGCGAATAACGCAAGTAATGTTCAAGCCGTGAATGACGCAAGTTTTCAGGCAGAAGTGATTGATGCCAGCAAGACCCAGCCGGTGATGGTGGATTTCTGGGCGGAATGGTGCCGCCCGTGCCACATGCTTTCCCCGACGGTCGAGGAAATTGCCCGCGAAAACGCCGGCAAGCTGAAAGTAGTGAAGATGAACGTGGACGAAAACATGGGCGCCCCGCCGCGCTACAACATCCGCGGAATTCCCACTCTACTAGTCTTCAAAGGCGGCCAGGTAGCCGATCAAATCGTCGGCGCGCTACCGAAAGATCAAATCGTAAAGATCCTAGCCCGCCACATCGGGTAGCGCCGGCGTCCCTGCCGGCATCTTACGACCACAGCGCTCGATTCAAGGGACGCTTGCGCGCGGACCCGTCAGCCGGTTCGTTCTCTCTACGCCGAAGCCACATAGGCGAATCCGCGTACCGCTGGCGTCCCGCCGGCCTCTTACGATCGCAGCAGTCGATTCAAGGGACACTCGCGCGCGGACCCGCCAGTCCCGTCCGTTCTCTCTACGCCGACGCCGCCACAGGCGCCGGCGCACTCGCTCGATTTAACAACTCAATCGAATCTCGATCGAGCCTCAATTCCGTCGAGGCAATCAAATCCTTCATTTGCTCGAGATTCGTCGCACTGGCAATCGGCGCGGTGATGCTCGGCCGCGCCATCAGCCAAGCCAGCGCCACGCTCGCAGGCGTCGAAGCCAGCCGCGCCGAAACCTCATCCAACCCCGCAAGTATCCGCAACCCGCGTTCATCAAGATACTTCTTCACTCTCGACCCACGCGCGCTTTTCGAAAGATCGCTCTCCGATCGATATTTCCCAGTCAAAAATCCGCTGGCCAACGCAAAGTAGGGAATCACGCCAAGCCCATTCTCCACGCAAACCGGCTCCAGGTTCGCCTCATAATCCGCTCGCTCGACCAGGTTGTAATGCGGCTGCAAACTAACGTAACTCGGATAGCCGCGCTGCTTGCTCGCCGCCAGCGATTGCGTCAATCGCTCAGCGGTGAAATTCGAAGCGCCGATCGCCCGAACTTTTCCCGCGCGCACGAGCCCCGCATACGCCTCCAGCGTCTCCTCAACCGGCGTCGCCGGATCGTCCACATGCGATTGATACAGATCGATCGAATCCGTCTGCAACCGCCGCAGCGAATCCTCCACCGCACCCAAAATGTAAGCCTTCGATAACCCTTTCTTCTCCGGGCTCATCACGTTGCCGACCTTGGTCGCGATCACCACGTCCTTGCGCCGCCCCGACCGCTTCAGCCAATTCCCAATCACCGTCTCGGATTCGCCGCCCTGATGTCCCGGCGCCCACAACGAGTAAACATCGGCGGTATCAATCAAATTCAAGCCCGCATCAACGAACGCGTCGAGCAATCGAAACGAAGTCGCCTCATCCGCTGTCCATCCAAAAACATTGCCGCCAAGAGCCAGCGGCGCCACTTCAATATCGGACTTTCCCAATCTGCGTTTCTTCATCGCGTCCCTTTCTGTTCTGGTGGTTTGTCAGGGCACGACTTCAGTCGTGCCGCAAACGCCGCGGTTTTATTACGGCTTCAGCCGCTGAGGTCTTGTGTTTGAGTTGTCAGAGTCTGTTTCGCCGTTCTCGCAGCCATGATCGTCACTCAAACTCAATCAACACAATCTCCGGATAAGTCCCCACGCGCAACGGCGGTCCCCAAGTTCCCGCGCCGTAGGAAGTGTAAACCATCATCTTCCCAAAACGCTGCAGCCCGTGAACGAAAGGACCAAAAATCCGCGAGGCAAACCACTTCCATGGAATAAATTGCCCGCCGTGCGTATGCCCCGAAACCTGCAGAGAGATTCCTTCCTGTTCCGCCACCGCCAGATGCCGCGGCTCGTGAGATATCAAAATACTCGCGCGCGTGCGGTCAATCGCCGCGCCCTGCAGAATCTCTCGCAGTCGCGGCTCCCAGGTTGAATCGTGGTAGTAGATGCCGACGATCTGCAATCCATCCACGATAATTTTCTCGCTCTTCAAAACGCGCACTCCCGCGCGCGTTATCGCTTCCACGTACTTGCGCGGGTCCGTAAATTCCTCGTGATTGCCCGTCACAAAATAAGTTCCCTGCGGCGCCGCAATTTCGCCCAACGGCTTCGCCAGCTTCACAGCGTTCACGGCCGTGCCGTCATACAAATCTCCCGCGAGGAAGACAATGTCCGGCTTCAACTTCTGCAACCGCGCGACGATGCGCCGCACGAATCCAAGCCCGCGGACGTGTCCGAGATGCGTATCGCTCACCAGCGCCGCCACGCGCCCGCGCCACGATTCCGGCAAGTTTGCCAGCCGCACGCGCACGCGCTTCACCCGCAGCCACGCCGCATTCGCGACGCCGTACAATCCCGCCGCCACCGCCGCGCCGAACAGCGCGCCCACGAGCACCCGGTTCCGCAACTGCCAACCGAGCAAGTGCGCCGCGCCTAACAGCAACCAGCATCCGCACGCCGCGAAGAACAAGAAGCTCAGCAGCCCGAGCCACACCGCAGCGATCCTGTAAATCGTCCGCACGAACTGGTTGGTGTAGCGCCACGCCAAAAAAGTCGCGGCGACAAAACTCACGGACAGAATCGCCACCGCCCATCCCAGCCTCGAAATTCCGGGCGGGTCGGCGGCGATCCAGAAGTCTGACCACGTGCGGTAGATGAACCAGTGCGCCGCGAACAAAATGGATTGAACGATGGCGACGAAAATAGCGATGCGCTTTCGCACTAAGAAAGGCCCCTCAATTGGCTGTCTTCCATTGTCTCAGCAATTTGATGCTGCGCTACTCGCTCAAGCTCCAACAATAGTTTTCCGAGAGGTTCCTTTCAGTGCGCTGCATCTGAGATTATTTGCGGTGTCCTCCTTCCCGTTGAGATAATTAGATCGTGCACATCACCCTGCCCGATGATCGCTGGCTGCCGAAGTCTGTCCTCTGCCTGCGCGATTACAACACCAGCAAATTCCTGCGCGATTTGCTCGCTGGCATCACTGTTGGCCTGGTCGCTCTGCCGCTGGCCATGGCGTTTGCCATCGCGTCGGGACTTACGCCCCAGGCCGGAATTTATTGCGCGATTGTCACCGGCTTTCTGATCTCGCTACTCGGCGGCTCGAAGACTCAGATCGGCGGCCCGACCGGCGCATTCGTCGTTGTCGTGGCCGGAATTGTCGCGGTTCACGGCGTCGAGGGCTTGTTTCTTTGCACCATGATGGCCGGCGTTCTTCTCGTCGTTATGGGCCTCACCGGGCTTGGCTCGGCGATCAAATTTATTCCGCGGCCGATCGTCATCGGTTTCACCAACGGCATCGCCATTCTGATCGCCAGCACACAAGTGAAGGATTTCTTCGGCCTGCAAATTGCCAAAGTTCCCGACGTTTTCTCAATGCGGCTGCGCGCGCTGACTGCGAATTTTCATACGCTCTCGATCACCGCGGCGGCACTCGCCATCGGTACCATCGTCATCATTCTCCTTTGCCGCAGCATTTCCGATCGCATTCCCGGCTCGATCGTCGCGCTGCTGCTCGGAACTGCCGCGGTCGTGATCCTCAAGCTTCCGGTCGAGACCATCGGCAGCCGCTTCGGCGGAATTCCTAGCGGCCTACCGCATCTGGCCATTCCAAGATTCCGGCCCGACCTGATCCACGGCCTGCTCGGCC
>DAITPO010000040.1:0-1569 GCA_036833535.1 Candidatus Acidiferrales bacterium | reverse complement strand
CCGCATCTGGCCATTCCAAGATTCCGGCCCGACCTGATCCACGGCCTGCTCGGCCCGGCGTTCACCGTGGCCATGCTCGGCGCAATCGAATCGCTCATGTCCGCGGTTGTTTCCGATCGCATGAGCAATGATCGGCACAATCCGAACGTCGAGCTGATGGGCCAGGGCGTGGCCAACATCGTCTCGCCGATGTTCGGTGGCCTGCCAGCCACCGGCGCCATCGCCCGCACCGCCACCAACATCCGCTCCGGCGCGCAATCGCCAATCGCGGGAATGATTCACTCGCTCACGCTGCTCTGCGTGCTGCTTTTCGCCGCGCCGCTGGTCAGCTACGTGCCGATGTCGGTTCTTGCCGGCATCCTGATGGTCGTGGCCTACAACATGGGCGAATGGCGCGAAATTCCCCAACTGCTCAAGCTAACCAAAACCGACATCAGCGTCTGGCTCGTCACGTTCGCGCTAACGGTCTTCGCCGATCTCACCGTCGCCGTCGAAGCCGGAATGATTCTCGCCGCGCTGCTATTCATCAGCCGCGTCGCCGCCACCACCACCGTCTCGCAAGTCACCGATGACTACGTCGAGGACGGCCGCGTGCACATCCTGCAAGACAAGGACATTCCGTATTACGCCACGATCTTCCGCATTCACGGGCCGTTTCTTTTCGGCGCAACCGACAAAATCCACGTCGTCACCGAGAACATCCACGAGTTGCCGCCCGTCGTGATTCTGCGCCTGCGCAACATGACCGCGCTCGACGCCACGGGCATGTTTGCCATCGAAGAGATCGCCAAGCAATTGCACGCGAGCCAGCGCACGTTAATTCTCTGCGGCGCCCGCGAGCAACCCGCGCAGCTCATCCATCAGGCCGAGTTTGAGGAGATCGTCGGCCCGGAAAACATCTGCGAGAATGTGCAGGAAGCCCTGCGCCGCGCTGAAGAAGTTTACGAGCACCTCGAAGCGCAGCACGTGGCAGTCAGAAACTGACTTCCGGCCCTAAATACCGAGCGTGAAAAAGGTGCGTTTTTGTCTCGATTAGACTGAGTGCCGGTCCAATGTTTTCTTGCAGTTAGCGGCGTTTCTAATCGTATCGTGTCTCGATTAGAAATCGCTGTCCTCCGCGTCCATGTAGCTCAGGGCTTGAGCTACCTGGACGGGCATCAGAGAATTCTCTCTTTTCGGATTTTGTATCGATTAGAAATGGTGTCCATCATTTGTTTTGTTTGAGTTGCGGGAGATTCTAATTTTGGAATTGTATCGATTAGAATTTTCTCCGCATGCCCTCCTTTTTGGTCAGTTTTTTGGCGCGGACTGCGGCGGGCTCACGAGAGCCGGGCCCGCTCTTGGGGACAGCCGACTGCCATGCCCTATATATCGCAGAAGTAATATTGAGTCAATGGTACTAAAGTTTGTTTTTTGGGGGGGCTTGGTGGTCCGCGCTTGAGAGTTGCCCTTGGCGACGTCTTCGATCGTAAGATGCCGGCGGGGACGCCGGCGCTACTTGGGGATGGGGGCCGCGCTTGGGGGTTGCCCTTGGCGACGTTGTCGGTCGTAAGATGCCGGCGGGGACGC
>DAITPO010000039.1:0-29656 GCA_036833535.1 Candidatus Acidiferrales bacterium | reverse complement strand
CTATCAACAAAAGCTCACTCGAGTCGAGGGGGCCGACATTGTTATGCAATCAAGTAGCTTTTCAAAACGGAATTGTTCACGAAGCCGCCCGATATTCCGAGAAGATTTTCGGGCCGGACCGAAGCATTCGGAAAGTTTCAACGAGATCCGATGAGATATCCGTGGGTTAGAACCCCATTCAAACAGGTCAGGTTTCTGTCGCGCGAGGAGCGTTTTTCAACTTTTCCTGAAGATCTCGTAAAAATAAGCGAAATCGGCTTGGCCTTTGCCTGCCTTGAACGCTTGTTCAAAGAGTCCAATTTGAGCATCTGCGATGCGGCGGTCCAGCCGGCGTTCCTTCGACCAGTCAATCAACTCTTTTGGGCCGATACTCCAGGCTTCGAGAGTTGCCTCATTTCCGGCATAGTCCTTCCTTTGGATTCTCCCAGAAATCGCTTCAAGAATCGGTCCCATGACTGGAAGCAAGCCTTTGACGGATCCCAAAAACGCTTCCGGGGGAAGGCCTTCGGCCTCGCTTACGATGTAGCCCTGGACGAAGCCGAACATCGCGCCCAATACGAATGTCAAACAGGACAGATCAAGTGCTGAGGCATGGCCGATTGGAGTCCCCACGAATAGAGTATTTCCTCCCAATGCCATCAGGACTGCTTTGATGCGGTTGAATATTTCTTCCGGACCCGAATATAAGATCGTGCACTCGGGCGCGCCGATTCCGCTTGGATAGCTCATGATGGCGCCGTCCAGATACGAAATCTCATGTTGCTTGGCCCAGGATTCCACGTGTCTGGCCTCTTGAGGGGTGCCGCTGCTCAGTTGCACCAGAATCTTCCCGGCCAGAGCAGCGGTGACATCGGCATCTTGGAGCAGTTGTTGAGTGGTGCTGTAGTCGCTTACGTTGACAATGATCACATCGGATGCGGCTATGGCGTCTTTCAGGCTCTGCGCAACACGAAGTCCCATCTGAGCCAACGCCACAGTCTTAGAAGAAGTGCGGTTCCAAACCGTCGTGGAGAATCCCTTGTTCTGGAGTGCATTCGCAATGGCGGAGCCCATGCGGCCTGTCCCGATGACGCTGACGTTATGATTCATAATTTCGAGGGAACTTCATAAAGCCGGGATTCCCATATTGACTTCCCGGGCCGGCCGGTAATCTACACGCGACGCCGTCAGCCTGCAATGCGTCAGACAGGTTTTTCTTGAGTGCAGAGCCTTTCCGGCGGCCACGGCACTGTCCCAAAACCAAAGCCTGCACGGGACCTCCCCAGTGGCTGTGCACTCGAAAAAAAACACAATTCCTCCGTTAGTGCGCGATAAACGCACTTGTCTGGCGAGTGAAGCGTTGCTTCACATCTCCTGTAGTCCGAATTACAAGGACCTACCAGAGTCCGGGGCAGTTTTCGACAACTCGGGGTACGCCCGTCAGCTCGCCCGGAACATCAGCAACAGCCGCACGCCTTTCCACGTATCGCTTCTTTGCCTTCCCACAAGATAAGGGGTGTGATCGCTAACGCAGCAACTGGGTCAGCCCAGGTCACATGCCAAACCGCGTTTACGGCGAGTCCCAACAGAGCAATTAGCGAAAGATAGGCACACAAACCAGACTGAGCCGCATCTGCTCGGAGCGCAGCGCTACCGGTGGAGGCTGACAACTTCCGTTTTTCCTTGGCAAGCCACGGCATGATTGTGGCCGCGGCTATCAAGATCACGACACCCAGATAGCTTGGTCTGGGCACGTTGTGCCCGAATAGGCTCATTGCCGAAACCACGATCACATATGCGACCAAAGCAAAGAGCAATACACCCGCGATCCGCGATGCATATCTTTCGGCGCGACTATGGGCAAGATGGGCGCGAAACCGCCAAAGTACGACCGCTGCTGAGAGAAGTTCAATGGCACTGTCGCCACCGAACGCGAGCAAGGCGGGACTGCGTGCGGCCCACGCCGCCCATAGAGAAACGACTGCCTCAACGCTCATCCAGATAATTGTAATTGTTTGAATTTGCTGAATTCGGCGGAGTGTATTTTGATCCGCGACCTGAGAGATCGAAATCACTGAAGTAGTATGACATCGACGAAATGGGAGGCGTAACGAATAATCGCTAGAAGCACGCAGGAGTGCGATTTAATCGGCGAGCACCTGACAAACATCCCCTTTTATGGAACGCGCTTACCGAAGAACTGAACTGCTTCTGATCTCCGGCAGTCCGACTACTCGTCCAGTGATCTCGGTGGGGCGTGTGGTGGCGGCGAGTTCCTTGTGTCGAGGACGGGAGAAGCATTACGATGAACAAGCTAAAGGTCAAGATTAGGAGTTCCGGCTGATTCGTGCTGGGAACGACACCGGGTGAAAGGAGCAACGGTATGGCCTCGTCACAACCTCAAAATTGGGTCGCTCTATCTGCGGCCAAGCTTCTGGTCACATCGGTGGTTGCTGTGTTTCTTTGCGCCGGCTCGTTGACCGGTGCGCAGGTGAACTATGCTCACCCGAGCAAGCCCAAAGAACCTTCGACCGCGACCACGCAAACTTCCATAGCCAACACCGATCCGACGCGGACGATCGAGAGCCATGCCACGTCCGGCGACCGGAGTGTGGATGAACAGAGGGTGGAGGTGCTTGGGCCGAATGGCGGTTACCTGCCCGACCACGAAACCGAAACAGAGACGATCCACGTAAATGCCACTACGACTCGTACAGTGGAGCGCACCTACCGGTGGGATGCGAACGGACAAAGGAATCTGGTGCAGGTAACGGAAGAAGAGGCACGAAACTCGGCGAGCGGCGAGGCACACGTGGTACGCACGATCTCGAGTTCTGATTTGAATGGAAATGTTCAGGTTACGCAACGTGAGGTTGCCGACACGCGAAAGACGAGTCCAAACGAGCAAGAGACGAGAACCACGTTTTACCTTCTGGACGGCAACGGCGGCTTGACTCCGTCCCTGCAGACGCAGGAGCTGCAAAAGCACAGCGCTGACAACACGGTCGAGGTGAAGAAGACAATGCAGTGGCAGGATTCCAGCGGGCACTGGCAAGTGGGTGAAGTAAAAGAAAGCACAGTTAAGGAAGACGGAAAGAATCGAACCAGCGAAGAGCGCATTTCGCGCTCCGATTCAGAGGGCCGATTTTCAGAAGTTTCACGGACCGTTGCCAAGGAGACGGAAAACGCCGCTGGAGAAAAAAGCAATATCGTCGAAACATATTCTACGTATGTTCCTGGGCTCGCTCCGGACGGCAGCCTGCATCTGAACCGGCGAGTCACGACCGTCCAGAATTCTGATTCGAGCGGAAAGGCAACGCAGCAGCAGGTCGAGCAGCCCACACCGGGTGACCCCATCGGGGATCTACACGTGACGGCAAGAACTAAATATACCGTGCAGTACGGAGGTTCGGTTGCGCAGCAGGCGAAAGCCACTCAAGTGCGGGACGTCAATGGCACGTTTAACACGCTCGAGGTCGAGACGCAGAAATCGGACCGGGTTCCTGCCGCGCAGGCACAAGCTGCACCTTCAGACAAACCCAAATAGCGATGCTTTTGATGCGGCGACCGCGATTGATCGCTCCTTATCAAGATGGGCCAACAAAAAGGGAAACGTACCTTCAAGAACAGAATTCCTGCACATTCTCCGTGTCCGGTAATCCGACGATGAGTCCAAGTGACCGCCCGCGTCTGCGGGTAGGCCACAAGACATTCGCATAGTTTCCGAATACGCGGGCAGTGCCGCGCTACTCTTCGAGCAAGATGGGGTCGCCGGTGCGCACCTCGCCGCGCGCGAGGACCGTGGCGTAGATTCCCGCGCACTTCCCGTGTTTTTGAACGACGCTTTTCAGGATTTCCGGAGTGGACTCGCCGGTGGTTGGGTCGAGAGTGATCATCACGCAGCGCTGATCCACTTGCGTGATGGCGATTTTCGCTGTGTCCCCAAGGCGAAGAATCCGGCCGACCCATTTCATTTCGCCGAAAGCCTCGCCTTCGATCAAATCGACGAGTAGATTCGGACGAAACCGCCAGGGATCTTCCTTCGTACCACTCTCTTTCGCGATACGCGCGACGGTCTGCCGGCTGATGAGTGAAACTGGCGCGACATCATACGAGCCACGGTGATCGCGCAGCAGAAAGAGCGGCCTACCCGAGCGGGCCTCGAGCGCCTTGCGGAGTTCGTCGCTCGCAACGGGCCAATTTTCGCCGCGAGGCGTCGCCACCGTCACGAGCGCGTCTGGCGATCCCGCTTTTTCGACCGATGTCCGGTAATAGAGAAGCTCCGGCAGCTCGCGCGCGGTGAGCCACGGAAACGAGCTGCGCGAGGCCGCTTGAACGAACGCATAGCGCGGTCCTCCTCGAATCCCTGAAGAGTCAGAGCGGCGGAACTCAGTGCCTCACCCTGCATGGATTTGACGGGATAGCGCGCCAGTTGGCGGATCACAGCTACAGATTGCATGTGATTTCTCCTGGATCCTCCCGGAAGAGTTCAGTGCATGTCCGTTGCGAATAAATGATCGAGCCTCAGTTCAATCCCGTAACAGCGTCCGCGCTTACATTATTACCAAAAATGGCTGCCCTGATCGCAAGAGTTGTCACCGACGAATCGCCAAGTGCCTGGCAAACGGGCTGATCGAACAAATGACCTGCCGGGACGAAATCGAACCGTTTTGGACTTCTCGTGGCCGGTAAGATATTCTCCCGGAACTGGGAGGGAATCCCTCATGAAATTCAGCTATGTGATTAAGTTTGTCGCTGATATGAACCGTGCGGTGAGATTTTATCGCGACGTGCTGGGCTTGCAATTAAAGTTCGAGTCTCCTGGATGGAGCGAATTTGTGACCGGGGAAACAACGCTCGCGTTACATCCTGCGTCTGAAAAGAATCCCGCCGGAGCTGTTGAATTGGGATTCCGGGTTCCCGACATCCAGAAATTCTACCTGGAGATGAGAGCAAAGGGAGTGAACTTCAGTATGCCACCGACAAAACAGGATTTCGGCGGCTTACTCGCGCAGTTCGTGGACTCAGAAGGCGGACATTGCAGCGTCGGCAGTCAGTAACGGCAAGGGGAACGGCGGGCGAGTCAAAAACCCGACGCGCAAGTACAGCGCACGGGGCACCCGACTCCGGGCTGATTATTGCGGCAGTTGCGTCTGCGCTATAGAGCCGAAGCGCGTGAAGATCGCCGAAGAAGGCCGATCCACTCGGGCGCCCGTAGGCGCCCGGTGGACAGGAACGCGCCGCGCGGTGGGGCTAAATCGTTGGGCCCGCGGCTGCGATTTCGTGGACTACGCGATCGATTTCGCTCAGAGGCAACGAGACGTGAACCTCGTCTTCGGCATCGGTGACGTCGACGACCATTGATCCACCGTGCGTCGCTACTTTCACATGCTCGTCCGGGCCGGTCACTTCGACCAGATCCACGTCGTCTGACTTCTTCAATTCTTTGACCGCCGCGTCAATCACCGGCAGCCACGGCCGCACCTGCTCGGCCGCTTCCTTCAGATGCTCGCGGGGCACGAAATGTAGCCCGGCGTTCATCAGCAATACGGGCGCGATGATGTGCAGGTGCACGCCGTCCGGCTTATTTTCGTGCACCCGAACATTTACGAATCCTTCGCTTGAAACCACCGCGCCCATAGCCACCACGGTTCCGGCGGCTCCTAGTAGTATCTTTCCAAGCAGTAGCATGGTTTCCTCGCTCTCGTTCCGAACTTTCGGGAC
Organism: Candidatus Acidiferrales bacterium; assembly: GCA_036833535.1. Lineage (GTDB taxonomy): Bacteria > Acidobacteriota > Terriglobia > Acidiferrales > UBA7541 > Palsa-147. The sequence goes on along the minus strand of DAITPO010000039.1, from coordinate 23,953 downwards.
AAGTTATTCGTGGGCGCTCGGTTCGTTCGATCCGCTTTCCGCGTCCACCCAGACCTTTACGTCGTCGTCGTCGCTGTGCACTGTGACGATGAGCTTTTCGCCGGACTCGGTCAGCGCGTGAATGGCCGCCACCAGGTCGATTTCATGCTTGTCGGTGGGCGCCAGCGCATTCACCACCGCCATCGGTATGATCACGTCTACTTTTTCGTTCTTCTTTTCGCCGTTCTTCTGCTTGTCGCCGGACTTGTCCGTAACATGCACCACCAGATTGCCTTTGGACTTCGCCACGCGGACGTCCTGGTCTTTTCCCTGGATGGTCACAAATTCGCCGTCGGGCGAGTTCTTGACAGCTTCCAAAATCGCGTGCAGATCGATTCCGTTCATGTCGGCGTTGTCGATCGTGACTTTGCCCTGGTTGAGCTTTCCGTGGTTGATCGCGGGAATCACTTTCTCGGCCAGGGAGAGCGGCACGTTAACGCTCACCACTTCCTTGTCCGAATTGCTCGTAACGCGCACGTGCAGGTATTTTTCCGTCGCCGCGCCGAATGCCGACGTCGCCAGAAGACACACCACCGCTCCGGCTTGAAGAATTCTCTTCATCTCTTTGGACTCCTTCCTATTGAACCGCTGCCTTCATGTACGCAGGGCGTCATAGAAAAGTTCCACCTGCTGCAAGTTTTTGCTGCAAGAGTTGGTCAAGCCCTAATTTCGGGAGGGGAGTCGAACGCGCAAGCTTCGGTAAGGAGCTGCTTGACGGGCTAGCTCCGAAGCTGGACAGAGTGTCTAGTCAGGAGGTCGATCGAGCGTCAGTCCGTGGACCTTTCGCCGTTGTCGAGCTTGAAATAGACGGCGCCTAGCGGCGGGAGCTTTACGTTCAGGGAGAACGGTTGGTTGTTCCAGCCTAGCGGGTCGGAATGAAGGCCGCCGAGGTTTCCGGCGTCGCTGCCTTCGTAGTAGGCGGAGTCGGTGTTCAGTATTTCGCGGTAAAAGCCGCGTACGGGGACGCCGACGCGATAGTCTTCGCGGACCACCGGCGTGAAGTTGCAGACTACGACTATGAAATCATCGTGATTCGTCGCGTGGCGGATAAATGAAATCACACTCGTATCCACGTCGTGGACTTCGAGCCAGCCGAACCCTTGCCAGTCGAAATCGACCTGGTGGAGAGCAGGCTCGCTGGCATAGACGCGGTTCAGATCACCGATGAGCCGCTGAACGCCGCGATGCGGCGGCGATTGCTCGAGCGTCCATTCGAGGCCTCGCGTCTCGGACCACTCATGCCGCTCGGCCAGTTCGCCGCCCATGAATAGCAGCTTCTTTCCTGGGTGCGCCATGAAGTAGCCGAAGAGCAGGCGCAGGTTGGCGAATTTCTGCCAATCGTCGCCGGGCATCTTTGAAAGCAGCGAGTGTTTGCCGTGCACCACTTCATCGTGCGAAAGCGGCAGAACGAAATTCTCGGTGAACGCATACATCATCGAAAAAGTGAGCTGGTTGTGGTGATACTTGCGATAGACCGGATCTTGCGCGAAATATTTCAACGTGTCGTTCATCCAGCCCATGTTCCACTTCAAATCGAATCCGAGGCCTCCGACGTAAGTGGGCCGCGAAACTGCCGGCCAGGCCGTCGATTCTTCGGCGATGGTCAGCGCGCCGGGATGCCGCTCGTGAACCACTTCGTTCATGTGCTTGATGAAGGCGATGGCTTCGAGGTTTTCCCGGCCGCCATACTGGTTTGGCAGCCATTCTCCTTGCTTGCGCGAATAATCGAGATAAAGCATGGAAGCGACAGCATCCACGCGCAATCCGTCAATGTGATATTTGTCGAACCAGAAGAGCGCATTCGAAACGAGAAAATTCTGCACCTCGTTGCGGCCGTAATTGAAGACGAGAGTGCCCCAATCTGGATGCGAGCCCTTGCGCGGATCGGCGTGCTCGTACAGGTGGGTTCCATCGAAGTAGGCTAGGCCGTGGGCGTCGCGCGGAAAGTGGGCGGGCGTCCAATCCAGAATCACGCCGAGTCCCGCCGCGTGGCAGCGGTCGACGAAGTACATGAAATCGTCCGGCTTGCCATAGCGGCTGGTGGGCGCGAAGTAGCCGACCGTTTGGTAGCCCCACGAGCCATCGAAGGGATGCTCCATCACGGGCATGAGCTCGAGATGCGTGAAACCCAGCGATTTGGTGTAGGGAATCAGCTTATCGGCCAGTTCGCGATACGATAGCCATTGTTTCCCATCGGACCCAGCGCGCCGCCACGAGCCGAGGTGCACTTCATAAGCGGCGATCGGCGCGCGCAGCCAATCGCGCTTGGCGCGCTGCGATAGCCATTCCGCGTCTTGCCAGGTGTAGCGATCGATGTCGTACACCACAGATCCGGATTTCGGCCGGACTTCCGCGCAAAATCCGTAAGGATCGGCTTTGGGCTCGAGGCGCGCGCCGCTCCGCGGGATAATTTCGAATTTATACAGCTCGCCTTCGCCGAGTCCTGGCAGAAAAAGTTCCCAGACGCCCGACGATCCGCAATGGCGCATCGGATTCGTGCGCCCATCCCAGTGATTGAAATCGCCCACGACGCTGACGCGCCGCGCATTCGGCGCCCAAACCGCGAAGTGCACGCCGCGCACGCCGTCAATCTCGCGCACGTGCGCGCCGAGCTTTTCGTATTTCAAGTAATGCGTGCCCTCGCCCATCAAGTGCAGATCGAATTCGGTTAGCACTGGCGGGAAGGCGTAGGGATCGTGGGTTTCGACGCTGCGCCCGTCGGGAAACGTAATGCGTAATTTGTAAGCCGTTGCGGCTAGCGCCTGCAGCTCGCTTTGCGTGGCAGACCCGCCCGGCGCCTGAGGAATTGTCGCCACGAACAAGCCATCAGGATGAACGCGAATCGCGGGATAGACCGCGCGCTCGCCGTTCCACAAAACGTTGATGGAAGCGGCGTCCGGGCGGAAGACGCGCACGATGATGAAATGTTTTCCAGTGGTAGCTTCGCGGTGGGGGCCGAGAATGTGAAATGGATCGGAATGCTCGCCGCGAACAATCGCATGCATCTCGGCCGCTGACGATTGCGGGGCGATTGCGCGTGGGCCAACTGCTACTTCGATCTTGGGCTCGTCGGGCAAGAGTGTAGGCTCCTTGGGAACGCAGGTTTCGCAGCGCGAGGCTACCCGGTGAAAGGCGACCTCATTTTAGCGAAGCTCGGCGCAGCCTCCAAACTTGCGCGTGAAGGAATTACAAAGTGCCGCGCGGCACAGAAAAACGCCGCGCGGGGAAAGCTGGTCGAGGCTACGTCGAATTTGTGATCAATCGGCCCAGGCGAGATAGCCGGGCACGATGATATTTACAACCGGCACGATCATCAGAATGCCCCACCAATTCGGCTTGCCGCGCGCCTCTGCGATGGCCATCCAAACCAGAATCGCCACGATGATGTTCGCGATAGGGATCAGAAACAGGATGATCCACCAGATCGGTTTTCGGGCGATGTTGAGCATCAAAATGATGTTGGCGATGGGAATCCAGGCCAGCCAGGCGTTCTCCGTGTTGGTCTTCTGAGCGATCGTTTGCAGCGCCAGCGAGATGTAAATGTATCCCACCGCCGCGAACAGCAGGAAGAACATAAGAAACGCACCACCTGCAAACAAACTTCGGTCATCCATTCGCGCTCCTCCTCTCGCACCCAGCCAAATTTACCGGGCCGGATACGATCCTCTTTGGAATCGTAATTGGATGGGCGGCTCGTGATGACCGCCGCCTTCCGTATTCGCGTTGCACAACAACAGGCAGGAACGGCGCTACGCTACATCCAGCAGCAAAGAGCTGTCCAGCGAAAACATCGGGTAGTTGTATGATTGGAAGGCGTATGGCTGACGGGTCGACGGGAATGAGAAAAGTATTTGTCTGCGTGTTCCAGTTTCGCTGCCCGAAGTGCTGGAGCACAAATCTGATCCGGAGAATCCTGCGCGCGGCAAGCGTCGAGGAGGCGCGAAACCGCGTGCACGACGGCAGCGTGCGGTGCGGTTATTGCAGGCTGCCGCTGCCAGGAGACGCCGAGGTTGCTTCCGAGATCAGCGAGCCGACGGCGGAGGAGATCGAGGCCTCCGTCGTCGAGCCGGACCCTCCTGAAAAGACGTAGCACTGCCGTGTCGCGATTGGCGCAATCACATTCCATTTTGGCTCGCTGAAAATCTGTTAGCCGCTGGACTTGCACTGCGTAGATGGATAGGCTTGTGCGCGCCCGGGGCATGCAGCGGGGCAGAGGAGGCTCACATGAAGAATCGCTTATTCACGATGGCTGTTATTTCGACGCTGGCTGTGCTGCTGGGGGCGTCCGCGGCGCGGGCGCAGGAAGCAAGCTCGGCGCAGAAGAAGCCGAAGACGCCGTCGGAGGCCGTGCTCGAGAGCTGGAACGATATCGGCGGCCGGATTATCACCATGGCTGAGGATTGGTCTGAAGACAAATACAATTACCGCCCGAACGCGCAGGTGCGAACTTTTGCCGACGTCCTGCGGCATATTGCCGGATCCAACTACGATCTTCTCAATCACGTCACGGCCAAGAAGGTCGGAGATGGCGCCAATGACCCATCGCCTGAAACCTATAAGACCAAAGCGCAGATTGTCGCGTTCGTGAAGAAGTCCGTGGAAGACGGGGCGGCGACCATCAAGGAGCATGGCGACGCGGGCATCTTGAAGGCGCTGGACTACTGGATCGGTTATACCGAGCACATGGGCGAACATTACGGCCAGCTTGTTCAGTATTACCGGAACAATGGCATCGTTCCGCCCGAGTCTCGCCCCAAGAAATAGAGTGGCGTGTGTGGCGCCGGTTCCGCGCGCAGGTCCGGCGCTGCGAGGAAAAAAGCTGCGTGCGTTTGAATCCAATCGCATAAACGGACAATTCGTGTGCCCATCCGCATCCTGCTTATTTTCGCGCTGGGGTTTTTGAGCGTGGGAGAAGCGCGCGCGCAAGATCGAACGCAAGGCCGCTCGGTGGTGATGAGCCGCGGTGGAATCGTTGCTGCGGAAAGCCCGTTGGCGGCGCAGGCAGGCGCCGCGATTCTCGCGCGCGGCGGCAACGCGGTGGACGCGGCGGTGGCTGCGAACGCGGTGATGGGCGTCGTCGCGCCGATGATGAACGGAATGGGCGGCGACCTCTTCGCCATCGTTTACGACGCGAAAACCGGCAAGCTCTACTCTCTGAATGCCAGTGGATGGGCGCCCGCTTCGCTGACTATTGAAGTTCTGAAATCACGCGGCATTGAAAAGATGCCTGGGGGCGCGATTCACAGCGTCACCGTGCCGGGAGCGGTGGACGGCTGGAGCAAGCTCCTCGACCGGTTCGGGCGGAAGAAATTCTCGGAGGTTCTCGCGCCCGCAATTCATTACGCAGCCGATGGTTTCCCGGTATCCGAGCGCACCGCCGTTGATTGGGATGAGGCCGCGGGGACGATTCGTGACGATTCGAATGCCGCAAACACCTATCTTTCCAACGGCCGAGCGCCCGGCCCGGGCGATATCTACCGCAATCGCGATCTCGCTAATTCGCTCGAAAAAGTAGCTGCCGGCGGACGCGACGCTTACTACAAAGGCGAGATCGCGCGCGCGATCGTCGAAACGTCCAAGCGGCTCGGCGGCACAATGACGCTTGACGATCTCGCCGAGTACTCGAGCGAGTGGGTCGAACCGATTTCAACCACGTACCGCGGTTGGACGGTGTACGAGATTCCGCCAAACGGGCAGGGAATTGCCGCGCTTGAGATGCTGAATCTGATGGAGAGATTTCCGCTTGCGGATGCTGCGGCCGGTTCGGCGGATTCGCTGCACATTATGATCGAAGCAAAAAAGCTGGCTTACGCAGACCTGCTGCGTTATATCGGCGATCCGAAATTCAGCCGGATTCCCGTAGCCGAGCTGCTATCGAAGCGTTATGCCGGTATTCGCGTCTCCGAAATCGATTCGGCACACGCCAGTTGCGCCGCAAAGGCCGGAATTCCCCCGCCCGGTGGCGGGGACACGACGTATCTCTCCGTGGTGGACGCTGAAGGCAACATGGTTTCGCTGATCCAGAGCAACTACTCTCTCTTCGGGTCAGGCATCGTGGCAGACGGAACTGGGTTCGTCCTGCAAAATCGCGGCGCTCTCTTCTCGCTTGATCCAGCGTCGCCAAATGCCCTCGCCGGCCACAAGCGCCCGCTGCACACGATCATTCCCGGCTTCATGGCGCGCGGCGATGAGCGCATCGCCTTCGGAATCATGGGCGGCTTCAATCAGGCCCAGGCGCACGCGCAATTCGTCGCCAACATTGCCGATTACAAGATGAATATTCAGGCCGCGCTCGAAGCTCCGCGCTTCACCAAGTACACTTTCGATGGCTGCGACGTGGCAATGGAAGACCGCATCGCCGAAAGCGCTCGAAAAGATCTCGAATCCCGCGGCCATAAGATCGAACTGAGGCACGGCTTCTCCTCAGTTTTCGGCGGCGGACAAGCGGTGCGCCGCGATTTCAAAACCGGCGTCAATTCCGGTGCATCCGACCCGCGAAAAGACGGCGAAGCCGTGCCGGAACCGCCGCCAATGCACTAGAAAATCTGCGCAATCTTTGCGTAGCGAATTCACGGTTTCTGCCACTCCAGCGAAAATTCCGTCAAATTGTGGGGTGTTGATAAACCCTGTGTTTTCTGTCCCTTTTAGTACGAACGTACCATTGCACCGACGTGTGCCATAACGGAGCATTGGTCTCGGGGTTCGTCCGTCTCCATCAGCGCCGGGCTGACGAACACATTCCATCTCATGCCGAAAACGACCGACCTTATTTCTGGACGAAATCGCGCGCGGCAAGAGAGCGGCACTGCGAGCCTCGAAGGAAACAGCCTGAGCACCGTGGTTCGCTCGCCTGAGAATGCGACCGCGTCTCCGCTGAGTCTTGAAACCCACGATGCAATTCTGAAGGCGCTTCTCGAAAATAATCCTCTCGCCATCGTAGTCCTCGGGTCCGACGATCGCGTGCAGATGTGCAATCCCGCATTTGAGCAATTGTTCCGCTATACGCAGGCCGAATTGGTGGGGAGAGGACTCGACCGGCTTGTCGCAGTTGAGGGCAGCGAAGGGGAAGCAGTTGAGATCAGCCGGCGTGTCGCGCGAGGCGAAGTCGTGCGCTACACGACAAAGCGCCGCCGCTGCGACGGAAGCCACGTCGAAGTCGAGATCCTCGGTGTTCCGCTGGTTGTCAACGGACGGCGAATCGGCAGCTTCGGCATGTACCAAGACATCTCCAGCCGCACGAGTCTCGAGAAAGCCCAGCGATCCGCGGAAGAGCGCCTTCGTTCGCTCTTCGAAAATGCCATCGAAGGAATTTTCCAGACGACGGCGGAAGGCCGCTATCTCAGCGCGAATCCGGCTCTGGCGCGAATTTTTGGCTATGACTCGCCTGCAAAGATGATGGAAACAGTGAGCGACATCGGCGCGCAGCTCTACGCCGAACCCAGACGGCGCGAAGAGTTCAAGCGCTTGATGGAGACCACCGACGTCGTTGAAGGGTTCGAATACGAGCTGATTCGCAAGGATGGCGCCCGCGTTTGGATTAACGAGAATGCCCATGCCGTCCGCGACGAGAACGGAAAGCTTCTTTACTACGAGGGGACGGTCGAAGACATCACCGTCAGGAAGCGCGCGGAAGCCGAGCGGCAGGCGACGCTTGAAATCACGCACGCCGTCAACGTCACCGAAAATCTGGACGACCTGCTGCGCTTGATCCACTCGGCATTGAAGAAAGTGCTGTACGCGGAGAATTGCTTCGTCGCGCTGTTCGAGCCCTCCAGCGGTATGTTCCACTTTCCATTCTTCGCCGACCAATATGACTCCGCCCCGCCGCCGCAAAAAGTGGGGCGAAGCTGTACGGCGCATGTGTTCAAGACGGGCCGCGCCGCATCGATTCCGCAGTCCGCGTTCGAACGGCTCGTCGCTGCAGACCATGTCGAACTCGTCGGCACGTCCTCGCCGTCGTGGCTGGGCGTGCCATTGAGGAATGCTTCGGCCACCATAGGCGTACTCGTCGTCCAGCACTACTCCGACTCGAATGCTTACAGCGATCGCGATCTCGAGTTTCTGGAGTCCGTCGGCGGCCAGATCGCGCTGGCGATCGAACGTAAGAGATCCGAAGGCGCTTTGCGCGATAGTGAGGCTCGCCTGCGCGTCCTCGTCGAGCAGTTGCCGGCGATCCTGTGGACCGTCGATGCGAATTTGCGTTTCACTTCTGCCCTGGGCGCGGGATTGACGCGCGTCGGCGTCCGGCCTGAAGACGTCATCGGAAAGACGATGGATCAGTTCTTCGAGACGTCCGACTGCGGATTCTTGCCCATCGCGGAGCATCGCCGGGCCGTGGCCGGCGAGCCGGGCACTTTCCATATGGAATGGCGCGGTGGATCTTACGCCTGTCACGTGGAAGCGATGCGCGCGCCGAACGGCCAGCCCTATGGCGCGATTTGCATGGCGCTCGACGTTTCGGATCGCAAGAAGCTCGAGGCACAGCTTCGCCAGGCTCAGAAGATGGAGGCCGTCGGCCGGCTGGCAGGCGGCATCGCGCACGATTTCAATAATCTGCTCATGGTGATTCAGGGCTACGCGGAATTGCTCATAGACCGCTCTAAGCCCGGCGACGCCTTCCGGCGCAACGCGGAACAGATTCAGGAAGCATCACAGCGTGCCGCTTCGCTGACGCGGCAGCTCTTGGCCTTCAGCCGGAAGCAAATGCTCGCACCAAGCGTCCTGAATATTCAGGGCGTCGTCGCCGACATGGAGAAGATTTTGCGGCGGCTGATCGGCGAGGATATCGAGCTGGTCTCCGTGAACGCAGCGGACCTCTGGCGCATCAAAGCGGACCGCAGCCAGATCGAGCAAGTAATCTTGAATCTCGCGGTGAACGCTCGCGACGCGATGCCTCGCGGCGGAAAGCTGACCATCGAAACGGAGAACGTGGAGTTCGACGATAGCCAGGCGCGCCTGCCCGTCGTGCTTACTCCGGGACGTTACGTCATGCTGGCCGTCACCGATAACGGTTGCGGCATGGACTCCGAGACGCAAGCCCACATTTTCGAGCCGTTCTTCACCACGAAGGAAAAAGGCAAGGGAACTGGACTCGGACTCGCGACGGTCTATGGAATCGTGAAGCAGAGCGGCGGCTACATCTGGGTTTATAGCGAGCTGGGGCAGGGAACGACGTTCAAAGTTTATCTTCCGCGCGTGGAAGATAGTCTCACGCCGCAGGAAGTTCGCGAGGTATCGCGGAATATTCCCCGCGGCACGGAGACAATTCTCCTGGTGGAAGACGAGCAGGGCGTGCGCGATCTCGCGCGTGAGTACCTCGAAATCAGCGGCTATAAAGTTCTCGTCGCCGAAAACGGCGCCGCCGCCGTGAAGGCGGCATCGGAACACAAGGGCGCGATTGATCTCGTCATGACCGATGTCGTGATGCCGGGATTGAGTGGCAGCGAGCTCACCAAGCGCATCGAAGCCATCCGGCCGGGTATTCGCATCATGTATATGTCGGGTTACACGGATCAAGCTATCGTCCATCACGGCATTCTCGGGCCCGATATCGTGCTTCTGCAGAAGCCATTTACGCTCAACGCTCTCGCGCATAAACTGCGCGAGGCCTTGGCGAAGAAATTCGCTCCGTAGCCCGCGTTCACTGGCAGTAGTCACCGCCGCAAAGACCCCGAACAACATTTGAGTTCGTTTGCTGCGTCCGGTCGAACCTTACGGTTTATCGCGACTGCCTTCATTCGGTACGGTTGTTTGCCATTGGCGCATAATCCCGATTTGGGAACACTGCGGAGCCGCCTTCGGTGCGGGTGTCTGGCCCGCGCAACTCATACCGCACATAAGACTTAGACGCATCGCTCGGAAAACACTTTTGCGCGGGCCAACTGGCTTCCCGCGTGCAATCTCCCTATTCGCGTGCGCGGCAGTAAGGAAGCTGGCGCCAACTGGGGGAAGAATGGAAATCACCGAGAAACTCGAGCTAGCGGCTGTACCGAACGACTTTGACGAGCTGGATGAAGACCAGCCGGAGCGTCACGACTACGATCCCGAGCGCCGGCTGTGGGTAGCGGTGCTGCTTCAAGCCGTGCTGGACTTTCAATCGAACAACGCGCGTGCGCAGCGCGAGGCCGAGAAGTTTCTGCTGCAAAGCCCGGCGGATCTTGAGGCCGTCTGTCATCGCGCAGGACTGAACCCGAGCGTGTTCCAATCGAAGCTGAGCCGCATCAGACGCGCCAAACCTATCGCAGGTATCCCACAGATGGTCTTGGCTGCCTGAGCGCATCGCGCCGCATAATTCTGGTTACAGTGCGGCCCGATGGTCTAAGATTCAATGAGGGAACCCTCGTAGGCCGGCGGTAACTGACATTTGACAAATCGGCCGCGTCGAATCGCGGCGCCGGCGGTCTGCGGGGCGGAAATGACGAGACCTCGCACGGAAGAAATTCGGCCGGAGATGCAGCTTCTGCTGTGCTGCGCGCGGACGCGGCTCGGCGCCTCGCACATCGAGCGCATTCGCGTACTCGTCCGGCCCGATTTGAATTGGGCGGCCTTCATGGCGCTGGCCGACCAGCATGCGCTGATTCCTCTCGTTCATTTACATCTCAGCAAGTTTTCCACCCGCGTGCCGAGCTTATGGCTCGAGCGCATGGAGAAGGCGGCGCGCGCCAACGCTATTCGCGCTCTCTTTCTCGGCAACGAACTCGCTCGCATCCTCGACGTATTTCAATCCCGCAAAATCACTGCGATTCCGTATAAAGGCCCAGTGCTCGCGGCTCAGGCGTATTTAGATACTTCGCTGCGCCAGTTCGACGATTTGGACATCATCGTTCCGCAAAGCGATCTCGCCGCAGCGCACGAAGCGATGCTGGCGCTCGAATACCGCGCGAGGTATCCGTGGAAGCGGGGGGTGGAGACTGCGACATCCCGGATTCCGGGCGAATATACCTATCGTGGCTCAGGACAGTCACTCGTCGAGCTGCACACCGAATTTACGATGCGGCATTTTCCCGTGCGGCCCGATTTCGCCCATTTCGCGAATCGGCTTGCGCAGGTGTCGGTGGATGGCCGCAACGTGGCGACGTTCCGCCCCGAAGATGCGTTGCCGGTTCTGTGCGTCCACGGCGCGAAAGATTTCTGGGAGCGGCTATCGTGGCTTGTCGATCTCGGAGCGCTGCTGGAGACGTCGGTGCGGCTCGATTGGGATGCGGTGTTCGAGACCGCTGATTCGCTTGGAGCGCGGCGCATGCTGCTTCTCGGACTCTCAATCGCTCAAGACCTGACGGAAGTCTCGCTGCCGAATCCCATCAGAGAGAAGATCGAGGCCGATAGCGCGGTGGCTGCATTAGCCACGCTGGTCCAGCGCAAGATGGTCGTCGAAAAGCAATCCTGGAGCGCTGCGAGCCGGTTGCGCTTTCGATTTGCGCTGGTGGAAAATCGCGGGGAGGCGGCGCGCTACGTCTGGCGGCTGGCAACGGCTCCGGCCGAAGATGAGTGGCCGGGTGAGGACACAAGCGCCTTTGCGTTGCGACTGCAAGCGATGCTGCGCCCTTTCCGCCTGGTGCGCAAGCACAGTGCCGTTGCGCCCCAGTCGGAGCAGAATCCCTTCTGATCGCGTCGCGCAGATTGCCGGCGTCCTTCCCGTTTATTAAAACTTACCGGATTTCTGAAGTTGCTCTCCCCGTTTTTCGCGGCTACAATGGCGCGCCCGCGTTTAATAAATGGCCTCGAACTCCAGTCCGAACTTGACCCGCGGCTTCGGCCTGCTGCACGCCACCGCGCTGAACATGTCGAACATGGTCGGCGTGGGTCCCTTCATTACAATTCCTCTGCTCATGGCCACGATGGGCGGTCCGCAGGCGATGCTGGGCTGGGCCACCGGCGCGCTGATCGTGATTTCTGACGGATTGATTTGGAGCGAGCTCGGCGCGGCGCTTCCGGGCTCCGGCGGAAGCTATCACTTTCTCCGCGAGGCTTACGGGCACGAGACCTGGGGCCGGCTCATGGCCTTCCTGTTCATCTGGCAATTCGTTCTCAGCGGCCCGCTGGAGATTGCTTCCGGCATGATCGGCTTCGGAAACTACGCGGCGTATCTGTTTCCCGGACTGACGATGCGCGGCCAGCAACTTGTCGCCGCTGGCATCGGCGTGGTTGCCGTTGTGCTTTTGAGCCGGCGAATCCAATTTCTCGGTAAGGTGACGGTCACGCTTTGGATTGGCACTCTTCTGACGATGGCAGCGGTGCTGATCGCGGGCTTTCCGCATTTCAATCCGCGGCTGGCGTTTGATTTTCCGCCGCGGGCGTTTGCCTTTCAGCGCGGGTTTTTCTTGGGCCTGGGAAGCGCGACGTTGATCGCCGTGTACAACTACCTCGGCTACTACGACGTCTGCTACATCGGCGACGAGGTGAAAGATCCCGCGCGCGTGGTGCCCCGATCGATTTTGTGGTCCATCGCGATTTGTGCGGTGGGCTATTGTGCGATTCACCTTGCGCTCATCGGGGTGGTTCCGTGGCGCGAGGGAATCAATTCGTCTTTCATCGTCTCGGATTTCATGGAGCGGCTCTACGGCCGCGGCGCGGCAATACTAATCACGCTGATGATTCTGTGGACCGCGTTCGGATCGGTCTTCGCACTCTTGCTTGGGTACTCGCGGATCCCTTATGCCGCGGCGAAAGATGGCTATTTCTTCCGCGCCTTCGCCAAGGTTCATCCGACAAAACATTATCCGCATGTGTCGCTGTTCGTGCTGGGCGGAGTATCGATCGTGGCCGCTTTCTTCCCGCTAGCCTGGGTGGTGAGCGGGCTGATCACCACGCGTATCCTGGTGCAATTCATCGGGCAAGTGTTCGCCATTCCTTTGTTGCGGCGGAAATTTCCAGATTCGGCCCGTCCTTACAAGATGTGGTTTTATCCGATTCCGGCGATAATCGCTTTCTTCGGGTGGCTGTACATCTTCTTTACGTCGGGCTGGTCGTATGTGGCTGTGGGCACGGCGACGCTGGCTGCCGGCGTGGCGATTTTCTTGATTCGGGCGAAGTACACGCAAGCTTGGCCATTTCGCGTATCCGACTCGGCCGCCCCGACCGCTTAGCGCGGCGTCGCCGACGAAACGTTCCAGCCGCTGACTTCAACGTCCGGGGTCGCGTGTCCCAGATCGGAAGTGCGGAATTTTGCCTTGATGTCGCGAGATTCGCCCGGCAACAGCTCGAAATAATTATCGTCCCATAAGATCGGCAGTATTTCTTCGCCGCTGGGCCCGCGCGTCAGCCGCAAATGGATGAGAAACGCTAGCCGATCCGTTGGATTCGAGATGGTAATCCGTTCGACGCTTTCGTCCTGCCCCGGGTCGAATTCGCCTTTGTAAGAAAGAGTGACTTTCGCGAGGCGGCCTAGCTCACGGAAATCGGCGAAGGTTTTTTCCGGAGTGTAGTACCAGGTGTGGCCATCCATCGCGAGTTGGTCGGGCTTCGTCGAAAGCCAGTAGAAATTCGAGCTTAGCTTTGAGCCGCTGTCATCCTGCAAAGTGAGCCGAAGAAAATAGGCGGCTGACGCGACAGTCGGCGCGGGAAGCTTAAACGATCGCACGGTGCTGAGTGCGGGAGCGTCAATCGTTGCGTCGTTCGAGTATTTCTCTTTCGCGTCCAAATCGTAAATCTTGGCCGTTAGCTTTAGGCCGTGCGCGTCCTGCATCGTGTCGTTCACTACGACGATCGAGCCATCGTCATAGGAATACTGCACGTGCATCGGCTCGCAGGCTTTTTTTGCGCCAAAATATCCGCCCGCCGGACGAAGATAGAAATCATAGAGATGCCAGATGATGGAAGGCCACGCATTGTTGAGCATCCATTGAATGACGCCGGTGGCCGTGCCGCGATTGCGCGCAAACGCCTCGAACATAGCGCGTTCGCTCTCGTAGTCTGAAGCCTGTGCTTTCCATTCGAAATCGGCCAGACTTTTCGGCTCGCCGTAACGCTTCTCGATCGCGTCAGTGTAAAGCTTGATATCGCGGAACGATTCGCCTCCGGCGTGATAATCCCAGAGCGCGTTCATCGGCCAAAGGGCCTTCTCGGGAAGCATGGCTTTCAGGCTGTCGATGGGCGGGATGGCCGCGCCGGCGCTCGTCTCCGTATTGAAACCGAACGCGCCGCCGTGCTGCATGTCGAGAAGCCAATAATTCGGCGGCACGTAATCGTACGGACCGGTCATTTTCACGCCGGAGGGGCCAGTGACGCTCGATTTCGTGCCGGAGGCGGAGGAGACAACCGGCTTCGGCCAGTGGACTTCTTTGAGCACGTCGAGATAGGCAGTCTCGACATCCGCCGGCGGCGGATTATCGCTTCCATTGAGCCAGACCAAAACGCTTGGATGATTTCTGAGGCGTAGCACTTGGTCGCGCAAAGAGTTTGTCGCTACCTCCCGCTCTTTCGATTTCCAAGACTTCCATTTTTCCCAGTGATCGCAGCAGCACCATCCGGCCATCACCAAAATGCCGTAACGGTCGGCCAGATCGAAAAACTGGTCGTCCATCAGCTTGCCTTCGAGCCGCACGGTGTTCAAGTTCATTCCGCGAACGTAGCGAAAATCATCCTCCCAGCGCGCGGGATCCTGATGCACGAACATGTCGGGAGTCCAGCCACCGCCGCGAATCAATACTTTCTTTCCATTCACCACTAATTGCAGGTGGCCTTTTGGAGTCATCTCCGAGCTGATCTGGTCGATTCCGAATTTGATGCCGGCCTTGTCCGAGGGCTCGCCTCCGATATCAAATTCGAGATGCAGTTCGTACAAATCCTGCGCGCCCATCGAATACGGCCACCAGATGCGAGGATGGACGAAATTGAGCTGGCCGAACTGTTCGGGCGCGAAAGTGACCTCTTTGGTTTCGCCTGCCGCGAGCGTCACCGATTGCGAAATTTCAGAGGAGCCGACTAGGCCGCGGAGCTCGCCCTCGACAGGAGAGGCGGAAGAATTGTGGAGTTGCGCGCGAACGGTGAGATGCGCGACATCGAGGCCAGGCAGATCGAGTTTTGTCTCCACCTGCGGATGGCGCAGGGATACGGCTCCACTGGCGCGCAGAAAAACCCGGCCCCACAGGCCCATATCTTTGTCCGGCGGAAGCGGATTCCAATCGACGAAGGTGACCGCCAGGTCGTGCGGCGACGGCGGAAATACTTCGACCGCAACTGCATTGGTCTTCCCCGCGGAGACGAGCCGCCCAATTTCGAACTCGTAGCGGCGGAACGCGCCAGCGACTTCTTCAGCTTTGGCGATCTGCTGGCCGTTCACCCATATATTGGCGCGATAGTTGATGCCCAGAAAATTTAGCCAGACGCTTCTGCCGGCCCATGCGGTCGGAACCATAAATTCTGTGCGATACCACCAGGAAACGCGGAATGGGCTGTCCTTGGCCATGTCCTCGTTCGAGAAATTGTCGCCGACTTTGTAGCTCATGCCAGGGTAGTGCCGCAGATTGTCGCTGAAATACGGATCGGGATAGGCCCGGAAATCAACGAGCGCGCCGACTACCGTGGTAGGCACCGAAGTTGTGTACCAGCCCGGCGCGCCAGACCCGGGCTGCGAAAACGACGCTCCGTTGCCGGTGACTTTTGCCGACGATTGCAGTGACCAGCCGGTTTTCAATTCGAGAATCGACCCCGACGAATCTTGCGCGGCCACAACTGGCGAAAACGCAAAGAGGCAGAGCAGGGAACCGATCAACAGGAAAGTAGAATAGAAGCTATGAGCGACTTGATCGCCGCGACGTGCTGAACTGAAATTTTGGAACTCGTGCGGCCGCGCCGGCAGGTTCATGCCACCTCCTGAATGAGCTGCGCAAATTGTGACCGCGTATCTTAGCACTGGCAAGAAGTACTTCCAGTGTTTATTAAACGCGAGAGGAAGCGAGTCGGTCGCCGGGCGGAACTTACGTTTCGGAAGGCGTGTGTGTGATTTGCTTCGGGGGAAACAGGCGCTCCTGAATACCTTTAAGCATCACGTAGAGGACCGGGATGAACAGGAGATTCAGAGTGGTGGCGGCAATCATCCCGCCGAAAACCGTGGTGCCCACAGACTGGCGGCTGATGCGGCCGGCGCCTCGCGCCAGGACCAACGGAAGAACTCCAAGGATAAATGCAAGCGAGGTCATCAAGATCGGGCGCAGGCGAATGCGGGCGGCTTCGATGGCGGCATCCACGATCGAGAATCCCCGCTCGCGCAACTGCTCGGCGAATTCCACAATCAAAATTGCATTCTTGCTCGAAAGGCCGATGAGCATCACCAGGCCGATCTGGCAATAAACGTCATCCTGCAAGCCGCGCAGCGAGACCGCTCCGAGCGCGCCCAGCAGCGCCATCGGCACCGCGAGAAGAACGATGAACGGCAACGAGAAGCTCTCGTACTGCGCGGCGAGCGTTAGATACACCACCAGAATCCCCAATCCGAAAAGCAATACGGCGGTGCTGCCCGACTCGAGTTCTTCTTTCGAAATGCCGCTCCACTCGTAGCCGAATCCTTTCGGCAGAACGCGCTTAGCAATGTCATCCATGGAGGCAATTGCGTCGCCGGAACTTCGTCCTCCCATGGCAGACCCGTCGATTTCCGCCGATCTGAGAATGTTGAAGTGGCTGATTACCTGCGGCGAGGCGACTTGTTCGACGTGGATCACGCTTTCAAGGGGAATCATCGCGCCGGTCGACGCGCGAACGTAATACTTCTGCAGATCGCTCGGCGACGCGCGGAACTGACGATCGGCCTGGATGTAGACGCGGTAGGCGCGGTTATTGAAATCAAAATCGTTGACGTAAACCGAGCCCATATAAACCTGCAGCGCATCGGTAATCTGATTGAGCGGAACTTGCAGCGCCTTGGCCTTGTCACGGTCAAAAGTCACGACGTATTGCGGATCGTTTGCCGTATAGGATGTGAACAATCCCGTGACGTCCTTGCTCGAATTCCCGGCGCGGACGACTGCCTGGCTCGCTTGCGACAGCGCTTGTAAGGTATTTCCGCCAAGATCTTCGACGATGAACTGAAATCCGCCGAAGTTCCCAAGGCCCTGCACCGCGGGAGGAGAGAACGGAACGATCACGGCGCCGGTAATCTGGCTTAGCGGACCTCTCATGCGATTCACGATGGCCTCAGCCGAATGCGCTTCGCCCGGGCGCTGCTCGAACGGTGCTAGCGATGCAAACATCATGGCGCTATTCGGCGCGCTGCCGGCAAAGCTGAATCCGACCGCGCTGAATGCGCCGTCAATCTCCGGAATCTTGGACAGGACCGCCTCCGCTTGGCCGGTCACATTCGTCGTGTACCCGAGCGATGCTCCCTGAGGCGCTTGAATCGCGAGGATCAGATAACCGGCATCCTCTTCCGGAATGAATCCGCGCGGGACATGGCGATAAAGCCAGTAAGTCAGGCCGAGCCCGGCTAGAAACACGATGACCGCTGGAATCGCGAACCGCATGGCGACCGCAAGCGTCTCGCGATACGTCTGAGTCAGCCAAGTTACTCCGCGATTGAATACTCCGAGAATGCCTCGAGCGCCCCGCCGCTCGTGCCCCAGCAGGACGGCGGAGAGCGCCGGCGTCAAGGTCAGCGCATTGAAGGCGGAAATCGAGACTGAAAACGCGATGGTCAGCGCGAATTGCCGAAAGAGAATTCCGGTCGTGCCCGGAAAGAAGGCCACCGGAACGAACACGGCGACGAGCACCAGCGATGTCGCCACCACCGCTCCCGCAACCTCTCCCATCGCCACTGCGGCGGCGCGATGCGCTTCCTTGATGCCCTCGGCGATGTGGCGCTCCACATTTTCGATGACCACGATCGCGTCATCCACAACGAGGCCTGTTGCGAGCGTGATTCCGAAAAGCGTCAGCGTATTGATTGAGAATCCAAGCAGTTTGACGAACGCAAACGTCCCGACCAGCGACACAGGAATTGTCACAGCGGGAATAATGGTGGTACGCCAATCCTGTAGAAATATGAAAATCACGAAGACGACGAGTGCAATGGCTTGGAGAAGCGTGTAAAGCACGTCGCGAATCGACTCGCCGATCACGGTGGTCGTGTCGAACGCGATCGCATACTTCATCCCCGGCGGAAAGCGCTTCGAAAGCTCTGCGAGCGCGGCCTTCGCGTCGCGGTCTACATCGAGCGCATTCGCTCCTGGGAGCTGCGTCACTCCAAATCCGATCGCGTCATAGCCGTTGAAACGCAGGTTCGCGTTGTAGGCTTCAGCGCCCAGTTCGGCGCGGCCCACGTCTTTCAAGCGCACGAGCGTTCCATCGGTGCCGGATTTCAGAATGATATTTTCGAATTCCGCAGGTTCGGTCAGTCGCCCAACGGCGCGCACGCTAATCTGATACATCTGCCCGGGCTGGGCCGGCGGCTGGCCGACTTCTCCGGCGGCAACTTGCACATTCTGCTCGCTCAGCGCGCTGACGACGTCGGTGGCGGTGATTCCGCGGCTCGCAAGGCGCGTGGGATCAAGCCACAAACGCATGGAGTATTTGCGCGGCGCGAAATTGAAAACATCGGCGACGCCTTTGACGCGCTTCAGCGAATCGGCGACGTAGAGATCGATGTAGTTGCTGAGGAAGAGGCTATCGTATTCGCCGTGCTCGGAATACACGCCGGCGCCGAACACAAATCCCGTCGCCTGTTTTGCAATCGTGATGCCTGTGGTCTTCACTTCGTTCGGCATGCGGCCGAGCGCCGAATTGACTCGATTCTGAACGTCCACCGCGGCGAGGTCCACGTCGCGGCTGATATCGAATACGACCGTAATATTGCTCGATCCATCGTTTCCGCTCGACGAGGTCATGTACTTCATGCCCTGCACGCCGTTGATGGCCTGCTCGAGAGGAATGGTGACGCCGGTCTCGACCGTTTGCGCATTCGCGCCGTTATAGATGGCTGTCACCGTCACCTGCGGCGGCGCCAGGTCGGGGAATTGCGCCACGGGCAGCGTGGGGATGGAGACGGCGCCCGCAAGAATGATCAGCAGCGCGCACACCGTCGAGAAAATTGGCCGGTTGATGAAGAAATTTACGAACATGCGTCAGTCCCGCGCGCGAATTGTTCCGTTGGTGTTCGCGAAGTCAAATTCCGCTGGTGTCCGCAAGAGGTCAGGATGCCGGAGCTCCTGGAGAGGCA
Source organism: Candidatus Acidiferrales bacterium (assembly GCA_036833535.1). Taxonomy (GTDB): domain Bacteria; phylum Acidobacteriota; class Terriglobia; order Acidiferrales; family UBA7541; genus Palsa-147. The sequence continues at coordinate 4,767 of DAITPO010000039.1, read as the reverse complement.
TCGGCCGGCGATTCGGACACGGGCACGCCATCGATGAGAAATTGAGTGCCTTCGACGATCACGTGGTCGCCGGGCTTGATGCCGTCGAGCACCGCGTAGCTATTGCCGATCAATTCCCCCAGATGCAGCAACCGCTGCTTCGCGACGGTCGAAGCTCCGCTCTTTTCCGCGACGAAGGCGAAGTATTGCCCATTAATTCTTGTTGCCGCGAGGATTGGAATTGTGGTGCCTTCGTGCGTGCCCCAGACGATGCGCGCGCGCGCGAATTGCAGCGTGCGCAGTTCGTCTCTCGGATTGCTGACCGTGGCCTTCACCAGAATTGACTGTGTACTCGCATCCGCCTGCGAAGAAATGAAATCAATGCGCGTCTCGCCCATCTCTTTGCCGGTGGGATCGAGCAACTGCACAGTCAGTCCCATCTTCAGATTCCGTCCGGTTTCGACCGGCACGGAAATGTAAGCCTCGAGGTTTCCCGGCTGATCGACGGTGGTAAGCAGCGTCGTGGTGGTCACTCGATCGCCGACGCGCACCGGAATATCTCCAACGATTCCATCGGTGGGAGCGTCAACGCTGTAGTAATGCAGCTCCACCTGTTGCTCCTGCAGTTGTGCGCCGAGCGATTCAAGCTGCTTTTCCGCGGCTTCGTAATTGGATTGCGCTTGATCGAGATCTTGTTTGGGCACGATGCCCGCGTCGAACAGCTTCTGCGTACGGTCGAGCTGCTGCTTGGCGTAAGCGACGTTTGCGAGTTGCGCCGCGCGCGCGGCTGCCTGACTTCCCACCGTGGCTTCCTGCTTCAGGGGATCAATCTGAATCAGAGGCTTACCCGCGGGCACGCGATCGCCCGACTTCACGAAGATCTTCGTAATCTGGCCTTCGACTTGGGGATTGATAGTCGTCGAATGTCGCGATTTGAGCGTAGCGAGATACTCGGTTGTGTCCGGAATGGAAACGTTTTGCGCGACGCTCGTCTTGACTGCTACAGCGGCCGGAGGCTGATTCGCTGACGGATTTTTCGCTGCGCATGCTGCGAGAAAAAGCATCGCCGCGGCGAGCGACACCCCTGCGGCAAGTCTTGCCAGTCGGCCTTCGCATTGATAATCGCGCACACGCACTGCTTTGGTGCCCCCAGCCGGATTCATGGACCCTGCGGTCTCCTGAAGCGAGTCCCACATATTATGACAGGAATGAGCGAACTCCAAGCGTGCGGCTACCACTTCTTCGACTCTCGGCTCGGATAATCGTGAGCCAGCGGCAACTCGGAGATCGCGGCGATCCAGAGCATCGCGTGTTGAAGACATGACCGGCGCTCGTAGTTGTGCCGGGAAGGCGGCAAACTTCGTCAAGCCGCAGCGACGGGAACTGTCACATTCCGAGATAAAACCCCTTCTAGCGCTCCGGCCTGAGACGAAGTGTGTGGCGTGGCGCGGCAATCTCTGAGGGAAACACGCTCGTAAGAGCCCTAGTTGCAAGGCATTACGCCAATTCTGCCGAACTTCCGCAGACGACATCCCGTCGTGGCACCCGCCGTGCTCCTTTATGGTGGGGTATCAGTCTAATGGTCCGCGCTGGGAGCAGGGAATGAAAACTCGCGCATGGTTTTCGCTTTTCGCGCTGGTTGCACTTCTGGCATGTGCTTCGGCCGCGTCAGCTCAGAGCGCTAGTCAAGACCAAAGCGCAAAACGTCAGGTAAAGTCAAAGGTTGATCCGGCCTATCCCGCGCTAGCGCGCGAAATGCACGTCAACGGCAAGGTCAAGATTGAAGTCAACGTCGCCGCCGACGGTTCGGTCCGCAGCACGAAAGTTCTCGGAGGCAGTCCACTTCTGGTCCGTGCTGCGATCGACGCCGTAAAAGGCTGGAAGTACGAGCCTACGCCGCGGGAAACAACCGAAACCGTTGAATTCGTCTTCAACAATTTCTAGCGTCAGCGTCTAAGCTGTCGGCTTTGCAACGGCGCCTTCGAGCGAGCCGCAACGCGCGCCGCCCGAAGGTCTCCGCTGCATCAAACTTCGTTTGCGTTCGTAGAGGCGCTGCTTGCTGCGCCCTCTTCGTCCGTCAAATTAACTTCGCCAATGGCCGCGACGGCCGGGCAGATTACTGCAACAGATTCAAAGTGTTGCTGCCGTCATCCACGAAGTAAATTTTATTCTCTCCGTCAAAAACCAATCCGAAGAGAGTCCCATTTCCCGGCGGCGGGCCGCCCGTATTGTCGATGAGTTCAGACGCGATCTGCACCCCGCGCGGAGTTGTCTCTACGATGTTCCCGTCAACTCCATTCACGGTGAGGACGTGTCCATTCGGCGCGACCGCCAGGCCCAGCGGCCCGTTGAGAGTTCCGCCGCTCGTCAAGGTGATGCCCGTACCAGCGGAGTTTCCCCGAATGAGCGGGAAGGGAATCACTGCAATGCGATTACTCGCCGTGTCGGCGACGTAGAGAACGCGCTCCCCCGGAAAGACGCCGCCCTTGGCGCAATCGTCCGCGTCGCGGATGTTGCACGGCTGGCTGAGCGCCACGCCGGTAGGTCCAATCACCAGCGCCGCCGGGTCGGTATGTTCGGCGAAGCCGGACGCGATGATGGTTTCAGATAGGACGATGGGATTGTGGTTCGGGACAATGGCGAGATCGATGCGCACCACCGTGCCGCCGTTCACTACATCACCATTCGCAGCCACCGTGCCATTGAGCACGTTGGTCACAAACAATTGAGCGAACGGGCCGGCATCGAACGCGGTCATATCCCACGGTCCGTTGATCGGCCCACCCGAAATCGTCTCGACCGGATTGCCGTGGCTATCGACTACGATCAAGCAGCCCGCCTGCGCCGTTGCCGACGTACCGTCGGAAGTCGGCAGACTTCCTACAATCACCCAGCCCGATTGCAACACGGAAAGCGCCGTGGTCAGGCCGAGTCCGCCCGGACATGCGCCAGGAAGATTATTCGGATCGAGTTGAGCGAAAACGCTGAAGGAGGAGCCGTCGGGCGCGATATCCACAATCGTCGTTCCCGTTCCCTGAGCGTTTCCGCTGTTATTGAAGTTGCTGATCAGAAAATGGCCTGCGTGCAGATTGCCCACTGAGCGCGGCACGAGCGCGATGCCGTAAGGATTGATATCGCCGTTACCCGGAACCGTGGATGCAACTTGGCTGACATTGGTGAGTTTCTTGAGGATCGAGCCTTCATCATCGGCGCGTCCCGGAGCTGCTGTAAGAGCCAGCGCTAGAACAACCGCGAACGAAAATCCAAGCAAAGCTGCGCGATTGAGCTTCGTCACTTTAAACTCCTCCGTTCTAAGATTTTTGTGAGCGCTTTTGAAAAATGGCCGAGTAGCGGCTGTTCCAACCTGGCCGTGCACCGGCACGGGACCCGCTACGGTGAGCGATCGACCAGCCCGAAGCCCGAGGGAAGAGAACAGTGGGCTCGCGCGTGTTACGAATCTCTCGCGGCGATTGGATTACGCGAGAGGCAGCGAGGATGCTCGGTTGTCGAAGGAATGTGATGAAAACTTCGTAATAATTCACCGGGCGCACGTATGAGGGTGTGAATCCAGATTCGCGGAGGCATGCTTCCAGATTGTGGGGAGCACTCTACGGATTCCCGTAGAGAAACCTACTAGATATCTGAAACTGCGGAGAGCTTGCGTAACTCACAATGCCGTCCGGTACTAGATCTCGTCTCCCGAAATTGTAGCGAGGCGTTGCGTCCGCGGAGGTCGCTAACCGCCGGCGATGGCTCCTATGATGAAAAATGGTTCGGCACCCGACGCGACCTTGTCGGGTAGCGGCGCATCCGGCGATTCGAGCGAAAAATCTTCCTCACAGGCGAAGAACCTCAAAAATGGCCGGCGCTCTTGCGTGGTCTGATCGCGGATCGTCCCGCGCAACATTGGATAGCGCGACTCGAGCGCATCAAGAATCGACCGCTGCGTGACGTGGCCCTCGACAGCAATCTCGACATCTCCGCTCACTTTCGCGAGCGTTCGCAAATGCGGCGGGAGCACGACACGAATCATGGTAGCGTCTGCACCTCGACGGACAGCACTGCCGGAAGATCGCGCACGATTGGCGTCCATGAATCTCCGGCATCCGCCGATGCGTACACCTGCCCGCCGGTGGTCCCGAAATAGATGCCGCATTTATCGAGCGAGTCCACGGCCATCGCATCGCGCAGGACGTTCACGTAGCAATTGCTCTGCGGCAGCCCATTGGTCAGCGCCTCCCACTCGTTCCCGCCGGTCCGGCTGCGATAGACGCGCAGCTTTCCTTCAGGCGGAAAATGCTCCGAGTCGCTTTTGATGGGGACGACGTAAACGGTCTCCGGCTCGTGCGCGTGCACATCAATCACGAATCCGAAATCCGTCGGCAAATTTCCACTAATTTCGTGCCATGAATCGCCGGCATCGTCGCTGCGCATCACGTCCCAATGCTTCTGCATAAAAAGCGTGCTCGGACGCGAGCTGTGCATCGCCACGTGATGAACGCAGTGGCCCACCTCGGCAGTCGGCTCGGGAATGTATTGCGAATAGAGCCCCTTGTTGATCGGCCGCCAAGTCTTGCCCGCATCATCAGTGCGGAATGCGCCCGCAGCCGAGATGGCGATATAAATTCGATTCGAATTGCTCGGATCCTGAATAATCGTGTGCAGGCACATTCCTCCGGCGCCGGGCTGCCACTTGGGTCCGGTGCCGTGGCCACGCAGTCCGGGAAGTTCCTGCCACGTCTGACCGGCATCCGTCGTGCGAAAAATCGCGGCGTCCTCCACTCCGGC
>DAITPO010000038.1:16397-30244 GCA_036833535.1 Candidatus Acidiferrales bacterium | reverse complement strand
GTGGACTTGATGCCCGAAACCGCGGAAATCGTGGCCGAGGAATTCCGGGTCTCGCGCCAGGATCAGGATGCATTTGCGCTTCGCAGCCAGCAGCGCGCTGCCGCGGCGATCCGCAGCGGGCGTCTCGCGAAGGAAATCGTTCCGGTGGCAGTGCCTCAGAAAAAGGGCGATCCCATTCTCGTTTCACAAGATGAGCAGCCGCGGCCCGACACGAATCTTGAGGCTCTCGCCAAACTCAAAGGGGTGGTGAAGCCGGATGGTACGGTGACGGCGGGAAACTCTTCGGGCATAAACGACGGAGCCTGCGCGTTACTCATCGCTTCCGAGGCAGCAGCGCGCCAGCATGGCCTCCAGCCGAGAGCGCGCGTCGTCGCTTCGGCTGCTGCCGGCGTTGCGCCGCGCATCATGGGAATGGGTCCCGCGCCGGCGACGCGCAAAGTTCTCGCGAAGGCGAATCTGAAGCTTGCGGACATGAACGTCATCGAACTGAACGAAGCCTTCGCGTCGCAAGCGCTCGCCGTTCTTCGCGACTTGGGAATTCCAGACGACGCGCCGCACGTCAATCCGAACGGTGGAGCAATCGCCATCGGACATCCTCTGGGCGCCAGCGGCGCGCGATTGATCACGACAGCGCTATATCAATTGGAGGAAACGGGTGGCCGGTTCGCGCTGTGCACCATGTGCATAGGCGTGGGCCAGGGTATCGCGGTAATTTTGGAGAGAGTGTAGCTTCTACTGGCCGCTCTTTTCGCGCGGAACTTCCAAGTAGCCGACGATCACGTCGCGGTCAACCTTCGTCGCGATCACTTCGAGCGGCGCGGTATCCTTCGACACCGCAAACTGCACGACCTCAAACATCGTCTTGTCCTTCAGCTCGATGCAAGAGTCCTGAATCCAAACGCAAAGCGTATAGCGGTGATTCTTGATGTTCGTGGCTTTGAGCGTGAGCGTCACCGGCCCGACGGGCTGGCGATTCGAACCACGGCGCAATTCGAACGGAATTGCGGAGAGCGAAGTGCGCGCGAGCAATTGATTCAATTGCTCCTGGCTCTTGATCATCGCATTGTGCTGGGTTCCGACTTGTCCCGTAACTTCCGCGAGACGATCCGTCGTAGCCTGCCAAGCTTCCTGGTTCGCGTTCGCGTCGGTCTGCAACGAACCCATTTTCTGCTGCAGTCCGGCGAGCTTCTGAGCTGTGGCGGGATCTGGAGCCGCGGTTGTCGGCGTGTGCTGCGGCGTCGGATTTGAAATTTGATAATGAGGAACGGGCTTCGTGTCCGCCGCTTGAGCGGCAGGCTGAGGAGCCGGAGCCGCCGGCGCAGGCGCGGACGCTTTCCGGCCGCGATCCTTCTCCAACTGGTCGATGCGATCTTCGATCATCGAGAGCCGCTGGTCGAGTTGCGCGATCACGCGCGGGTCCGTTCCTGATGCACTTTCAGAATTCTGTATCAACACCTTGTAAGCGATCAGGCCCAGCGCGACTACCGATACAACCAACAACAATCCCATCACCAATCGCGGTGCAGCGCTTGGCTGTTTGGGGGCACCCGCCACAAACGCTTCCCGGTTAAATTCGATTCCTTCGCTTTTGCGGTCCATAAGATTTACGCTCGCATTCTTGAGTGAATTATTTCATCGGAACTTGAGACGGATAGAGCTGCTTCAAAGTCATGGCGACTTGTTGGGTTTGGTTGGCGAGAAGGCCGACGATTTGCGATCCGGTTTCCAATCGCCCGCCGCGCATTTCCACTTTGTATTTTCCAGGCGGCACGATCAGCAGCATGGGCGCCTTGCCGACGTATGCGCCGTTGATGAAAACTTGAGCGCCGCTCGGCGTCGAACGCAGCAGCAACTTGCCTGCATCCGGCCCAGCGTTCGCTTCCAGCGCTTTGCGATTCACTTCCTCGGGCGGAGGTCCCTCGGGCGCAATGATATGCGCCGATTCGCCCGTGGACTTAGCGGCGGAAGCCATCAAAGGAGCGGGGGTTTTCGCCGCTGCATCCTTATCGCCGTCTGCGGGTTTCTTATCCTTGTCAGTCGTCGCAGCCACGCCCGCCGAATTATTGTTCGACCCAGCCTGCGCTGAGGCAGCCTGTGCCCGAGCGATTTGCGGCGCAACCGCGAGCACGAAAATCAGGCCGCTCATGCGCATCCATTGCATCAAAGCCCCTCCAAAAATCCTCGGCCCAGCTTCGGGCCCCATTACTCCTAGTTCAATTGCGGGCCGCTTCCTGGCTCAGTGGACAAACCCCGAGACGCTATACAGACTCGTTCCAGACTTTGCACGTATCCCAGCAGGAGCCGTTCCAAACGCCAGCAATTTCCCTCGGGAAGCAGCTACAGCTCTTTAACGCCGCTCGACTTAGCAAGAACGCAGCGAAATGCTGGAAAAATAGGCAGAACGGTGACCAAAATCATCCAACTCAGGCTAGGAATCGTGCACAATTGGTGACTTTTGCGAGACGCCTTGGTTCGTTTTCACCCATTCTGATTGTGCCGCCCGTTGGGCGTCCAATGGAACGAAGCGTGCTCCATTTCTCTTCGTTTCGCCAGGGTGGAGTGTATTTTCACTCTGCCGGACAGGCTTTAGGGAAGGAATACTGAACTTTCGTGGAGTGAAGTGGAATTGCCGTTCGGTCGCTGGAGAGTGCCGTGTCCCCGGAAGGCAGAGATCCTGCGATTATCATGTTTCCTTCGGGCAGCTCGAGAAGGCCTGGAGTCGCCGGCCCCGCGGTTGTGCGCCGGCCTGTGGTGCCTGTGAATATCCCAAGATTTCTAGTTACCAGAGATCGCGCATCGTCGGGCTGGTGGGAATCGCTCAAAGCGATTTTTGCGCGCGTGCATCCGTCATCTTCGAATACTTACGTCTACCTGTTTCGCACCACCGATGTCGCGCGATTCCAACTGGCCAGCCGGCCTCTGGGCGCCTCGTTTCTGGTGCACTGTTCGTTCATCGTGCTGCTGGTTTGCTTGCATCGCGCGTTTCCGCCGAGCGCGTTTGCATATTCAGATTCAACGCACGATTACGGAAAAATCTATTACACGGTTCCAGCGCCGGTGGTGAAGAAAACCATGCCGCGCCTGGCGCCGCCGGGACCAGGCGGACGTCCGGGCAGCGGATTTGTTCCGGACGTTCCTCCGGCCCTCGGCAGCACCGCGAAATATGGCGATCTGACAGTGGTCTCGAAGCCGCTGCATCGCGATAACTTTCACCAGACGATCATCCAGCCGAATTCACCGCCGGACCTAATCATCAAACAGGATTTGAAAGTTCCGAACATCGTGCTTGGAAATCTGTCCGACAAGCCGAAAGCTGCATTCAAAACGAATGACGCACGACCCACGCAGGCCACGCGGCAGGTGAGCGCGGATCCCGCACCGACGGTCGCGGCTGTGGCTCCGAAATCGGAACTGACAACTTTTCTTCCTCCGTCCGATTCCACGCCCAAGCTTGCGATTCCCGTGAGTGTTCCTTCCGCGCCGGTGCGCAGCTCGGCGCACGGAGATCCCGGCGCTGCCTCAGGCTCGGGCGCAGGATCGCCCGGCGATGCCAATGGACTGCTTGTAATCAGCACGGATCCAGCTCCTCCCGGTTCGCAACTGATTCTGCCTCCCGGAAATCGCTATGGTGAATTTTCGCTTTCTCCCAACGGCGGCGGCCCCGGCTCGCCCGGCGGCGTTGCCAATGGCGTGGTAGGCGGCGGCACTGGCGGACACGGCACGGGCGGCGATGGCAGCACCGGACTCGGCTCAGGAGGCAGCGGCGGAGGCGGAGGAAACTCGGGATCCGGAAACATTTACATCAACGGAAATGGCGATGGCGGCGGTTCGGCCTCGCTCAACGGAGGAACTTTCTCCGGCGGCATGGTCTATCCCGTGCCGGTGGTCGCCACGAAATTGCGCAAGAATTCGCTGGTCATTGCAGCGGGCTCCATCGGCGGCGGCGGCTTGGATGTTTATAACGTCCTGCACTGCGGCAAGATCTACACAATTTATCTGCCGATGCCGAACACGAATTGGGCGATGCAGTATTGCCAGAAATCAGACTCGACTGCCCGCCATGCTTCGCAAACTCCTTCTACTGTGATTCACCTCGAGGCGGGCTTGCTGCCGCCCAACATCGAAACTCAATTTGATTTCAAGCGCCTTCCCATCCCGGAAGAAAAAGCGTACAAGAACATCGTTCTAAAGGGAACGCTTCGAGATGACGGCACCGTTGCCGATCTTCAGATCTTTCAGGGCGTGCTGCCGGCGATGGATGAGGCCGCGCGCCTTGCAATGAGCCAATGGAAATTCAAGCCGGTCATGCGCAACGGCAAGCCCGTCTCAGTCGAAATCCTGGTCGGCATCCCCGCGGTCGTACCCGAATAATCTAAGTAGTTCGCGCGAATTCTTCGCCGCTTCTCAGAGCTCAATTCACTTTTTCACAGGGCATTGTCTGTGGATTTCGAGGCATCTCGCAGCTAAGATGCCCGTTTTCAACATGTCTTCACTTGGTTCCAATCACTCTATAATCGCTTTCAGCAGCATCAGATAGCAGGCGTCTCCACAATGAGACAATCTGAAATCCAAGCAAACGGGCCGGAAAATGAGATTATATTGCTGAAATTGACTACTAAATTTCACATCACAAGGTGACATCGTCTCCGTTCGAGTACCGTTGCTCATTTTGAGAGACGCATCTAGCTGACAGTTACGGGGTTAGTCTTCTTTCCCTCAGAGTGTCACCAACCGGGCGTCTGGCACCCGACTTGCCATTCTCTATGACAGCCATTCCGCAAAGCGCACGTCCCACCGGGTGGCGAAGGTTTTGCAGAGGCACCGAAATTTATTTCCCGAAAGTACGGTTGTCTGTATAGGGCCCCCTGAGATCGATGAAGGTCCTGTAGGTAAATCGGCCCCTGGGCCAGTTGCGGCTACGCTAGCGCGAGGGAGCGTTCTTGGTGAGTGAGCAGACGATTCGTTTGTGTTTCTTGAGTCAAGATTCCAGCCTGGCAGCAGTCGTGGGACGAGCTTTGGGAGAAGGTTTTGAGACGCGGACATCCGATGAACTACAGGGCAATCGGCTAAACGAACTTCGTGAGTGGTGCGACGTAATCCTGATCGATCTGCGCACCACCAACGTGCAAGGCGATTTCGAAATCGGCACGCGCTTGATGGATGCGATCAGCAAGATCCCTTCGCATCCACCGATGGTAGTCCTCTGCGATGGAGAAAATAGGTCGCTGCTCGTCGGCGTGATGGAACACGGCGCGTATGACAGCGTCACGAATCCGCCGAACATGATCGAGCTGCGCCTTATCTTGCGCCGCGCGTTCAAGTTTCACTCTGCACAAAAAGAACTCGATCGCTTCCGCGCCGACGCGCGCGGAGCGGGCAGACTCCATGAGCTGCTAGGCACTTCGACCGCGATGCAGGAGCTTTTCGCACTGGCGCAGAAGATCGCGCCGTGCGATGTCAACGTGCTGGTAACAGGCGAAACCGGCACCGGCAAGGAATTACTGGCGCGCGCCATTCATCAGATGAGCGGGCGCAACACTCGCCCTCTGGTCGCGTTCTCTTGCGCGAATCTTCCTGAAACGCTCATCGAAGACGAACTATTCGGCCACGAGAAGGGCGCTTTCACCGGCGCGCTTATGAGCCGGCGAGGCCGTCTTGAAGCTGCCGACCAGGGCACTTTGTTCCTCGACGAAATCGGCGATCTGACACTCGGCCTCCAACCCAAGCTCCTGCGTGTTCTGCAAGAGCGCAAATTCGAGCGCCTCGGCAGCAACGCCACGATCAACGTCAATCTCCGACTGATTTGCGCCACCAATCGCAATCTCGCCGAAATGGTGCAGCAGGGCAAGTTTCGCGAAGACCTCTACTACCGCATGAACGTGGTGCAGATGACGCTGCCGCCGCTGCGCGACCGCCGCGACGATATCCCGCTTCTCGCACATCATTTTCTTCAGGTTTCCTCGCAGCAGTTCAACAAGAAAGTGAAGCGCTTCTCGCAGCCTGCGCTGCACGCTCTTGAGGAATATGCCTGGCCCGGAAATGTTCGCGAGCTCGAGAACGCCGTTCAGCGCGCCGTGGTTCTTTCCGAATCTCAGAGCGTTGACGTCTGGCATCTTCCCGCGGCGATTCGCAGCAATTGTGACGAGCCGACTTTCAATCGCACCTCGTACGAAGAGGAAGTCCGCCAATTCAAGCGCCGCCTGCTTCTGCGCACGCTGCGCGAATGCGGCTGGCGCAAGGCGGAGAGCGCACGCACGCTCGGCGTGGCACGCGGATATCTCCATAGGCTTATCAATCAGCTCGACATCAACCAGCGCGAAGACGAGAGCCACAACGGTAACGGGAATGGCGCGAACGGTACGAATGGCTCGAATGGCGGTGCTGTTCGCGAAAAATTCCCCGCGCCCAAGCAATTGATGTGACGCGGCGGCCCCGTTGCCATGCGACCTGCCTTTTCCATTCCGCAGGAGTCCCGAAGTTTCGGCGGAACTGAAGCCGTGACTTTCTCCGAGGAGATCTGTCTACCGTATCTTCGCGCGGCGCAGAATCCCGACGGTGGTTGGGGTTTCCGCAGCGGCTCGCAAAGCCGCGTCGAGCCGACGGCGTGGGCTCTCCTCGCGCTCGATCAAGTTTTCCCGGCAAATGCCGCGAGCGAGGCGATTGCGCGCGGTGTCCGCTTTCTGAGCGATTCGCAGCTTCCCGCTGGCTCCTGGCCCGCCGCGGCAGGACAAGGCCAGGGAGCCTGGGTCACTTCATTGGCGTGCTGGGCTTTCCTTTCGGCAAACGAAAACCGCGACGCGCTCAAGCGCGGACTGAGCTGGCTCGTGGCGGAACGTCCCGGCGATTCCGGTGCGTGGTGGCGGCTCATTCGCCGTTTGACCGCCCATAAGAAAGTGTCGATGCAGAACGACGCTTACTGGGGGTGGAGTTGGACGTCCGGAACAGCGAGCTGGGTCGAGCCGACTGCATACGCGCTTCTTGCCTTGAGCGCATCGCCACTGGATCTCTTGCCGCCGCAGGCCGGCAGCCGGCAAAAACTTGCTGAGGGGATGCTCTTCGATCGCATGTGCCCCGGTGGCGGATGGAATTGCGGGAATCCAATGGTTTACGGCGTTCCCGGCGAACCGCAGGTTAGCACCACGGTCTGGTCGCTGTTGGCGCTTCGCGAGCACGCGGAACGAAGCGAAATACAGGAAAGCCTCGCGTGGCTGGAAAAAAATTGGGGCAGCATCCAAAGCCTCGCATCGCTCGCGTTGACGCAAGTCGCTCTCAACGCGTTCGATCGCGGCAATTCCGCGTTCTCCACGACGCTCGAGCGCCTGTACGAGCCTGACGCCATTTCCTGGAACGTGCCGGTGGCTGCGTGGGCCGCGCTTGCCGCCAGCGGCAAGAAATTTTGGCTGCAACCGGAACGGGCGGAATTCAAGAACTGAATTATGCCGAGACCTTCACCATCGCTATTGCCACCGTTCGCGCGGCCCGAGTCGCGCGTGGCGGTCCGTCGCGTCGCGAATTATCAAGCCGATCTTTCCAGTGTGCTATTCGAAACGCTCCGCGAATTCGATCTTCCCGTTCGCGGCAAGACCGTTCTGCTCAAGCCGAACCTCGTCGGCCTCGATCCTCTCGGCATGATGAATACGCATCCCGCCGTAATCGCCGCGGCTCGCGAATCGTTCCTGCGGCTCGGCGCGGCGGAAGTAATGGTTGGTGACGGCCCGGCGATGGATCGCGATACACAAGCCGTCCTCGAATCCATCCGCCTGCGCGAGTTCGCCGGCCCGCTCTCGCGTTTCTTCGTGGATCTCAATACCGACGATGTGGAGCGCGTACTGCTGAAAACGCGCGCCTCGCGTCTGCGCGAGCTGTATTTTCCGAAGACGGTGCGCGGCGTCGATTTCCTTGTCTCGCTGCCGAAGTTGAAGACGCACCACTGGGCCGGCGTCACGCTCTCGCTGAAAAACATGTTCGGCGTAATTCCGGGCAGCTGCTACGGCTGGCCGAAAAACATTCTTCACTGGGCGGGAATCGATCGCGCCATTCTCGATATCAACGCCGCGGTGCGTCCCGATTTCGCGATCGTGGACGGAATAATCGGAATGGAAGGCAACGGCCCGATTCAGGGAGTTTCGAAGACGGCGGGAGTTCTCATCGCTGGCGACGATCCGGTGGCTGTTGATTCCACTTGCGCGCGAATCATGGGCCTGGCGCCCGAGAAGATTGATCACATCGCGCGCGCTGCGACTTTCCTCGGCCATATCGAGACACAGAAAATTCGCCAGCTCGGTGAAAGCATTGCGAGCACGCGCACGCCGTTCGCGGTGCTGGAAGCTTTTCGCCACCTGCGGCAAGAGGCGGCGTGAGGAGTTTGGAAGGAAAGCTGCCGTGAATATCGGAGCAGATCGGCTGTGCAGTTTGAAATGTACCCGAAGGGTGACGGTCGCATCGCCGGCGCAATCTCTCGATCTGAGCGCCAGTTAGAGCGGCGAGAAAGCACATGAGCGAATCCGAGGTGACAGTGAACCAGGTATCGGCCACAAACGGAGTCACTCTTCGTTCCACCGCCGAAGCATGTCCGCCAGCGATGACTTTTGAGCAATCCGCCTCCGGCTTCCTGGAACTTCTTCGCCGCCTGTTCTCCTTTCCGGCGATGCTGGGGATGATTCTGGTCGGCGGCGTTTACCTGAACGCGCGCGAATTTATCGTCGATCCGGATTGCTGGTGGCACATCAAGACCGGCCAACTGATCTTAGCCACGCACCACTGGCCGCATGGCGATCCTTACTCCTACACCGTCGCGGGACATCCATGGCTCTCTTACGAATGGGGAGGAGATGTGGTCCTCGCCTTGTTCGCCCGCTGGGGCGGCTTGCGCGGGTTGGAAGCGTTTCTCATTCTCGTGGCGGGAGCGACGTTGCTCGCCCTCTACGGGCTCGCGACGATCTGCGCCAAGAATGCCAAGGCCGGCTTCGTTGCCACGATTGTCCTTATCGCGTTGGCTCTTCCCTCGTTTTCGTTGCGCCCGCAAATGCTGGGCTACTTGTTCCTGATTCTCACGCTGATTGCCCTCGAACTCTTCCGCCAGGGCAAGCGCGGCGCGCTGTGGTTTCTTCCTATTCTGTTTCTGGTGTGGGTGAATACTCACGGCTCGTGGATCATCGGCCTGGGCACCGTCGTCGCTTACTGGTTTGCCGGCCTGTTTGAATTTCAACTGGGCAACCTGGAAGTTCGGCGCTGGAGCCAGCCGGATCGCGTGCGCCTCTCTTTTGTATTCCTCATGAGTATGTGCGCATTGCCGATCACCCCGTACGGCATCGAGCTCTGCACCTATCCGTTCCAGGTAGCCTCGTCGCTCCCCATCAGCGTGGCCAATATCTTGGAATGGCAGCCCATGCCGTTCCAGATGCCGGGCGGGAAATTCTTCCTCGCCCTGATTCTCGCCTTCATCGTCCTCCAGGTGATCTTCCGCTTCGCATGGCGGTTGGAAACGCTGGCGCTGTTCTTGTTCGGCACGGCCATGGCGGTGATTCACGTACGATTCATTTTGCTCTTCGTTCCGTTCTCCGCGCCGGTTCTGGCTGCAATCCTCGCTCGCTGGGTGCCGGCTTACAATCGCGCCAAAGATCAATTCATCCTGAACGCCGTTCTGATGACCGCCGCAAGCGTGGCGATGATTTATTACTTCCCCTCTCGCGCGATGCTCGAAGACAAAGTCGCCGCGAATTTCCCCGTGGGCGCGGTCGCGTATCTCGATCATCACGATGTCCCCGGCCCCCTGCTGAACACATACGGCTTTGGCGGCTATCTGGTCTGGGCGCGCGGTCCCCAGCACAAAGTCTTTATTGACGGCCGCAGCGAACTCTACGAAGCCGGCGGCCTGCTCAATGACTACTTGCAAGTCCTCGACATCAAGCCGGCAGGTCTCGCGGTACTGCGTTTCTACGGAATCAAGTCTTTGTTACTGGATCGCGGCGAGCCTCTCGTCACGGTGCTGAACGCCTTGCCCGACTGGCAAAAAGTCTATTTCGACAATCGCAGCGTGATTTTCGTGCGGAGAGAGCCTGCGGCTCCCGCGGCGGACTCAAAAACTTCCAAGCCGGCTGGACAGGAGTGAATATGACTCCCCGAATGATCGATCGCATGCGCGGTCCGTCGCAGCTCAGCTTTTCGGGCTCCGAAGGTCGCCGCCTGCTCCTCTCTGTCGTGATTCCTTGCCACAACGAAGAGGAAGTTCTTCGCGAAACGAACCGGCGTCTCCTGTCGGCCCTTGAAAATATTCCCATGCAGCTCGAAGTCATCTACGTGGATGACGGCAGCACCGATACCACCGCCGAAATTCTTCACGAACTGCAAACCGGCGATCCTCGCATTCGCGTCGTGCGTTTCTCCCGCAATTTCGGCCATCAAATGGCCATCACCGCCGGCATCGAGCATGCTTCCGGAGACGCGGTAGTCATCATCGACGCCGATCTCCAAGATCCGCCCGAAGTGATTCTCGATTTCCTCGATAAATGGATGGATGGCTACGACGTCGTTTACGGCGTGCGCACGGAGCGGAACGGTGAATCCGCTTTCAAGCTCTGGACCGCAAAATATTTCTACCGCTTCATCGGCAAGCTCTCGGATACGGAAATCCCGCTCGACACCGGCGATTTCCGTCTCATGGATCGCCGCGTCGTTGACGCTCTGCTGGCCATGCCCGAGCGAGACCGCTTTGTCCGCGGCATGGTGAGCTGGATCGGCTTTTCGCAGATCGCGGCGCCCTATCGCCGCGCCGCGCGCCACGCCGGCACCACGAAATTTTCGCTCACAAAGATGATGCGGTTCGCAACGGACGGCATCGTCTCGTTCTCGATTCTGCCGCTGCGTCTCGCCACGTGGGTGGGCTTCGCGGCCTCCGCCGTCGCGCTTCTGGGAATTTTGGTGGCGATCATCGAGCGAATCGTTGGCACTCCAGGTTTGGTCAAAGGCTGGGCTAGCTTGGTCATCGCCGTGCTTTTTCTCGGCGGCGTCCAGCTTATTTGCATGGGAATCATTGGCGAATATGTCGGCCGTATTTACGGCGAATCAAAGCGCCGCCCGCTATACGTCGTGCGCGAACGGATGGGCTTTGAAGCCCAGAACCGCGGCGTCGCCGAAAAGCTGCGCCCGCGAAACATGGTGGCCGAGCGCTGAATCGCAACGAGACGCCAATGAACTCACAAAATTCCGGAGCCGCAATGTCAGTGGACACCACAACTCACGAACGCGAGGCCGCCTTTCACGACGCGTGGGCCAATAGTACGCGCATCGACGACGTCCTGGTTCGTGAGTGCTTTGAAGCACCCACCGCGCTCGAGAATCAATTCATTCTTCAGCGCATGGGCCCGCTCCGCGGAAAAAAACTCCTCGATATCGGCGCCGGCCTCGGCGAATCCTCGGTCTATTTTGCTCTCCAGGGAGCCAGCGTCACGACCGTGGATATCTCGCCGATGATGGTCGAAACCGCTCTCGAATTGGGCCGCAAACATGGCGTCACGTTGGAAGGAATCGTCTCCGGCGCTGAGGATCTGAATCTCCCGCCCGCCGCCTACGACCTAATTTACATCGCCAACACCATCCACCACGTTCATGATCGCGCCTCGCTTTTCGAGCAGATGTCCCGCGCCCTTAAGCCCGGAGGCGTTTTCTTTTCCTACGATCCGCTCGCCTACAATCCGGTCATCAACGTCTACCGCCGGATGGCCACGGGCGTCCGCACACCAGATGAATCCCCGCTGACGGTCGCTGACCTCAAACTCGCGCAGAAATATTTTTCCAATGTCGGCCACCGCGAATTCTGGCTGTCCACGCTGCTGCTTTTCGTCAAGTATTACCTGAAGAATCGAGTCCATCCGAACGCCGACCGCTACTGGAAACGCATCCTCCGGGAAACGCCTGAGAGTCTGCGCTGGTGGATGCCTCTGCGCGCCCTCGACCGCGTGCTAACGCGCGTACCTGGGGTTCGCTGGCTGGCCTGGAACATGGTCATGTGGGGCCAAAAACCGGACGAGCGCGCAATTTCTGCGAGCGAGGCTGACCGTGCGTGAGGCTCGGCTCCAGCCAAATACCTCCTCGACGCCGCTGGGTTGCTCAGGCGGCTCTACCAGAATTACTAGAACTACCCCGTTCCCAGCGCTGGCAAGACCCCGATTCGCCCTACGAGCACGATTGTTCGCAAGCTTTTCGCAGAAGTGTAACTTAGATGGGACACGCGGTCTTTTGGACCTTCAATCTCACGTTCACAAATACTTGCAACTGTCTAAAAATGTTGGGGTTAGCTGTTTCCCTCCACCCCAGGGAATGGCTTTCCAGATGCACTATAAAGAGGGATGGCGGCAGAGGGCTTCCGTGCCGCTGACCTTTAACCTATCAGGAGGTAACAAATGAAGAACCTTCTCATGCGCCTGTGGCACGAAGAGGAAGGCCAAGACCTTACCGAGTACGCGTTGTTGGTGGTCTTGCTGGCGTTGGCCGCGATTGTCGCTATGAAGAGCTTGGGCAGCGCGATCAGCAACGTCTTCTCCTCTGCCGCTTCGAACTTGACCGCGAATACCTAGTTCCCTCTGTTCACCGAGGGCGTTGGAGTGACGGAGCTCGCTGGCCGCTGAAATGCGGTTGCGGTTTTAGCGGCCAGAGGCCGTCTACGTTATTTTTTGTGGCAACACCTAATCTATTCGGTTAGCAACCGAAGGAGGATGTAGATGGGGAAGCTACTTTTGAGACTGTGGACTGAAGAATCGGGGCAAGACTTGACTGAATACGCCTTGTTGGTTGTTTTGCTGGCGTTGGCGGCGATTGTCGCTATGAAGAGCCTCGGTAGCGCGATCAACAACGTATTCTCAGCCGCTGCCTCGAACTTGACCGCAAACACCTAAGTCCCTCACTTCACTGAGGGCGTTGGTGTGACGGAGCTCTCTGGCCGCTGAAGTTCAATCGCGGTTCTAGTGGCCAGAGGCAGTCTGCGTTTATCGTTGTGGCTACACCTAATCGATTCGGTTAGCAACCGAGGGAGGATGTAGATGGGGAAGCTTCTATTAAGGCTGTGGACGGAAGAATCGGGGCAGGACTTGACCGAATACGCCTTGCTGGTTGTTTTGCTCGCATTGGCTGCCATCGTTGCGATGAACAGTCTGGGTGCCGCGATCAACAACGTATTCTCAAGCGCCTCCTCGAACTTGACCGCGAACACGTAATCCGTGGGAGCTGGCGCGAAAGCCAAGTATTTCGGGAATCGCACAAAACGCTTATGACCGCTACTGAAACAATCTGGGCTTTCACGCTGGCTCTCACATTTTCCGCCGGCTGGATCGACTGGCGCACTCGCCGGATCCCCAACTGGCTCACCGTGCCCGCTCTCTTCCTCGGCATCGCCGTGCACACCGTTATGGCGGGATGGTCCGGCGCTTTGGTGTCGCTCGAGGGAGTGGTGCTCGCTTTGGCGATTCTGCTTCCGCTCGTCTTACTGCGCGCGCTCGGAGCGGGAGATTGGAAGTTGATGGGCGCCGTCGGGGCTTTTCTAGGGCCCTTGATGTTTCTTTTCGTGCTGCTCGCCAGTGTCTTCCTCTCGGGACTCATGGCAGTCGTGATGATGGTCTTGACTCATCGCGTGAAAACCACTTTGCGGAATTTGGTTGTCCTGGTCCGTGGCTTCTTTGTATTCGGGTTGCGCACTCACCCGGAAATTTCGCTCGATAATCCGACGCTGCTGAAGTTGCCCTTTGGCGTCGCTGCTGCGACTGGCACGTTCATCTGTTTTATCGCGGCACACTGGGGCTAGCTGAAGAGGTAAAGGAGACTTATCCCATGAATCGGAATCGCTTGATGGTCGG
>DAITPO010000038.1:0-16297 GCA_036833535.1 Candidatus Acidiferrales bacterium | reverse complement strand
GCCGAGAACGAGCCGATTCTCGCCGACAATCTCGCTTCCAGCGACTCCGGCGGGGGCTTGTCGGCCACGATTCCTGAAGGCATGCGCGCCGTCTCGGTGCCCGTCAACGATGTCGTCGGCGTCGCCGGGTTCGTTACTCCGGGCACCATGGTCGACGTTCTCGTGACGGGCAATACGATCGGGAGCGGCGGCGGCAGCTCCGTCACACGCACGATCCTCGAGAATATCCGCGTCCTCGCGGCAGGACAGAAAATGGACCAGGACCGCGAAGGCAAACCTGAACCCGTTCCGGTGATTACGCTTCTTGTCACCCCCGAAGACGCGGCCAAGCTTACGATGGCCAGTACGGAAGGCAAGATCCAGCTCGCGCTCCGTAATACCGTCGATACCAAGGCCACCAATCCTGCTCCGGTGCTTCAGTCTTCTCTCTTTGCCGGTGGCGCTCCGGTCGCACCTGCCGCCGCCCCCACACCGGGGAAACACGTCGTCATGCACAAAGATGCTGCGCCGCCGCCGTATTCGATTGAAGTAATCACGGGCGGCAAGCAAGAAATGAAGAACTTTCCAAATCCCTGAGCTTTACGCGGGAGTCTCGAATGTACGCAGACCGTCATAACAGAAATATGATTCGCACCGGCGCTCTTGCTCTCATCTGTTCTCTGTTTCTGTTCAGCGCGCCCGGCGCAGTGGCTCAGCAGTCCTCGGTACGTCCGGCAAACGCCGTCGTCCAGGCTGCGAAGTTGCCGCAAGCTAGCGTTTCGCTGGCTTCGCTACCGCCTGCTCTCCAGTCGCAGCAGGCGTCCGAAGTCCCGCAGGCATTGCACCTGCTCGTCGGCCGTTCCTTGGTCATTACCTCGCCGACCAGAATCAAGCGCGTTTCGCTTGCCGACCCAGCCATCGCCGAGGCCATCGTCGTCAGCCCGAATCAGGTTCTCGTCAACGGCAAGGCTCCGGGCGGAGTTTCCTTGCTCCTCTGGGACGAAGCCGATCAAAGCCAGGACTTCGAAGTCTCCGTGGATATTGACACCCTCAGCCTGAGCCAGAAAATCCACGACGTATTCCCGAACGAGCCGGTTCAGATCGAAACTTCGAAAGACGTCGTTATGCTCTCCGGGCGCGTCTCCTCCACTGCGGTCGCCGACAAAATTCTCGAAGTCGTGAAGAACGTGACGCCGAAAGTCACGAGCCTCATGGAAGTTCCTCCGCCACCGACGGGAGAGATTCTCCTGGAAGTGAAATTTGCGGAAGTTGACCGCACGGCCATTACGCAACTCGGTATCAATATACTCAGCTTGCCCGGCGCCAAGAACGTCGGCACGCTCGGCACCGAGCAATTCTCGCCACCGGCCCTGCAGGGCAACCTCGGCGCGGGCGCCGGTTCCGGAACCACCACATCGACTACCGGCTCAACCACAACTACGGCGACCAACTCCACCACGCTAGCTCTCAGCGATCTCCTGAACATCTTTCTCTTCCGCCCCGATCTCAATCTCGCGGCGACCATTAAGGCTCTTCAGGAAAAGAACATCCTTGAGATCTTGGCCGAACCGAATCTCCTTACCGCTTCCGGCAAAGACGCCAGCTTTCTCGCCGGCGGTGAATTTCCTTTCCCGGTCATTCAGTCCACGGGCGGATCGGGCAGCTTTCCTTCGCTTACGATTCAATTCAAGGAATTCGGCGTGCGCCTGAACTTTACCCCGACGCTTCTCGAGAACGGTATGATTCACCTCAAAGTAAAGCCGGAAGTCAGCGCTCTCGACTTCGCGAACGCGCTCACGATTCAGGGTTTCGTCATTCCCGCGCTCTCCACGCGCCGCGTCGAATCTGAAATGAACTTGAAGGATGGGCAGAGTTTCGCGATCGCTGGTCTCGTCGATAACCGCGTCACGGAGATTCTCGAGAAAGTCCCGGGAATCGGCGATCTTCCCATCATCGGCAAGCTTTTCCGCAGCAAGTCGCTCACGAAGAGCCACACCGAGCTGCTTATTCTCGTTACGCCGCGAATCGTTAAGCCCTATGAATCGGGGAATGCACCTGCCGGCCCGGCCATGATTAACCCCATTATGGGGCCTGATCGCAGCGGTATGACGGAGACGCCCGCACCGTCGCGTAAATAAGGAGAAGCATCTTTGACGTTGCGTCTCAACACATCTGTTGGTAATCGGAACCTCAGACCATGCTGACTGTAGCCATCGCAAGCGGTGATAAAAATACTTCGGGCCAGCTCCTGGCGAGCCTCGAGCAGACCGGTATGGTCGGCTCCGTCAAGCACTGGTCCGTTCCCATGGAGAAGCTCCCGGATGTCGGAGAAACCATTCCCGACATCGTCTTTCTCGATCTTTCCCGTGATCCCGAACCCTATTTCACTTTGGCGGCTCATCTCCATCGCCTGCGTCCAGGCGTGCATCTCATCGCCTGTTCGGCGACCTATCCACCCAATCAGCAGCTCCTGCTGGACGCCATGCGCAGCGGTGTACGGGACTTCATCGCCAAGCCCGTCAACTCGGACTCTTTGGCCGATCTTCTCGCGCGTCTCGGCGACGATCTCCAACCCACTGAGAAACGCTCCACTGAGAAGCTCATTGCCCTGATGGGTTCGAAGGGCGGCGTCGGTACCACCACGGTCGCCGTCAATCTCGGCGTTCAACTGGCCAGCCACGCCCAGAAGCGCACGGTCTTGCTTGACTTCGCGCGCCCTCTCGGCAACGTCCACCTCCTTCTCGATCTTCATCCGCGTTTCGGCGTTCGTGACGCTGTCGAGAGTCTCGACCGTCTCGACACTCATTTTCTCAGCGGCCTGTTGACGCAGCATAAAACCAAGCTCGAGATCCTCGGCGGCGCTCTGCAGCCGGAAGAGTGGCAATCCATTTCGATAGCTCCTCTCGAGCGCATCATCAATGTCGCCTCGGCCGGTTTCGATACGATCCTCGCCGATCTCGGCTCGCAGTTCTCTTCGGAGTGGAGCCCCATCCTGCAGCGCGCCCGCATGATCATGATGATCGCGGAGGCTAACGTTCCGTCGCTCTGGACGCTCGAGCGCCGCCTGTGGGCCTTGAATGGTCTCGGCATCGACCCCGACCGCATTCGCATCATCATCAACCGCTGGCACAAGGGTGACGAAGAGGTTCTCAAGACCATTGAGAAGAACCTCAAGCGGCCCGTTTTCGCCAGCCTCCCTAATGATTTCACCAAGGCCAACGCCTCGGTGAATATGGGTACTCCGCTGATGGAGAACCACAACAACATGCTTAGCAACCGTTACCGCCAGCTCGCCGCTCAAATCGCCGGAGTCGAGGCGATGCCCAGCGCCGTCAAGAAGGGCGGCATCGGCAACTTTTTCTCATTTCCCAATAAAAGGTAAGGCCCCATGCCACCGACTCCTATGCCATCAACGCGAACCGACTTAACCGCGGTTAAGGCCGCGATCCATCGCCGGCTCATCCAGAAACTCAACCTGGATCGCGTCAACGACGTCCGCCGCGACGACGTTCGCCGCGAAGTGTCGCTCATTCTCGAGGAGCTCGTCGTCGGCGAATCCACGCCGATGAACCTGCAGGAGCGCGAGCGTCTATCCACGGAAGTTCTCGATGAAGTCTTCGGCCTGGGACCGCTCGAGCCGCTTCTCGCCGATCCCACGGTTTCCGATATTCTGGTCAACACCTTCAACAAGATTTACGTCGAGCGCAAAGGGCTTCTCGAAGCCACAAACATTCAATTCCGCGATGATGCTCACTTGATGAGCATCATCGACCGCATCGTTTCCGCGATCGGCCGCCGCGTGGATGAGTCCTCGCCCATGGTGGATGCGCGGCTCCCTGACGGTTCCCGCGTCAACGCCATCATTCCTCCGCTCGCAGTCGATGGCCCGTGTCTCTCTATCCGGCGTTTCAGCCGCGATCCGCTCACCGCCGACGATCTCCTCGCCAATCACGCCTTCACCGCGCCCATGATCGAACTTCTGCAGGGCTGCGTCAAAGCGCGTCTCAACATTTTGATTTCAGGCGGTACCGGCGCCGGAAAGACCACGCTGCTCAACGTGCTCTCTTCCTACCTGTCCGACCGCGAGCGCATCGTTACCATCGAAGACGCCGCCGAATTGCAGCTCCACCAGGAACACGTGGTGCGCCTCGAAACGCGCCCGCCCAACATCGAAGGCAAGGGCGCCATCTATCAGCGCCAGCTCTTGATCAACTGCCTGCGCATGCGTCCCGACCGCATCATCGTCGGTGAGGTCCGCGGCGAAGAAGCCCTGGACATGCTCCAAGCCATGAACACCGGTCACGACGGCTCGCTCACCACCATTCACGCCAACTCTCCTCGTGACGCTCTGTCCCGACTCGAGACCATGGTGGCCATGTCCGCTTTGAATATTCCCGATACCGCCGTCCGCCGGCAGATTGCCTCGGCTATCGACGTCGTCGTGCAAATCACGCGTCTCAGCGACGGCACTCGCAAAGTCACCAACTTGACGGAAATCACCGGCATGGAAGGCGATGTCGTCACCATGCAGGACATCTTCGTCTACCGCAAGCGCGGCGTCCGCGAGAGCGGCGAAGTCATGGGCGATTTCATGCCCGTCGGCATCCGTCCGAAATTCGCGGAGCGCTTGGCCGTCACCGGGATTCCGCTGCCGGCAAATATGTTTGAGGTTCAGCACACTCGCTAAGGACCGTAGAATGATCGCTAAGCTTTTTATGTACGGGTTCACCACTGAGACGCTCAGTTCGGGTGTGCGTACGCTTACCTCGGAAAGGAGGCTCGCGTGGCACTGTTTCTAGCTTTGCTCACGTTTTTGATCGTTGCCATTGTAGCTGGGGCCGTCTGGATGATTGCCGGCCGCAGCGATGGCCGCCAGGAAATGGTCCGGCGCCGCATGGAGTCTGTCCGCAAGGCGGAGAGCCGCGGTGAAGTTTCTCTCGACCTCAAACTTGTCCGAGACGAGCTCTATAGCAACGTCCCTCAACTTCAGCGCCTGCTCATGCGCTTGCCCTGGGCCGGTTCGCTTCAGAACTTCATCAACCAGGCCGGCTTGAGAATGAAGGCCGGTAAGTTTTTTCTCTGGACGGCAGTCGCGGGCCTCGGCACGTACGTCTTGGTTGGCCTTCTGTATCCCGATCATGGCGTGATGGCGCTCGCCATCGGCTTGGCAGCGCTCGCCGTTCCCATCGCTTTCGTGGCTTTCACGCGCGCTCGACGCTTGGCGAAGTTCGAAGAGCGTTTTCCGGAGGCCCTTGATCTTATCGGGCGCGCCGTACGCGCCGGCCACGCCTTCACCACCGGCCTCGAAATGGTTTCCAAGGAATCTTCCGAGCCGGTCTCGGGCGAGTTTCGCGCCACGTTCGAGGAACAGAATTTCGGTCTACCTTTGCGCGATGCGCTACTTAATATGGCCGAGCGCGTGCCTTTGATCGACGTGCGGTTCTTCGTCACCGCGCTGCTCGTCCAGAAGGAAACCGGCGGCAATCTCGCCGAATTGTTGGATGAGCTTTCGCGTCTGATTCGCGAGCGCTTCCGCATCTACCGCGAAGTGAAAGTGCGCACGGCTCAGGGCCGGCTCACCGCCGCCATTCTTATCGCTCTACCGTTTTTCTTGCTGATCGTGCTGCAGTTCCTGAATCCCGATTACGTGCACGTGCTATGGACCGATCCGATTGGCCCCATCATCCTGGGAATTGCGTTGGGTCTGCAGGTTATCGGATCTCTCGTAATTTGGAAGATTGTGCATATCGAAGTTTGAGTGACGAGAGGATTATATGGGTATCTGGACTCTGACAGCGGCGACGTTTCTGGCGACCATTCTCATAATGCTCGCCATTGCCTACGCCTTTTCTCCGAGTGAAACGGCGGTCGCGCAACGCGTCAGCCGGATGTTGGATTCCGCCAACGCATCCCCAGAAGCCGAGCGCACTCCCGAGGAAAAGGGCCCCGGCTTCTTGCGCGCGTTTCTCGCGTCCATGGGGCAACTTTTGCCGGCTCTTAGAGGGAAGGC
Source organism: Candidatus Acidiferrales bacterium (assembly GCA_036833535.1). Classification (GTDB taxonomy): domain Bacteria; phylum Acidobacteriota; class Terriglobia; order Acidiferrales; family UBA7541; genus Palsa-147. Next base: position 10,308 of record DAITPO010000038.1, on the reverse strand, counting down.
CCTGTCGCGTTCAGAACTCATGTCGCTGCGCGCGGGCTACCGCACGCCGGACGTCATTCTGGCCATTCGCGCCCTCAAGATTCTCTCGCCCATCGTTTTCGTCGCGGTTGTCCTGGTCACGGGCTTCTACAAGGCCAGCCCCATGATCATCCTCTTAATTGCCGCGGTTGTTGGCTACATGCTTCCGGAGCTCTGGCTCAATCTCAAGATCCGCGCCCGGCAAAATCGCCTTCGTCTGGCTCTCCCGGACGGCCTCGATCTCCTCGTAATCTGCGTGGAAGTCGGCCTGGGAATTGACCAGGCTTTGCTGCGCGTCGCCAATGAACTCCGCATCGTTCACCCGGAGCTCAGCGATGAATTGCAGCTCGTGAACCTCGAGATGCGCGTCGGCAAATCGCGCACGGAAGCTCTTCGAGAACTCGGGCGGCGTACCGGCCTGGAAGACATCAAGGCTCTCGTGGCCATGCTGGTCCAGACCGAACGGTTTGGCACCAGCATTGCTCAATCTCTCCGCATCCATTCCGAGGACTTGCGGACCAAGCGCCGGCAGCGCGCTGAAGAATTGAGCGCGAAGACCTCGGTCAAGATGGTTCCGGCTCTCGTGTTTTTTATTTTTCCGGCTTTGATGGTTGTGATTTTGGGTCCGGCGTTCATCACGCTTGTTCGGCAGTTGGGGGGCGGGCACTGACGGAATGGCCGGTTCCGCTCGCGGTCGGCTCCACCCACACCGCTAGCGGATTCACAGGAAGACCAAGGAATCAGGCTCTTGAGGTCATTGATCCTGATTCGCAGGGCAGCGGGAGAATTGGCGGCTGGCGTGCTGTTTGCGTTTATGCCTAACAGATTCGCCAACGATTCGGACCAGCACAAAGATATTTGCTGCAAGGCAACAAACTGAGGGGCGCCAGGGCGGCGATGATGAAGGATCGCAAAAACGGAACAGGCATAGTCTATGTCTACAACAAGACGCGGGAAACCTTCGTTGCCACCGAAGCCACCGTCGCCGATAGCTACGTCCGCCGTCTCGTCGGCCTCCTCGGCAAGACGAAACGCTGGGCGCGCTTCGGCTGCGGGCTGTGGATCATTCCTTCTCGCGGCGTGCACACCATCGGCATGCTCTTCCCCATCGATCTCATTTTCCTCAGCAAGGAAAAGGAAGTCGTTTACGTCGAAGAGTTCGTGCGGCCCTTCCGCATCTCCAAGGTTTCGCTCAAGGCCAACAGCGTCCTCGAGGTTCCGGCCCACACTATTTATCGCACCGGCACGAAGGTCGGCGATGTCCTCGAGATTTCTTCCCTCGATGGGACCGCTCGTCAGGCGCGGGCAGTCAGCGCCTGATTTTCATCGGCGGACGCGGGCGCGCTCGTGAGATTTCCGATGGATTCACTGCAGCGAATCCAGCGCAGCCTTCGCAGTCCGCAGCGCCCTGAGGGAGAAAAGACGAGCCGCCCGATGTTGCTTTTGCTACTCCCGCTCACTACCGGGAACCCAAGGCCATGACCCCGACCAGTTCACGCGACTACCGCGCCGTCAAAGAGACGATTCACCGCAAGCTTCGCGAGAAGCTCGACGTCGGCCGCATCACCAAGCTCAGCCGCGAAGCCGTGCGCATCGAAGTTACCGACATCGTCGAGAGCCTGGCCACCTACGAACGCACGCCGATCACTCTGCAGGAGCGCGAGCGCCTTTCCAAAGAAGTTCTCGACGAGGTTTTTGGTCTCGGACCTCTCGAGCAACTTCTCAAAGACAATTCCATCTCCGACATTCTCGTCAATAACTACAACGAAGTGTACGTCGAACGCCGCGGCCGCCTCGAGCGCAGTGAGGTTTCCTTCCGAGATGATGCCCATCTCATGGCCATCATCACCCGCATCGTTTCCGCCGTCGGCCGCCGGGTGGACGAAACTTCGCCTATCGTCGACGCCCGCCTCGCCGACGGTTCCCGCTGCAACGCTATCATCCCTCCTCTTTCTCTCGACGGTCCCTGCCTTTGCATCCGGCGTTTCGCGAAAGATCTCCTCACCGCCGACGATCTTATCCAGAATCACACGCTGACCGCGCCCATGCTCGAATTTCTGCGCGCCTGCGTCTTCGCGCGCATGAACATCATCGTCTCCGGCGGCCCAGGCTCGGGCAAGACCACTTTGCTCAATCTTCTCTCTTCGTATATCTCGCCGCGCGAGCGCATCGTCACTATTGAAGACGCCACCGAGCTTCGCTTCCAGCAGGATCACGTCGTCCGGCTCGAGACGCGTCCGCCCAACATCGAAGGCTCCGGAGCCATTCCGCCGCGCCGCCTGGTCATCAACGCTTTGCGTATGCGCCCCGACCGCATCATCGTCGGCGAAGTCCGCGGCGATGAAGCACTCGACATGCTCCAGGCCATGAACACCGGCCACGACGGCTCGCTCACCACCATTCACGCTCGCGCCGGATACGACGCCATCAGCCGCCTCGAGACCATGGTCACCATGGGCGGCCTCGAGATTCCTCTTCCCGTCATTCGCGCCCAAATCGCTTCCGCCATCAATCTCGTCGTCCAAGTCAGCCGCCTCACCGACGGCACACGCAAAGTCGTCAACATCGCGGAAATTACCGGCATGGATGGCGACGACATCGTCCTTCAGGATATTTTCGTCTTCAATAAAACCGGCATCGGCGAAGACGAGATGGTCCTCGGCGAATTCGTTCCCACCGGCAATCGCCCGAAATCGCTCGAGCGGCTCGCCGGCGCGGGCATCACTCTTCCCGTGTCTCTCTTCGATCCCCGGGAGATTCAAGCCTTCAATCTCGTCCTTGAGCAGCGCGGGAGCTCGTCCGATCTCGCCGCCCGCAAGGCTGTCGCAGATGCTCTCTTGAGCAAAGCAGCCGCCCTCGCGCCGCTCGATCGCGTTGATGAGGAACTCGAAACCTACGACACGATCGTCGAGCGTTTCGGATCGGCCTCCGAACTCCCGCTGCAGGAGCAGGTCGCCTGCGCCCTGGTCGGCAAGGGCCTGGTTCTCGATCGCGTTGATCGACGCGAAGAGGCCGTCGCCGCTTACGATCTCGCCGTCAAGCGCCTCGGCAACGCCACGGAGCCATCGCTTCAGGAACAGATCGCGCGCGGCCTGGTCAGCAAGGGCATCGCGCTCGCGCACCTAAACCGACTTGAAGAGGCCATTCAATCCTATGACCTGGTGGTCAAGCGCTTCGGCTCTGCCTCCGAATTTTCGCTTCAGGAGCAAGTCGCACGAGCCTTGGTCAACAAAGGCGTTGTCCTGGGCCGCCTGAATCGCCGCGATGAAGCCATTCAATCCTACGACGCCGTGATCAAGCGCCTGGGCGACCCCAACAAGCTCTCGCTTCAGGAACAACTCGCGCGTGCCCTGGTCAGCAAAGGCGTGGCCCTGGGCCGCCTGAACCGCGGAGAAGAAGCCCTGCAGTCCTATGACGCCGTCACCAAGCGCTTCAGCGCCTGCCAAGAGCTATCCCTGCGCGAGCAGGTCGCGCGCGCTCTGGTCAGCAAAGGTGCAGTCCTCACGCAGCTCAATCGCACCGAGGATGCCATCCACGCCTACGATCATCTGCTCGAAATATTTACGGCAGCTCCCGAAGCATCGATACAAACCGAAGTAACTCGCGCTTTGCAAAACAAGGCGGCGGCCCTTACAACGCTGGGACGCAGTGAAGAAGAAATCGAATCCTACAATTCCATCCAAGAGCGCCTTCACAAAGTCGTCACCAAGCATATCGATCCGAGAAGCTGGACCCGCTAACTGGCCCCACTGCACTTTCCCTAGTAGCAGCGCTTCGGAACGAAGTTCATCAGCATTCGTGCCCGAATCACGCGGACCTTTTAAACTTTGCCCCGCCAGCGTTACCTTCCGCGCCATGCTCTACGTGGTGATCGAACATTTTCGCAAGGCCGACCCAACTCCAATCGGCAATCGCTTCGAAACCCGAGGCCGCATGCTGCCGGACGGGCTGATAGAACAGGCCAACTGGATAGACCCAAAAGACGCCCGCTGCTTTCAGGTGATGGAAACCCATGATCCCGCGCTGCTGACGGCCTAGATCAAGAATTGGGACGAGCTGATCGACTTCGAAATTATTCCAGTCCTGTCCTCGGCCGAATACTGGAGCAAAAAAGAGCTCCAGTAGGGTAGAGACCGTGGGCGGCCGTTCGGGGCCCTTCTGAAGGCGCTAAATCCGTTTGGAGCGGCTCAGGAGGGTTCTTGAAAGGTACAATTTTGTCTCAATTGGTAATGAAGCAATAACATACTTGACTAAGCAGATGAGTCAGGCAGAGGATAGGATCCAGTTTTGACTCTTTGTATCGAAACCTTTTGAGAGATTATGCGCCGCGTTTATGTTTGGCAATTGGCCAAGGCGTTGATTGCCTTCGAAAGCGCAGAGTGCGATTGCAGAGACGCTTGCCAGAGGGGATTAAGAGATGCTCCCCTTCCGTCAGATCGTATCAAGGATTGGGTAGCAGCGATGCTCGCAATTTGTGAGCGTCACTGCGAGGCGGTTGAGCTAAGCACAGCACGCGCTCGCATTGACAATGCTGGCCTCAGTTTGGGTTTAGATTGCGGGATCACATTTGACCAATTAAGAATGGATATCAAGGTTTTGCGGGATGCGATTGAAACGGACCTCTTCGATCGACGATTCGTCTTCGTGCCCAAAGCTAAGGCTCCGATTCACGATAAATTCCCTTTGGCGTGGGGAGAAATCTGGGAACAATTCCCCTGATTCAAAAGAGGATAGCGAGTGCGCAGCTGATTGTTATGCTCTGGAGCAAAATACCGCGAGCGTATTTCATGCAATGTGCGTCGCCGAATACGGCCTTCGCGCCCCAGCTAAGAAAGTAAAAGTCTCACTGATGCGCAACGGCAAACGCCGGCCAGTGGAGTATGCTGATTGAAAAAAGGTAATTACCGCAATTCACGCGAAACTAAATGGCGTTAGATTGTTAGCACACGGGAAAAGGCGCGCAGAACAATTAAGATTCTATTCGGACGCGGCAGATCATTTCTCGTACATGAAAGACGTTTGGCGCAATGAAGTCTCACACGCCCGAAGACGATACAATGCGGCGGAAGCTGTCGGAGCACTGAATCGCGTTAACGGATTTATGGAATTTCTGGCCCTGCACATCTAACTCCGGTTGGCGAATGAAGCTAATCATCGCCTGTATCTATTGGAGGTCACATTATGAAAGTAGTGAGTGACCAGACCATTCAAAAAGAGACAGTCATTATTGACGACACCGAGTTTAGATCCTGCACATTTGTCAAATGCACCCTTAACTACACTGGCGGAGGGTTTGGACTTATCAATTGTGCCGCCGAGGATTGCTTTTGCGAGTTTTTTGGACCTGCCGCTAGAACGATTTTGTTTCTTCAAAAATTTGGCCTCCTCGCAAAAGATCCGAGCTGCTGGCCGATAGTTGCAAAAAAAGCAAAAAAACAGAGTGCGTAGTGTGTACCAATGCCTTAGGAAAGCAGGCAGCAAGCCGTTACCATTCGTATTATGGCTGGGAGAGTGAGATAGCAGCAGGATGAAGAAAAACGCGCCAAATAAGGGTTTGAGAAAATCGCATCTTTCGCCGCTTCCATCACGCCCAATTCCGGGAAAGCTCGACACTGGAATAAGGAAAGCCGTGGAGATACTTCGAAAGCACGGCATCGAAACGTTTGAGTCCTGCGAAGGTGGTTTGGGTCATTCGACCCCGAGCCGAGTGTCAGATTTTATGGAACTTCCGACGCGGGATGGCGTGCCGTAGGAATTTGCTTAGCTCACGGATTGCCGATAGCTCAACTTCGGCGGGCGTGAAACGTACTCGACGCGCACGAACCCACCGGGCGACACTGGGAATTGACCTTCAGGGAGCGGCTGTGCTAGCCGAGCCTGATACATTCATCGCACCGCGATTTGCCGCCAGTCCCGCTTTCACGGTGTTTTTGCATGGTTCTGTTTCCATCTGGGCATTCATCATGGTCATCGTGAACATTTCTATACTGCGGAGGATATTCCTGCGAGTTGGTGTGGTACGGATATGCTTTTGCCATTGGCGATCTTTTCGGAGAAGATGGGCCAAGCATCTGCCGATTGAACGGCTATATCAGGTAAGACAACGAAGCAGTTAATGACGAAGAAAAATACTGAATACGCAGCGTTCAGTGATCTAGCGGGGAAACTTCTGTCCGTTCCGCACGCCGAAGTGAAAGCAAAATAGGCTAGCGGCGAGACCTATAGAACGGGTTGCGGAACTGCGTAGGCCGTAAGGGGAGAGCGTTGCTCTCGGGTACCTTTGTGTCTGGGCTGAAATGGTTACGCCGCGCTTGCCGCTTGCCCCAGAAATCTCTCTGCGTAATCCTGGGCGAAGCGGAAAAAGGCGATCGGCCTGCTGCCGCTGAGATGGTAAACCGTTGGAGTGACGGTTTCCGCCTCTCCGCGGCGGTAATGCTCGTAATCTTCCATGAGGCCATCGGCTTGCCAAGCCGGCATGCCAAATCCGAGCAACGCTTCTCGCATCGCGGCGGGCGGAACATCTACATACTTGATGGGCTTCGCCAGGGCCCAGGATAGTTGATCGGCCATTTCGGCGTGTGTGAGGGCCTGGGGGCCGGTGATGTCGTAGATTTTTCCTTCGTGGCTGGATTCGGTTAAGGCGCGCGCGGCGATTGACGCGATATCGCGCACATCTACGACGCTGACTTTGGCGTTTCCGGCAGGAGCATACAAGCTGCCTCGCGATGAAATCACGGAGCGGAAATTGAGAAGGCCCTGCATGAACAGATTCGGCCGCAGGAAGGTGAATGGAATTCCCGACTTGCGAATATAGTTTTCGACCGCTCCGTGATAGCGCTGGAAGCGCCCGGGAGCGTTCTCGTCGGCCGCGAATTGCGAGAGCTTCACGATGTGACGGACATTGCTGCGTTTCGCGGCGTCCACGAAGTTGCGTTGCTGTTGCTCGACCTCGGAAGACGAAGGAACCAAAAGGAAGAGGCGCTCGATTCCTACGAGGGCCCTGGTGAACGTGGCGGGTTGGGCGAAATCGCCCTCGATGATTTCTATTCCGGGCAGCGCAATCCGGCGCGCCGATGCCCGCCGGTGAACGAAGGCGCGCACGCGCTGCCTGCCTCCCGCAAGTTTCTTGACCAGTTCGACTCCGACATTGCCGGTAGCACCCGTGATCAAAATCATTCGTCCCTCCTGGAATTCATCAGAGGGCGGGTAAATAGTTGGATGCTGCTTGGTGGCTGGCAGTTTTGCGGAGCGACACAAATAATGGCGATTGAACTCTACAGAAAGAAACTCGATTTCACCGCGTCGGTATCGCGTCCTGCCCAGACCTCTCGAATTCCATCGCCGGACGAAAGCCTGCAATCAATCGTCGGAAAGAGAGCCCGGCGGAATTGCCCTGGGCGCTGAGTCTCCCGGGTAGGGTCTCAGACCACGCGACGCCTGCGGCTGCGCTCCAATCCGGAAGAGCCGCACCTAGCCGCATGGGAAGCGCGTCCGTTCGGCGCACGCGATTTCCAAATTCATTTCTGCTTTTGCCAGGTCATTTCCACGCGCACCGGCATTTCGTTCTTTACGGCAATCCCTAAGAGCGACGGCGGGTCGATTTTGAAATCAGAGATCGTAGTGGGAATGGTCCCGGTTATCCGCGTCTCGTTTCCTTGGGTCACCTGTTGGAATGAAATCTGATTGTACTTGGCGGTCTGCCCGGCAAACTGGACCTCCAGGTCTGCGTGAATCGTCGCTGATCCAGCCGCGTCTTCGGGTAAACGAGTGCGCACACTGATCATCGGAAATTCCCCGCCGCGCGTCACCTGCAACATGTGGAGATCTCGGTTGCTATCGCCGGAATCGAACGTCTTAACAGCGGCCGCTATCAAGAAATCACATTGCCCCGCGTGGCAAACGCCCTTACCTCGCGCCTCGTGACTCACGCCCTCAACTTGATGCAGCGCGTGAGAGACGTGATACGTGAGTGTGGATTGTTGGAGAACCCAACGGCTATCCGTCTGGGCGAACACGGAGAAACCAAGACTCAAGAACGCCGTCAGCATTCCTATCTTTGTTTTCACGATCCCTCGCTAGAACTTAAAAGATACAGCCAAAATCGAGGCGCCATAAGCCGACGCCGTTACGATAGCCACCGCCGCGTGCGCACTCGCGATGCCGTGCACCTTTTCTCCGCGACTTTTTTGATCAAAGGCAATGGCCCCCAGTATAGGCGTGAGGATCATTCCGGGGCCGTGAATCCAGGCCAGAGCCTTATGCAGGCGGATGGGCCCACGCGTCTCGGTTCCCGGAATTCTTGGCGCGCGGATAGCATAGTACGCACTTATGAAATACAAATCTCCCGCCGCCGAACCGAGAGCAAGATGCAGATAGCGATCCGTCGAACTGGTGCGCTTGCCGCCGGCGAACGTCCCGGTTATGACCGATGCGACGATCGGAGCGGTAGCGATCAAGCCAATCCGCTGATGGATCTTGAGCATGTGGGATCTCTTGTCGAGCCTCGCCTGATCCTGTGCGCTCCCTTGCGTCTGCGCTGGGGAGTAGCCCAAGTCTCCAAGCGAAAGCACGCCACCTAACATCAAGTTCATCGTTTGCTCAGCACCAGTGGAAATCGTCACTTTCGCTACATTGGTGCTGAATCCTTCCGCCGAAACGGAAAGTTCGTAATCCCCAGCCGTCAGGTTCTGCACGTTGTAGTGGCCAGCCGGATCGGTCTTGGTTTCTGTCAATTGGCTGGTGGCAACATTTTTGATTGAGATTTTCGCGTTCGGAACTCCCTTGCTCGAAGCGTCCGTGATGACACCGGACAGCGTGGTGCCCGCGGTCTGTGCGTGCAAAGGAACCGTGGATAGAAAAGAAAGCAGGAGAAGGCCCGCCCCAAAACCGAACTTCGCTGCATTCAGATTCATCTGAGGTTCTCCGGTCGATCTTGCGGAATTGGTGGATGTACGAGCCCAATGATGCCACTCGCATATCAAAGGATGTCCGAGCGAGCGGGCTTAAAGCGGCTGGGCCATCGCCGAAATCTTATTTGTCTAGGATCGCTCGATCCGCGATCTCAAGGCAGGGTAGTCGATTTATCCGGAAATAAAAAGATGCGTTTCGCAAGGTCGGATGAGAGCGTTTCGTCGCGATAGTATTTCTTCAGGATGTTATCTTCCCAGCTCAAAAGGTCTCCGTTCGTGTCGGTGAATTCAGACCAACTTTGCCGGCGCCCTGCGCGAGCCATCCGCTCGCGAATCAACAGCAGAAAGGACCAAGTGATCGTCTCGTTGTAGCGGCCGGGCTTGCCGTTTGCCGCGGCGAATCGAGCCAGCGAAATTGAAAAACGCTCGATCGCTTCCAGGGCCGGGTAGCGGCATAAATAAAGGAACGCCATTCGCGCATGGTCCGAGTGGTGAAAAGAGTCGGCGGCGAGGGTACAGTCCTCAAACTTCGCAACGAACTCATCGTCAGTCATGCGGGACCTCCGTGGTTTTATCGTTTCGGTGGGTCATGCAAACAATTACGGCCATGGCGTATACAATCAGTCCTCCGACGTCAAACTCGCCGTGAAGCAAGTGCAGAATTGCGGCGATCGCAAAAACGAAAAGCAGTAGGTAGCCGCCGACCAGGCTTACGGGTAGCACCAGAAATAAAAGCACGGCGATTATTTCGCTTCCGCCGAGTACCTGGCGGATCCACTGTGGAAAACCGGCTTTGGCCAAATGGTGAATCGTCGAGGACGAAAACACAAAGCGAACTGATTCCCACAAGACGACCAGGCCGAGTGTCCATCGCAACCCTGCAATCGAGAGCTTCTTGAGCGGCGGATTCATTCGCTGGTCCTCTCCTTCTTGAGAGAATGAGTGGCACCGGCTTCCACCAGGCGATGGCTGGCACGCGAATCCAAATCAAGCCCGTAGAACTTCTTCAATTCCTTGATGCGTTGCAGGTTTGGCTGGCTGAACGGGCACTTTCCATCGAAAGCATGTAGAACAATGCCTTCGAGAAGGTCTCCCAGAGTCAGATCGTGGTATTCGGCAAGCGCCTTGAGGACTTTTAACAGTCGCTTTTCCATGCGCACGCCGGTTTGCACGCGCTCGACGATGTGTTTCCTGTCGGCTGTCATATGCGCCTCACTGGTACCAATATACCATGGTACACAGAAGAAAGCAAGGAACGAACCGGCCAATAGTCCTGGACGTGAGCGCATCTTATAAATAACTCGCCCAGCCGATCGGAGTGGCTTCAGGGGCTAGACAGTCCGTGTGGCAACTTGAAGAGATGAACCTCAGCGGCGAAAGA